>CAYVUV010000236.1:0-12777 GCA_964455095.1 uncultured Binatia bacterium (SeqCode)
CATCCATGGTCTCGCCTACGTCGAGCGCGGACTGCAGCATTACGAGGCGACCTACCAAACCCAGTGCATGAAGCGGCTCGAACGCAATGCCCGCAACTTCGGCCTCACCCTCGTAGCGCTCGTCCCTCAGAACACATGAGGTTCATTGGCAGCTCGTCGAAGCACGGGGGGCGGTGGTCGGGTCCCCCTCCTTTCCAAGGAGGGGCTAGGGGAGGTAGCTTTTTGAATCGCTATCCAAGAACGACCTCCCCCTAACCCCCTCCTTGGTAAAGAGGGGGGAAATGCCCGACGGAGGGAACCAGTAGGACCGCACCAATTGACGGGCAAAGCCAGTCGATTGGCAGTGCGCGGTTGGCGAGCTAGAGCAGCTGCGCCATGTTCGTCACGCATCGGCACCGTGCCCCGACACTCCTGATGATGGTGCTGGCCGTCGTCGCCCCGCTCGCCGGCGCGGCGCAGACACCGCCGTCGGGCCCCGCGTGGATCGCCAACCCACTGCCCGGCGCCATCGCGCCATCGCCGGCATTGGTCGAGCAACTGCGCTCGGCGTGGAACGAACGTCCGCCCGACTACCGGCCGCGCACGCGCCACCTCAATGCGGACGGCACACCGAAATACACCAACCGGCTGTTCGCCAGCTCGAGTCCGTACCTGCTGCAGCACGCCCACAATCCGGTCGATTGGTATCCGTGGGGCGACGAGGCCTTCGCGGCTGCCAAACGCCTCGGGCGGCCGGTGCTGCTGTCGGTCGGCTACTCCACCTGCCACTGGTGCCACGTCATGGAGGAGGAGTCGTTCGAGGACGAGGAGATCGCGCGCTACCTGAACGAGCACTACGTCGCCATCAAGGTCGACCGCGAGGAGCGCCCGGACGTCGACGCGATCTACATGAGCGCGGTGCAGACGCTCACCGGCGGCGGCGGCTGGCCGATGACGGTGTGGCTCACGCCCGATCGCCAGCCGTTCTACGGCGGTACCTACTTCCCACCGCGCGACGGTGCGCGCGGCAGCGGCGCTGGTTTCCTGACCGTGCTGCGCAAGGTCGAGGCCGCCTATCGCGAGCAGCCCGACCGCGTCGCCGAGGCAGCCACCAGTCTGGCGGCGAAGATTCGCGCCGACCTGGCGGGTGCTCCCGCGTCGGGCGACCTGCCTGGGCCCGCCGTGCTGCACGAAGCGGCGACGCTGTACCGCCGCGGCTTCGACGAGCGCGACGGCGGCATGCGCCGCGCGCCGAAGTTTCCCAGCAATCTGCCCATCCGTTTCCTGCTCCGCTACCAGCGCCGCAGTGGCGATGCGGAAAGCCTGCGCATGGCGGTGCTGACGCTCGAGCACATGTCCGCCGGCGGCATCTGCGACCAGGTCGGCGGTGGCTTTCACCGCTACTCGACCGACGCGCAGTGGCTGGTGCCGCACTTCGAGAAGATGCTCTACGACAACGCCCTGCTGGCGCGGGCCTACCTCGAGGCGTTTCAGGTCACCGGCCGCGCCGACTTTGCCGGCGTTGCGCGCGCCATCCTGCGCTACGTCGGGCGCGACATGACGTCACCGCAGGGCGCGTTCTACTCGGCGACCGACGCCGACAGTCTGACGCCGTCGGGCAAGCGCGAGGAAGGCTACTTTTTCACCTGGACGCCGGCGGAGCTGACGGAGGCGCTCGGCGCCGAACGCGCGCGCATCGTCGCCGCCTACTACGCCGTCACGCCCGCCGGCAACTTCGAGGGCCGCAGCATCCTGCACACGCCCCGGCCACTGGATGCGGTGGCGCGCGAGCTCGGCGTGCCGGCGAAGCGGGTGCGCGCCGTCGTCGAGGAATCGAAGGATGTGCTCTACGCCGCCCGCGCCAAGCGTCCGGCGCCGCTGCGCGACGACAAGATCCTCGCCGCGTGGAACGGGCTGATGATCTCCGCCTACGCGCAGGCGGCCCTCGTGCTCGGCGACGAGGCCTATGCCAGCGCCGCCGCGCGCGCGGCGGATTTTGTGCTCACCGAGATGCGCCCGGACGGGCGGCTGCGGCGCAGCCATCGCGCCGGCGCGGCGCGCCACGCGGCGTATCTCGACGACTACGCGTTCATGATTGCCGCGCTGCTCGACCTGTACGAGGCCACCGGCACACTGCGCTGGCTCGAGCAAGCGCAAGCCCTCGATGCGGTGCTGGCGGCGCATTACGAGGACCGCGCCGGCGGCTACTTCGCCACCAGCGACGACCACGAGACGCTGCTGGCGCGCGAGAAGCCCTCCTACGACGGCGCCGAGCCGTCGGGCAACTCGGTGCAGGCGCTGAACCTGCAGCGCCTGCACGAGCTGACCGGCGATGACCGCTATCGCCAGCGCGCCGAGCGCACGCTGCGCGCCTTCGGCACCACGCTGCGCGACGCGCCCGGCGCGCTGTCCGAGATGTTGCTCGCCGTCGACTACTGGCTCGATGCGCCGAAGGAGATCGTTGTCATTACTCGCGGGGCGCGAACTGAGGCGGAGCCGCTGCTTGCCGAGCTGCGCCGCATCTTCGTGCCCAACCGCATTCTCGTCGTCGCGACCGAAGGCCCGTCGCTCACGGCGCAGGCCGCGCTCATCCCGCTGCTCGACGGCAAGGCCGCCCGCGGCGGCAAGCCGACGGCATACGTGTGCAAGCGCCGCGTCTGCGCCCTGCCGACTTTGGATCCCGCGGTCTTCGCACGCCAGCTGCGCGAGGTGGAGGCGTTGGCGGAGTTGCCGCGGCTTTGACATTCCGACCTCCTCCCCCTCGACGGGGGAGGACCGAGGTGGGGGTGATTCAACGATCCGGTACCGCTTGTGCCCGCGCCGCGCGAGCAGGCAAGACGATTGAGCCGCTGCGCGGATGTTTCACTACCCCCCATCCAAACCTTCCCCCGCAAGGGGGGAAGGCTTTGGGCCCGCGGCGGGCCTTCAGACTCTACAGGGGATCGGGATTGCCCCACCGGGCGGGCGGCGTTGTAGAGTGCGGCATGATCCGTAGACATTGGTATCGCCGCGTCCACACCGCGCTCCTGCTCGCCTTTCTCCTCCTGCCGATGCAGGCGAACGCGTCGTGCGTCGGCGACTGCAATGGAGACGCTGAAGTCAGCGTCGACGAGCTCGTCCTGGCGGTGAACATCGCGCTCGGCACGGCGAATCTCGCCAGCTGCGGTGATCTCGAGTTCACGCCCGACGGGCGCGCGATGATCGACGAGCTCGTGCGCGCGGTCGGCAGCGCGCTCGGTGAATGTCCGGCCGTGCCCGTGCAAATTGATCGATCCGACGACGCCATCGCGCTGCGCACACGCGCCATGCGGGTCGAGATCGGGCGGCCGCAGTTCCACCTCGCCGTCTACGATGCCCTGGGTGCGCTGCTCACTGCGGAGAAGGCGCAGGGCGGCTTCTTCTACGAGCGCGACGGCACGCGACACGGCCTGGCCGCGGTGACATCCGATGCGCCGATCGATGGCGGTCTGTCGTTTGCCGTCGCCACCACCGAGGGCGGCACTGCCTCGGTCAGCGTGCGCTTTCGCAGCGACCGCACGCTCGAGGTCAGCATCGAGCCGCCGGATGCGCAGACCGCCACCGCGCTCGGCGAGCGCTGGGAGAGCCCGGCCGACGAGCTGATCTACGGTCTCACCGAACGGCTGCGCGACTCGCCGCTGTTCTCGCCCGGTGCGGTCGACATCCCGCTCGACGACATCCGCCCCGCCGAGGTCGGCTCGCTCAATCGCCGCGGCGAGACGGTCGAGATGTTCATTCGCCCGACCTTCTCGCTCTACGCGCCGTTCTACCACAGCTCGCATGGCTACGGCGTTGCGGTCGCCGGCACGTTGCCCGGCCTGTACGACATCGCCAGCTCCGACCCGACGACGCTCAGCTTTGAGTTTGAAACCGGCACGCAACCGGAGAGCCGGCGCCTGACGTTCTTCGTCTTCGCCGGTCCCGAGCACGCCACCATCCTCGACCAGTACACGGCGCTGACCGGCCGCCCGTTCGTGCCGCCCGACTGGGCGTTCCTCAACTGGCGCTGGCGCGGTGAGCTCGCCGTCTGCGCGCCGGCCGAGCTCGACGGCACGCTGATCAACGCGCAGGTCGCCGAAGACGTGAAGATGTTCGAAGCGCACGGGATTCCGCCCGGCGTCTATCTGTTCGACCGCCCCGTGCTGCCCGGCAACTTCGGCTTTGCGCGCTTCGAATGGGACGAGAACCGGTTGCCGAACCCGCAGGCGATGCTGACCTCGCTGCGCCAGCGCGGCTACCGCCTCGCCATGTGGAGCTCGACCTGGACATGCGGCAGCGAGGCCGGCGACAACGGCCTCGAAGCACAAACGCTCGGCTACAACGCACCCGGTCCCGTCGGCCCGCCGAACTGCGCCGACGTCGGCGGCCGCAGCTTCATCCTCGACGTCACCAACCCCGACGCGCGCGCCTGGTGGCGCGACAAGCTGGCCGACTTCGCGCGCACCAACGACATCGTCGCCATCAAGCTCGACCGCGGCGAGGAGCACATCCCGTCGGCGACCAGTGATATCTGGGACGATGGTCGCACCGGTCGCGAAGTCCACAACGACTACGTCGTGCTGCAGACGCGCCTGCACCGCGATGCGCTCGCGGCCGCGCATCCGGACGGCGAGTTTACGGTTCTGACGCGCTCGGGCTACACCGGATCACAGCGCGACGGCATCGTCTGGGGCGGTGACATCCCGGGCAGCGAGTCGTTCGGCATCGGCCCCGGCACCGACCTCGGCCTGCGCAGCGCCATCATCAGCCAGCAGCGCGCGGCGTTCATGGGCTTTCCCATCTGGGGCTCGGACACCGGCGGCTACTACCAGTTCAAGGACCGCGAGGTGTTCGCGCGCTGGATCGAGTTCAGCGCCTTCTCCGGCGTCATGGAGATCGGCGGCGTCGGCGCGCACGCGCCGTGGGACATGCCGACCGAGCCGCGCGTTGACGAGGAGCTGATCGCCATCTACGCCCGCTACACGCGCCTGCGCGAACGACTGCTGCCGTACATCGTGGCCGCCGCGAGCGAAGCTGCGCGCGGCCTGCCGCTGGTGCGGCCGCTGCCGTTCTTCGACCGCACCGACCCCGCGCTCCTCGACCGCTGGGATCAGTATCTATTCGGCCCCGACCTGCTCGTCGCCCCGGTGTGGAGCGTCGGCCAGCGCGCACGCGAGATCTACTTCCCGCGCGGCGCCTGGCGCAGCCTGTGGGACGAGTCGCAGCGCTACGACGGCCCCGCGACCGTCACCGTCGACGTGCCGCTCGACACCATCCCGGTTTTCATCCGCGGCGACGCGCCGTCACCGCTTCCGCCGAAGTAGTCGGCCGTGGGCTGAACGTCGGAAAATTTCACCACGAAGAGCACGAAGGTCACGAAGCAAGCCTGTCCAGCTCAATGCGCCCGGGTGATCGACCACAGGAAGTCGAGCTTCAGGCTTTCGGCGAAGGCGGGGTCGCTCGGCGAGACGAAGCCGTTGGCGACGTAGTCGGTGCTGAAGTTCGGCCACGCCGCCATCTGGTGGCAGGTCATGCAGTTGGAGTGCGTGCCGTCGAGACCGACGAGCCCGGTCTCGAGGTACGGGTTGAAGCAGACGATCGGTGTGCCGCTTTCGCTGCCCGGCGGGTCGACCATGCTGTAGGCGGCGCACATCTCGTAGTTCCGCCACACACCTTCAACGCGAGCGGTGCGGTAGTCGCCACCGGGCGCGCGGTCGGGTGTCGGCGACCACCAGAACGTCTGCCAGGTCCAGCGCGGCAGCTCTTTGGACGTCACGTGCATGGCGACGAGCAGCGCGTAGTCGCCCTCTGAGGGCGTGGCGCCGAAGAAGAAAGTCGAGAAGTCCTTGGCTTCCTCGGCGCTGAGGCGGAAGTGGTAGAAATCATCGAGCGAGACGACCGGAGCCGGATAGTCGGCGACGTCGTTGCACGCGGTGACGTACGGCGAGCTCGGTGCCGGCGTGCCCGGCGGGGCGATCGCGACGCACTGGCGCCAGGTGTCGGGGGTCGGGTTCGCCTGGTTCGAGGTGGTGGTGCTGGAGACGCCGTCCCAGTACGGCATCGCCGAGACGCCCGACGCCTTGATCACCCAGAAGACGGGCTTGAGCGCGATCGCGGGCGGGGGAAAGTCGAGAATCGTCCGCGCCGCGATCGGTGTGGAGGGCGTGAAAGCATCGTTCAAGTCGGTCAGGGTCTGCGCGACGTTGTACTGCCGCTCGCAGACGTGATCGACGACCTCCTGGTTGAAGCGGTCGAACGACGCGACGACCTCCGGCGCGGGACGGTCATCACCGCCTTGCGCCCGGCGCGCGTCGGCGTGCTGCGCCGGCGACTCGAAGTCGCGCGGCAGCGTGTTCAGGCCGTCGTCGATGCAAGCTACGGCCGGATCGCCGTAGAGCTCGTCGGCTGAGTACCACGTTTCCCAGATCGGCAACTCGGCGTCTTGAAAGCGCTCGCCCGACGGCGCGGTGATCGACGCCCAGAGTTCCCAGGCGTGCTCGCGGATGGCGCGCTGGTCGCCGCGCTCGACGGCAGCGTTGAGCTCGAAGGGGTCGGCCGGCATGCCGAAACCGGCCGCGGCCGGGTGGTACGCAACCTCGGTCACTTTGTTGTCGGATGAGCTCGAGTCTCCGCCGCAGCCGGTCAGCAGCAGTGCGGCGCCGGCCAGCGCAATCCATCTGGGCTTATGCATGAGTGTTCCTTTCCTTGCGCGTCCCGATGAATGTCAGGCGCGTACAACCGTGGCGGGCAGCGCATGCGCAACGCTTGTGCCAGGGACGCTTCGGCCCCCGGGGCGCGTCACCTGAGCCCGCGCGCAGGCAAGACGGTACCGCTATCGCTCCGCTCGTCACCGGGAGGGCGGAGCCGGAAGGTTGCACGCGAAGACACGAGGGTGCGAGTGGTGCGCTTCGCGGTGATTGGATCACCCCCCATCCAAACCTTCCTCCGCAAGGGGGGAAGGCTTTCTGAATCCGGGCTCCTCCCCCTCGACGGGGGAGGATTGAGGTGGGGGTGATCCGATGCCGTTTCGACTGCTTTGTACCTCCATGTTGAAGTTTCGCTGCCGTCAGGCTTAATCCGAAGCACGCATGACGAAGGCAAATGTCTCCGCGGCGCTGCGGCGGGCGCGCGAGGTGGTGGAGGCGCTGGCCGATCGCACGCCGGCGGCCGCGCGGGCGCTCGATGTGCTCGAGCGCGACCTGCTGCCGCGCACGGCGGGCGGCGATGCCTACCTGGTCGCCGGCATCGTCGGACCGAACAATGCCGGCAAGTCGGCGCTGTTCAATGCGCTGGTCGGACGCGAGCTGAGCCCGTCCATGCCGGCCGGCGGCGCGACGCGGCGCCTGGTCGGCGCGGCGCATCCGGACCTGCTGGCGCGGTTGCGCGCCGAGCCGACGTTGGCGCGCTTTCGGCTGCGGCCCTTCGACGCGGCGGCGCGCGACGCGGCGCTGCAGTCGGCCGACGATCCCGTCGAGCTGCTGGTCGCCGCCGATGCGGCGGTGCCCGAGCACTTGATGCTGATCGATACGCCCGACTTCGACAGCATCCTCGCCGACAATCGCATGGCCAGCGAGTCGCTGCTCGCGGTGGCCGACCTGGTCATCGCCGTGGTGACACGCCACTCCTACCAGAACCGCGAGGTGGTGAGCTTCCTCGAGCACTGGCTCGAGCACGGACGTCCCTGGATGCTGGTCTACAACGAAGCGATCGATGAACAGGTCGCACGCGGCCACGCCGCCAAGCTCGCCGCCGACGTCGGCACGCCGCCTCTGGCCGTGTTCTGGGCGCCGCACAGCTTGGAAGTGCAACAGGGCGCGGCGCCACTCGTGCCGCGACAGCTGGTGCTCGACGGCGCCCCGCCGCCCGGCCGTAAGCCGGTAGCCGGCACGCCGCTGCGCGACCTGCTGGTCGACGTCGAGCGCATCGCCGAGGTGAAGTCGCGCGCCTTCGACGCCGCGCTGGCGCGCCTGCGCGGCGAGATCGACGCGGTCGCCGCCGCATTGGGCGGCGACGCGGCCCAGGCGCGCGCCCTGCTGGCCGCGGCGGAGCGGCGCGCCGTTCCGGCCGGCATCCACATCGCCTCGGCCGCCATGCCGGCTGGGCCGTTCATCGAAGCGTTCCGCACCGTGCTCGATCGGCGCAGCAATCCGATCAGCCGCAGCTGGCGCACGGTGCTGCGCCAGATGCGCCTGCGCCTGGAGAGCCTGCCCGCCCTGCTGCGCGGCGGCTCTACGGCTGCCAGCACTGATGCCGCGGCGCAGAGCCTGGCGGCCATCGAGCGCAAGGAGTTGGTGACGGCATGGGCCCCATTCTGGGAAGAGCTGGTGCGCGACCTCGGCGTCGAAGCGCGCCAGCCGGCGCGGCGCAACGTGCGCGCCGCCCTGGCCGCACAGCTCGACGGCGACCTCGCCGACGCGCGCCGCGTGGCCGCGCGCCAGCAGGCCGTCGATGCGCTGGCGGCGCAGCCGGCGGACATCGACCGCTTTCGCGCCGCCTGCGAGGAGCTGGTCGAACACGCGATCGACGAGCGCGGCTTCGACATCGACATCCAGGCGGCGGCCGATCTCGCCTCGATGCTGCCGCTGGCCCTCGCCGCGGCGGTGATCGTCAAGACCGGCGGCCTGGGCGCCGACATCGCCGCCGCCGGGGGCGGCGCGCTGAGCTCGTTCCTGATCGAGAAGTACACGCACCTGCTCGGCAGCGACATCATGGCCGCGACGCGTCGGAAATGGACCGAGCTGCGCGGCCGCGAGCTGGCGCGGGTCCTGGTCGACGCGGCGCTCGAAACCTCTGCGCCCGTTCTGCGCGCCTCCGCGGCGCGCGACGACGCCCAGGCCGCCGAGCTGCGGGCCCTCGAAGGAGCTCTGCGATGAATGCGGCTTGGCTCGCAAAGGCGAAACGCGTCAATCGGGTGGATCTCGACCGGTTCAGAAAATCACGAAAGCACGAGAGGGCGAAAACACGAGAAGCGGGAATCCCTGAAATCAAGAACGGGAGGATGAAAACGTGCATTTCCGGTTCGTGCTTTCGTCGTGTCGTGCTTTCGTGATCGTCTTCTGGCTCCGGGGTAGGGTAACCTGAGTAGTTGCGATGAATCGATGAACGCCACTGTCCCCCACCGCGACGAGCCGGCCGGCACCGAAGCGCTGCGCGCGCGCCTCGCCGCCCTGCGCGATCGGCTGCGCGCCGATGTCGGGCGGGTCGCCGCCTTGCGCGCCGTCGCCGAGCGCCGCGCCGAGCTCGACCGATTGCTCACCGATCTCGATCGCCAGCTCGAGCGCGTGCAGCGCGCGGCCGTGATCACGCTGGTCGGCGCCACCGGCGCGGGCAAGTCGACGTTGCTCAACGCGCTGGTGGGGAAGCCGATCGCGATCGAGGGCATGGACCGCCCGACGACGCGGCGGCCGGTCATCTACGCGCCGCGCGACGCCGATTTGAGCGCGCTCATCGATCCGGCGGTGGAGCGCCCCGAGGGACACGAGAGCGAGGGCGGCCCGGTGGTCGTGCGCTACGACACCGATGGCGGCCCGTGGACGGCGCAGATCCTCGTCGATGCGCCGGACATGAACAGCATCGACGAGCAGCACCGCGCCACCGTGACGGCGCTGGCCGAGCGCAGCGATGTGCTGGTCGTGGTGGTGCACCACCAGTCGATCGTCGAGGCCGCCTCGGTGTCGTTCGTCGACGCCTTTGCCGGGCGGCGGCGGCTGATCTTCGTGCTGAACCGCGCCGACGAGCTGACGCCCGAGGCGCGCGCGGCGCTGCTGGCGCAGGTGCGCGAGATGGCCGCGACGCGCTGGCAGGCGCCGGAGGCGCCGGTGGTGTGTCTGAGCGCGCGGCGCGCACAGACGGAGCCGAACGCTGAAGGGTGGGCGGCCCTGTGTCAGGCGCTGCGCGCGCTGGTGCGCGAGAGCGCGATCGCCGGCGTGCGGCGGCTCAACGCGCTCGGCGCCGCGGCGCGCATCGAGGCGCTGTTCGACGCGGTGCACCGCGCCACCGCGGCAGATCTCGCGGCACTGCCCGATGCCGTCGCGGGCGGCCTGCAGCAGCTCGGCCGGCGCAGCAGCAGCGAGGTGACGACGCGGCTCGGGCTGCGCCGCGCCGATCTCGCGGCGGCGCTGTGCGACGAGACGGCCAAGCGGTGGGACGGACCCGGCGGCTGGGCGTTGCGCGCCGGTACGGTCGGGTCGCTGGGGGTCGCCGCGGCGCTGCTGATGCGGCGCAGCCCGCTGATCGGCGCCGGCACGGCCGCCGGTTCGCTGGCCGCCGAGCGCGTGCAGCGCGCCTGGCGCGAGCGGCGCGTGTCCGACGCCGAAGCGCTGGTGCCGAGCGGCACCGACTTCACCGCCTGGTACGCCGAGGCGCTGTCGCCCGCGCGCGTCGCCGCGGCGCGGCTCACCGGCGACCCGGATCTGCTCGGCGTGCCGCCAGTGGGCGCCTTGCACGAGCAAGTCGCGACGGCAGTCGGGGACGCCTGGAGCGGCCTGCTCGACCGCGACCTGCCGGCGGCGGCCGAGCGCAGCTGGCTGCGCTTCGCGCGCCTGCCGCTGGACCTGCCCGTGTACGGGCTCGCCGGCTGGGTGATCTACCAGGTCGCTACCGGCTTCTTCGCCGGCCGCTATGCCGGCGTCGACTTCCTCGTCAACGCCGCCCTGCTGCTGCTCGCCTACCTCGCCGCCGTGCGGCTGGTGGTCCGCAGCGGCCTCACCGCGCGCGCCCGCCGCCTGCTCGCCGACGTCACCGCGCGCGCCGCCGGCGCCCTCGCCGCGCCGGCAGAGTCCGCCGCCACGGCCGTGCGCGAGGCCTGCGTCGAGCACACCGCGACACTCGATCGCTTGCGCCACCTCGCCGCCTCCTGGCGCCGCGAACTGGAATAAGACCGAAGGGTCTTTGCGGTCCGCGCGACCCCGAAGGGGTCGAATCCACTAGCCCAGGGCAACGCCCTGGGATGAGTGGGCCGCTCCAACTCATAGCCCTGAAGGGGCGGAACATGCGGCGAGTTGCGCCCCTTCAGGGCTTGCGTGAACGTTCGGGTCGTCTGAAACCCAGGGCGTTGCCCTGGGCTGGTGAATGTGACCCTTCGGGGTCCGAGAGCACGATGGGCCTTGCACAGAAACCCCTTTCATCACCGAGCATGCCTCTCCCGGCGGGGTCGGAATCGGTATCGGCATCGGAATCGATTCCTGTCTCAGGGATTCCGCGGTTCCTCGCGGATCGCATCGGCACAGGCTGCAATTCATTTCGTCGCCGTCGATCCCGATCCCGATTCCGACCCCGACTCCGACCAGAGCCGAGCATGATGGGCTTCGCTTGCCCCGGACGCGCCAAAGTGGCTACGGTGCCGCTTCATCCGATCGCGCGGAGGTGAGCACGTGAAAGCCGATCTGGTCATTCGCGGGGGCACGGTTGTCGACGGCACCGGGGCGGCGCCGTTCGAGGCTGACGTGGTGGTGCGCGACGGACGCGTCGAGTCCGTCGGCAAGTACGACGGACCCGCCGCCGAGGTCATCGACGCGGCCGGCAAGATCGTCACCCCCGGTTTCGTCGACATTCACACGCACCTCGACGCGCAGATCACCTGGGATCCACTCGGTTCGCCGTCGAACCTGCACGGCGTCACCTCCGTCGTCGTCGGCAACTGCGGCGTCGGCTTCGCGCCGTGCAAGCCGCGCGACCGCGACTACCTGATGTTTCTCATGGAAGGGGTGGAAGACATCCCGCAGGCGGCGCTCAAGGCCGGGCTGCGCTGGGATTGGGAGACTTTCCCCGAGTACTTGCAGGCGCTCGAGCGGCAACCCCTGGGGCTCAACGTCGGCGCGCACATCAGCCACGCGCCACTGCGGCTCTACGCCATGGGCGAGCGCGGCGCGACCGACGGGCCGGCGACGACCAGCGAGCTGGCGCTGATGCGGCGCTGCGTGCGCGAGGCGATGGAGGCGGGCGCGCTGGGTGTCGCCACCGGCCGCACGACGATGCACCGCACGCCGGCCTGGGATCCGGTGCCCGGCACCTTCGCCGACGCGCGCGAGCTCGACGCGTTGGCCGGCGGCCTCAGCGACGCCGGCCGCGGCGTCTTCGAGCTGGTGCCGTACGGCGGCGCCGGCGAAGACGCGGCCGGCATCGCGCGCGAGTACGATTGGATGGTGCCGCTGGCGCAGCGCAGCCGGCGGCCGTTCAGCATCGCGCTGATCCAGAACCTCGGCTACCCCGACGGCTGGCGCGAGGCGCTGACGCGCACCGAGCAGGCCGTCGCCGCCGGCGCCGCGATCGCGCCGCAGGTCGCCGTGCGCAGCGTCGGCATCCTGCTCGGCTTCGGCTGCGCGATTTCGCCGCTGGCGTTGTTTCCCGCCGCCGGCGAGCTGCTCGACCAACCGCTCGACACGCAGCGCGCGATGATCCGCGATCCGGCCGTGCAGGCGCGGCTGCGCGCCAGCATTGCCGAGACCACCGGTCACATCCTCGGCGGCATGGCGAAGCTCAAGGACGTCTTCCCGCTCGAGGCCGGTGTGCGCGCCTACGTGAACAGCCCGGACAAGAACATCGTCGCCATCGGCGAGCGCCTCGGCAAGCACCCGCTCGAAGTGGTCCTCGATCTCGTCATCGAGCACGAGCTGCGCAACTTCTTCATCCTGCCGCTCTTCAACGCCGATCTCGAGGCCGCCGGCGCGATGCTGTCGCATCGGTTGACCACCATCGGCCTCGGCGACTCGGGCGCGCACACCAGCCAGACGTCGGACTCCGGCTATGCCACGTTCACGCTGGCGTACTGGGCGCGCGAGCGGCGCCTGCTGTCGCTCGAGC
>CAYVUV010000237.1:0-43957 GCA_964455095.1 uncultured Binatia bacterium (SeqCode)
CACCGCGAGCGCCCGCTCGAAGTGCACCACGGCCTCCTCGTACGCGAGGAGCCGCGTCGCGCGCTCACCGGCGCGCCGGCAGTGCTCCAAGGCACGGCTCGTGGCGCCGACCGGCAGCGACGCGAATGCGTGCCAGGCGAGCGCCGAACGCACGACGTCGAGATCGGCCGCGAAGGCGGCCTCGACCGCCGTGGTGATCGCGTCGTGCCACCGGGCGCGACGTTCGACCGACAGGTCGATCTCGACCGCGGCGCGCACGATGTCGTGCCGGAACTCCCAGTGACCGGTCGCGCCAGGCACGCGCGTGAGGAGCCCGTCGCGCTCGAGCGTGTCCAGGTGGTCCATCACCCAGGCCGGCGGTCGCTCGAGCACCCGGGCGACGATCGCCGGATCGAAGCGCCGGCCGGCGATCGCCGCAACCTCGAGCACCGCGAGGTAGTGCATGGCCAGCCGTTCTATGCGCAGCCGGATGACCGCCCGGGCCCGCTCGGGCACGAGCAGTGCCGGGTCGACGGTCTCGCCGGATGCGCCGTCGCGCGGGAGCTGGCGGGCGATCTCCTCGAGGAAGAACGCGTTGCCGCCCGTCGCCGCCTGCAGCCGGGCGATCAGCTCCGGCGTGGCAGGCTTCGCCCCCACCGATTCGATCAGCCGCCCCACCTCGTCGTCGTCGAAGCCACGCAGGGCGACGCCCTGGCTCTCCCGCACGAGGTCGGCGAACACCGCCGCGAGTGCCGCTTGCTCGCGCACCTCGGCCTCGCGGTGCGTCCCGACGATCAGGATCGGCAGGTGCCGCAGGCGGCGCGCGACGAAGTGCACCAGCCGCAGCGACGCCTCGTCGGCGGCGTGCAGGTCGTCGAACACCAGACAGAGGGGCCCGCGCGCCGCCGCGCGCTCGAACAGCTGGGCCACCGAATCGAAGAGCGCCAGCCGCAGCGGGTCGGCGCTCGACACCGTCCCGATGGCCGCGGAGGGCGGCGCGGATCCGCGCGACCCCACACCCGAAGCGAGCAGTGGTTCGACCGCGGCAACGAGCTCCGCCGGGAGCGGGCTCACGCTGGCCTCGCACAGCTGCACGCACTGCCGCAGCACCTGCGTCCAGGGCCAGTAGGCCGGCTCGCCCCCGCCGGACGAGCACAGGCCCCACATTACGTCCATGGCGTCGACGCGGCGGCCGATCTCCTCGGCGAGGCGGGTCTTGCCGATGCCCGGCTCGCCGCTCACCAGCACCATGGAGCCGCGGCCGCCCGCGGCGTCGGCCGCCGCCGCCATCAGCGCCTCGAGCGCGAGCGTACGGCCGATGAAGACCCGAGCTGAACGCGACTGGCCGAGTATGTGCAAACGATCCACCGGGCTATCTAACGCGAAGACCGCAGCTCCAGCGTGGCGATACCCGCAATGCTATTCGCGCCAGCGGCGTTCCCGACGAATCGGTCCGCGCCCAGCGCCCGGCGCCGTAGCGCGTAACGGCGGGGCGCGAATATCGGACGAAGGCAATCTCTTCGAACACGCGCATGAACGGACTGAGAGTTGGGATCTCTACTTGAGCCGTGTGTAACCAGTCAATTGGGGGAAAACCCCTAGTTCCACCCCACACCGCCCAGGGCGCCGCGCCCGGTTGCGTACATTTCCCGCTGTTCGGCCAGGCACGCCTTGCCGATGCGAAGCTCGCCGCCGAGCAGGATTATTTGCCCGCGACCTTCGAGCTACGCCGCCAATGCCGCGTCGAGCGCGGCGATCTCGCGGACGCGTCCCGCCAACAGCGTGCGCCGCTCACCTCCCCGCCTCACGACGCGCGCTGGCGCCGGGCGCTTCCTCCGCCGCATCCGAGCTGTCGGCGTGTAGCGCCTGGGCGATGACGCGCTCGGTGACCTCGTCGAGGTAGGTGCGCAGCGTGGCGGAGAGCTGCTCGTACTCGGGCCACAGCGTCTCTTCGAGAAAGCGCCGCGGCGCGCGCACCATGACCGTCGTGTGGCGCTGGCCGCGGTAGCGATACGGGCGCAGCTCGTAGCGGCGCAGCAGGGCGAGGAAGAGCTTGCGCGCCCACATGTCGCCGAGCGTGAAGCGGTATTCGATCGGCGGGCCATCGCCTTCGGTGGCGCGCAGCCGCGCCAGGATGCGCCGGCGCGCCTCGGCCGCGGCCATGCGCTCGCCGGGGGTGGCCGCGCCGGCGAAGAGGGCTTCGATCAGCGCCAGGCGCTCTTTCAGACGAGTTTCGTCCATGGCAGGGGCGGCACCATAGAGAACGCGACCGGGTACACTCAAGCCCGGTCCGTGGTAGAGAAGGAAAACGCGCGAGGGAGGACTCTCCAATGATCAAGGGAAGCTGCCTGTGCGGCGGGGCGCAGTTCGCATTGAGCGGCCGCGCGACACCGATTCAGTACTGCCACTGCACGCGCTGTCGGAAAGCAACTGGCGGCGCCTTCATGGCCGCCCTGGCGGCGCGCACGGATGTGTTCGAATGGCTGCAGGGAGAGGAGCTGATCGCCAGCTACGTCGCGCCAATCGTCGAGAGCCCGCCGGGTTATCGGCGCGGGTTCTGCCGCATTTGCGGCTCGCCGATGCCGCTGCTCGAACGCGAGCAGCCGTACGTCGTGATCCCGGCCGGATGCCTCGACGACGACCCCGGCTCGCGCCCCTTTCGACACATCTTCGTCGGCGTCAAGGCGCCCTGGTACGAGATCCACGACACCCTGCCGCAGTTCCCGGGCCACGTCCTGCCCGAACAACGCCTGCCGCGCAAGGACTGACCTGGACCAAGAGTATGGAACCACGAACGACGCGGAGAATCACGAAACCACGAAAGCACGAAAGATAAACTCAGACATTTCAAGCCTCTGAATCAGAGTTTCGTGTTTTCGTACTGTCGCGCTTTCGTGATTCTCTGACGGTGGCAATTTGTGGGCAAAGCTCCGGCAGCGCCAGCAATCGCGCCGCATCGCTGCACGATGCCACCGGGCGGCCGATCTGCGCCGCGAGGGCGACGACTTCGCTGACCAGCTCGGTATTGCTCGGCGTGCGCGGGCCGGCGTAGTCCTCGAGCCCGACGCGCACGTGGCCGCCGCGCTCCAGCGCGGCGCGCGCCAGGCCGCTGGCGACGACGTCGCCGCCGATGACCGCGACGGCCCACGGCAGCTCACTGCCCGCCAGCATGCTCAGGTAGACGTCGAGCGCCGCGACGGTCGGCGGCAGGCCGAACCCGACACCGCCGGCCGCGCCGGTCAGGTAGTCGGCATCACCGCCGAAGTAGAGCTTGACGAACGCGCCCGCTGGAAGGCGCCCGGCGCGGGCGAAGGTGAGCGTGGTGCGCAGAAAGCCGGGTTCGAAGATGGCGATGCTCGGACCGGCCCGGTGCTGCTCGCACAGATCGGCCGCGTGGCGGATGTCGGCGAAGGTGTTGGTGTAGACGAAGTCGAAGGCGCCGCCGGGCAGGCCATCCGCGGCCAGCCCGCCGAGGTTCACCGAGCCGGGGTCGAGAATGCTCATGCGCATCAAGCCGCTCTCGGCGAGCAGCGGGATATGCCCGAAGCGCTGCGCCGCGTCGAGGCCGAAACCGATCGTCGGGTAGACGATCGCGTCGGACCGCTCGCGCAGCAGCGGCCGCCACGCCTCGAGATAGCGATCGGCCGCGGTGCGCGGGTCGGTGGTGACGCGGTCGATGTGATTGTGGACGATCGCCGCGCCCGCCGCCAGGCAGCGCAGCGCATCGGCCGCGATCTCCTCCGGCAGCTGCGGCACGTGCGGGTTGCGCTGCTTGGTCGTTACGCCGTTGATGGCCGCCTCGATGATCACCGGGGTCATGCCGCCATCATTCAAGGCGGACGCCATCTGTCAAACGGCGGGGCAGAGGAAAAATCGACCTCGGGCTTCGGGCTTCAGACTTCAGGGTCCGGAAGACCTGGGTTCCCGCAGCCTGAGGCCCGCGGTCTGGGGTCCAGGAGAAAATTCCACCGGCTCGCGGAGAAGACTCCCGCGTGGCCTGGTGCATCGGGGCATGGCTCGGCAGGAGCCTCGCCCTCCCGTTCTCGCTCATGCAAATCCGACAGACGGCTGGGCGAATTAATGCAGCGTCCCACTCAAACATGGCGATGCCGCAGAATTTGCTCTGGGGCTATGTCAGGAAGTGTCTGCCTCCTTTTTGACCTGGCGCGACGCCAGATGCTCTGCCATGAGGGAGGAACGGTGAAATTGCAGCATCTTTCGATTCACGGACACCGGGTAGCGGTTCGCACCGCGGGCACCGGGCCGGTCGTGTTGCTGATCCACGGCATGGCCGGCAGCTCGCTGACGTGGCGCCATGTCCTGATGCCGCTGGCGCAGAAGTTCACCGTCGTCGCCCCCGACCTGATCGGACACGGCGAGTCGGGCAAGCCGCGGCGCGGCGAGTACTCGCTCGGCGCGCACGCCAACATGCTGCGCGATCTGCTGCATGTGCTCGGCCACGAGCGCGCCACCTTCGTCGGCCAGTCGCTTGGCGGCGGCGTCGCGATGCAGCTGGCCTACCAGTATCCCGAGCACTGCGAGCGCCTGGCGCTGGTGGGCAGCGGCGGGCTCGGCCGCGAGGTCAGCATCGTCCTGCGCGCCCTGACGTTCCCGGGCGCCGAGTACGTCTTCCCCCTCGTCTGTCAGCCGGTGATGCGCGATGTGGGCAATCTGGTGGCGTCCTGGCTCGCGCGCCTCGGCGTGCGCGCGGCGCCGGCGGTCGAAGAGGTGTGGCGCAGCTACGCGTCGTTGGCCGACGCGGACACGCGCAAGGCGTTCTTCCGCACCCTGCACTCCGTCGTCGACCTCGGCGGGCAGGCAGTAACGGGCACCGACCGTCTCTACCTGGCTTCGCACGTCCCGACGCTGATCGTCTGGGGCACGGCCGATCCGTTCATCCCCGTCAGCCACGCCTACGACGCGCGCGATGCCATGCCGGGCAGCCGCCTCGAGATCTTCGAAGACGTCGGCCATTTCCCGCACTGCGAGGATCCCGAGCGTTTCGTCGAGGTGCTCGTCGACTTCCTCGCCACCACCAAACCGGCGCACCTCTCCAGCGCCGAGCGCGTCGAGCTCCTGCGCTCACCGCACACGGCGCAGCGCAAGCGCGGCAGCGCGAAGAAGGCCGCCTAGCAGCCCGTTGAAAAACCCTCGATCTGACATCGGACCAGATCCTCCTCTCCCGCATTGCTCGCGGGAGAGGAGGTCCGAGTGATCGTTGGCGGCTGAAGGGCGGCGCACAGTTCTTCAACGGGCTGCTAGGGCGGCGGCCGACCGCATCGAGCGCAGCGCGTAAGCCGAGAAGTTCCTCTCCCACCGGGCGCTTTGCACACAAAGTCACCGTTGAACGGCGCTCTGATCGGAGTCGGAATCGGAATCGGTATCGGGATCGAGGGCAACAAAATGAACTGCGGCCTGTTTCGATCCGATCCGCTACGAACCGCGGAATCCCTCGGACAGGAATCGATTCCGATGCCGATAGCGATTCCGACCCCGCCGGGAGAGCCACGCTCGGTGATTCGTTGAAGAGTTCATTCGATCCCCTCACCTAGCCTCTCCCGGAGGGAGAGGAACCTGAAGGACCGCACTCAGATCCTGCGCTTGGTCGCCGCGCGCCATCTGTGGTATCGGCCGCGGTACACATGACGATTTGGCAATCGCGGCGATCGGGTCGGACCGGGCTGCGGCGCGCAGTCGGGACGGCGGTGGCGTTTTTTGGATGCGTGGTCGCTGTGCCGGCATCGGCAGCGGTCAACTACCCGTTCGGCTCGCACCCGCTCGCGTACACAGCGGGCAGCATCCGGCCCAACCACGTCAGCCAGGGCACGCTCGATCAGGCGGTGCGTGATTTCTACGACGCGTGGAAGTCGGCCTACGTCGTCGAGGCCTGTGGCGCCGGGCGCTACGTGGTGGAATCGAACACCGACGCCGGCAACCTGACGGTCTCCGAAGCGCACGGCTACGGCATGATGCTCACTGCGCTGATGGCCGGACACGATCCCGACGCGCGGGCGATTTTCGACGGCATGTACGCCTACTTCGGCGCCCATCCGACCGCCACGCACGACCACCTGATGTCGTGGTACCAGAAGCGCAGCTGCGCCGATGACAACGGCAACGACAGCGCCTCGGACGGCGACATCGACATCGCCCTGGCGCTGTTGCTCGCCGACAAGCAGTGGGGCAGCTGCGGGCCGATCGACTACCTCGCCGAGGCGCAGGCGGTGATCGCCGACCTGCTCGACGGCGCCGTCGACACCGCGGGCGAGTACGTGCTGCTCGGCGACTGGGTGACGCCGTCGGACACGCAGTACTATCCGTCGACGCGCTCGTCGGACTTCATCCCCGGCCACTTCCGCAGCTTCGGCGCGGCGACCAGCGACCCCACGTGGACCGACCTCGTCGACCGCGGCTACACGGTCTTCGATGCGTTGCAGACCAACCACAGCCCGAGCGCCGGCCTGCTGCCGGACTTCATCCTCAACCCGCTCACCACTCCGGTGCCCGCCGGCGCGATGTTCCTCGAAGGCGACAACGATGGCGACTACGACTACAACGCCTGCCGCGATCCGTGGCGCGTGGCGACGGACTACCTCGTCACCGGCGACGCGCGCGCCAAGACCATCGCGCAGCGTCTCAACACCTTCATCCGCGCCGCGACCGGCAACGACCCCGCCGCCATCCGCAGCGGCTACCAGCTCGACGGTTCGATGAGCGCCGGGGCCGACTACCTGTCGATGGCGTTCGTCGCGCCGTTCGGCGTCGGGGCGACGGTCGATGCCTCGCATCAGGCGTGGCTGAACGCCATCTGGGACCTCGTCGACGGCACGCCGCTGCAGAACGAAGGCTACTACGAGAACACGCTCAAGCTGCTCGGCATGCTCGTCATGTCGGGCAACTGGTGGGCGCCGGAAGCCGTCGCGTCGGGCAGCTGCACGCCGGAAGGCACGGCGCTGTGCACCAACGGCGGCTCGATCCCGTCGCTCGACATCAAGCTCAGCGGGCTCTCGGCGCCGGCCGGCAACGAGAAGATCAAGGTCAAAGGCTCGCTGTTCTTCGCGCAGGGAGCGGCGGGGCCCAGCCCGCTGTCGTCGGGCGCGCAGATCCGCATCGAGGACGTCGGCAGCGGCAACGCGGCGCTCTTCGATCTGACCGCGCCGAGCGCAGAGATTCCGCCGCCGTTGGCGCCGACCTGCGACAGCCGCGACGGCTGGAAGGTGCAAACCGGCAAGTCGCTCTACAAGAATCGCTCGACGGCACTCGATGCGCCGACATGCACAGCGGGCAGCGCGGGCGGTCTGTCCAAACTGCAGCTGCGCCAGCGCGGCCCGGCCGACTTCGATTTCAAGATCCTCGCCAGGGGCGCCGCGCTGCCGGCAATCGTCGGTCCGGTCCGCCTCACGCTCGTGCTCGGTAGCACGGCCGCGAGCAGCGCCGCCGGCGAATGCGCCATCTCGGCCGCAATCCCCTGTGTCCCGTCAGGCGACGGCCTGCGCTGCCGCCAACAATAGCGCGCGGTCATTGCCTCGGCAGGGTTGGTTTACCCTGCCCCTGCGCTGGCCTAGAGTGCGCGGCATGCCAGGCACTGAAGCACCCGCGCCGCCAACGCGGAGCACGCGCATCGTCGCCGCGTTCCTGTCCGGGCTCTTCCCCGGCCTGGGCCAGTGGTACCGCGGCGAGAAGAAGAAGGCCGCGCTGTTCGCCATTGGCGGCGTCCTCACCGCCTTCGGGCCGATCAGCCCCGGCAACGTCGATATCGACCTCGGCGACCCCGCGACCGGGCTGCGCAACGTGCTGCTCGCCACGCTGCCGTTCATGATCATCGCGACGTGGTCGGTGATCGACGCCTACCGCGCCGGATCACCGGTGGCGTAACGCCTCCGGATCCCCTTCCGGTCCGCCTCCGAATCCCCTCCGGTCCCCCTCCTTTCCAAGGAGGGGCTAGGGGAAGGTTCTGGATGTTCTTCGCCCGGAGACTACCTCCCCCTGGCCCCCTCCTTGGAAAGGAGGGGGAAGACGGCGCCGGCCCCCCGCACCACCTGGACCTTACCCGACCCGCAGCTCGATCTGGTCGATGACCACCTTCTCGCCGCTGCCGCCGTCGATGCGGCCCGCGGCGGGGACGACGAGTCGCGCCAGGATGCGGCCGTCGGCCTCCTTCCAGAAGCGGGTCTCGGTCGGCTCGGGCGGGTAGAGCGGCGCCGGCAGGTTGCCGAGCGTCACCTCGTGCACGCGCTCGAGCGCGCCGCCGGCGAAGGCGCGCGCCGCGTCCTGTAGCACCAGCGCCATGTTGCGCGGCCCGTGCACGAGCACGGCGGGGTTGTCGCCCTTGCGCTCGAAGTGCGTGGTGTTCCAGTCGGCCGACGGCACGGCCCAGTCGAACGTCACGTTGAGCGGCGTGTCGTGCACCACCACTTCATCGGCCGCGCGCTCGGGCATCGCGACGCGCGGCGGCGTCAGCTTGCCCGCCGTCTCGCCGGCACAGCCGAGCAGGAAGAGCAGCATCCACCCTTCCATCAAGCGCTCGCCGGACGCCGCGTCGTCGACCTCGAAAGCGAAGCGCACCAGGGCGTGTCCCTTCGACGTGGCGCCGACATCGGTGAAGCCGCAGCCGACCACGGCGCGGCCGGCGCGCGGCACGGGGCGCAGGTACTTGGCGCCGCCAGAGCCCCAGCGACCGACCTGCTGCCAGGTGTCGTAGCCGCCGATCAACTTGTCCATCACCTCGGGGCGATTGCGCGCCAACAGCGCGCCATTGAACGGGATCATCAGATGGCCCGGTCGCGACGAGTCGCGCAGCAGCAGCGGACGGTCGCGATCGTCGGCGATCGAGCAGCCCGCCGCGCGCGCCAGCAGCTGGC
Source organism: uncultured Binatia bacterium (SeqCode) (assembly GCA_964455095.1). Taxonomy (GTDB): domain Bacteria; phylum Desulfobacterota; class Binatia; order HRBIN30; family CADEER01; genus CAYVUV01. The sequence goes on from CAYVUV010000237.1 coordinate 8,841, forward strand.
TGGTCTCCCAGCTCCAGGTGAACTCATACGGGCTGAAGCGCACACCCGCGATGGCCGCATCGACCTTTGCCGTGCTCATTCTTTTCTACCTCCTGACAATTGTGGATGGTCCGCACTCGCCTACAGAACGGCCGGGCAGGTGTCAAAGCGCCTCGACCGATGCGAGACTGGTCATGTCCGCGCACGGGAGGGCGAGGCTCCTGCCGAGCCTTCTGTCACACTGAGGCGCGGCTCGGCGGGAGCCTCGCCCTCCCTCACTCCGACGAATCGCGGCCGAGGTCGCGGCGCAGCGATTCGACGTCCCACGCGGCGTCGGGCGCCCGGCCGCCGGCATCGCCGACGGCATCGGAGAGCAGCCGTTCGAAATCGCGAATGTGCTCGCGGGCGCGATTGAGGCGGGCGGTCTCGTCGTCGCGCAGGGCGGCGAGCTCGCGCACGTTCTCCTCGTCGTAGGCGCGAAAGGTGCGCGCCGCGCGCCAGGCCTGATAGGAACGGAAGCCGAGCAGGGTCAGCACATCGACCGCGACCCGCAGCGCCGTCTCGAAGGTCTCGCGGTAGACATGCGTCACGCCCGCTTCGATCAGGTCGTAGGCCTCGGCGCGGCCCCGCGCCCGAGCCAGGATCTTCAGGTGCGGATAGTGGCGCTTGACCTTGTCCACAATCTCGAGGGCTTTCTCCGGATCGTCGACGGCGACCACGAACAGCTTCGCCTTGCTGGCGCCGGCGGCTTCGATCAAGTCGAGCCGCGACGCGTCGCCGTAGAACACGGTCATGCCGATGCGGCGCAGCACGTCGACCTGGTCGGAGTCGAGGTCGAGCACGGTGGCGCGCACGCCGTTGGCGGTCAGCAGTCGGCCGATGATCTGGCCGAAGCGCCCGAAGCCGGCGATGATCACCGGGCTGTCGCCGTGGATCACGTCGGTCTGGCGCGCCGGCCGCTCGGCGACGCGCGTGCGCGGCAACACGACGCGCTCGACGAACAACATCAGCAGCGGCGTCAACGCCATCGACAGCGCCACCACGGCCGCGAGCAGCGCCGCCATCTCTTCGGGGAAGACAGCGTGGCGCACGGCAAACGACAGCAGCACGAACGCGAACTCGCCGCCCTGCGCCAGCGCGAAGGCGAACAGCAGGCTCTGATCGAGGTTCAGGCGAAAGGCGCGCGCCAGCGCGAGCTGCACGACGAGCTTCACGACCACCAGCCCGAGCACGAGCTCGACGCTCAGCAGCGGGCGCGCGGCGACGAGATGGAAGTCGATGGCGGCGCCGACGGCGATGAAGAAGACGCCGAGCAGCAGACCCTTGAACGGCTCGATGTCGCTCTCGAGCTCGTGGCGGAACTCGCTGTTGGCGAGCACGACGCCGGCCAGAAACGTCCCGAGAGCGGGGCTGAGCCCAACGCTCTGCATGAGCAGCGCGATGCCGGCGACGAGCAGCAAGGTGGCGGCGGTGAACATCTCGCGCAGCCCGGTGCGCGCGATGATGCGCAGCACCGGGCGGACCAGGAAATGCCCCGTCACCGCCACCGCCACCACCGCCGCGAGCACGACCAGCGTCTGTACCCACCCCGGCAAGCTGGCGATCGCCGGCATGCTCGCCGCCGCCTCCGTGGTCGGCACACCGAGCGGCGCCAGCAGCGGCAACAAGGCCAGGATCGGAATCACCGCCACATCCTGAAAGAGCAGCACCGCGAACACGCTGCTCCCCGCCGCCGTCTTGAGTAAACCCTTCTCCGCCAACGTCTGGAGCACGATGGCGGTGGACGACATCGCCATCGTCAGGCCGATCGCCAGCGCCGCCTTCCAGGGCAATCCGAGCCCCGTGCCGATCGCCGTCGCGACCGCCGCGATCAGCGACACCTGCAAGCCGCCGAGGCCGAGGATGGGTCCGCGCATCCGCCAGAGCAACGCCGGCTGCAGCTCGAGACCGACGACGAACAGCATCATCACGACGCCGAACTCGGCGAAGTGCATGACGTCCTCGCCCTCGGCGCCGACCAGGCCCAGGCCGAACGGCCCGATGGCCACGCCGGCGACCAGGTAGCCGAGCACCGAGCCGAAGCCGCGCTGCTTGGCGATCGGCACGGCGATCACCGCCGCCGCAAGGTAGACGACCGCCTGACTGAGAAAGCTGTCCGCTTGCATGGCCTAAGTACACCAGTTCATCGGCTCGGTAGCATATGTGCCTCGGGTTTCCTCTCCCGGATGGGAGAGGATGAAGGTGAGGGGGATTCAATTGCGCCGAAGGCCACGATTGAAGTTTCTGCCTGCAATGGGCCGCCAAAGCCGGGGGGCGGCTTCGCCGATCAGTGACTCCCCCTCATCCTGTCCTTCTCCGATCCGGGAGAAGGGACACGCGTGCGATAGGCTGCATTTGCGGCGCACGACTAAGCCCTGACCACCTCGTCGAGTCGCGCGTTGAGTCGCGTCTGCCGCCGCGCCGCTTCGAGGTCGAGCCGCCGATCGCGCAGCGCCTCGATGGCGCGGCGGTACTCGGCACTGTGGCGGGCGACCTCCGCGTCGCCCATCTCGAACGTGCCGTGCACGACAAACGGCGGCAGCAGATCCATGCCGCAGAAGTGCGCGGTCTGCTCGATCGGTGCGAGCAGCTCGCGCACCGTGAACCGATTGAGCCCCTGCGCGCTGTAGGCCGCCTCGCCGCCGCCGGTCGTCACCGCCGAGAGAAACGTCTTGCCGCGCAGCGCCTCGCCGCCGGTGCCGTACGCCCAGCCGTACTCGAGCACGAGGTCCAACCACTCCTTCAGCAGGGCCGGCACGCTGTACCAATAGAACGGGTGCTGCAGCACGACCACCTCGTGCTCGACAAGCAGGCGCTGCTCGCGGCGCACGTCGATGTGGAACTCCGGGTAGACTTCATAGAGATCGTGAAACGTCACGCCGGGGACGTCTTGCACGGCCTCGGCCAGGCGCCGATTGACGCGCGACTTCTCCAGCGCCGGGTGGGCGAAGAGAATCAGCACTCGCCGCGCGGGATTTGAATCGGTCGTCATGAGAAACATCTCTTCAGCACAGAGCGACCATTGTCTGGCGTGTACCCGCAGCAGATAAGAATGCGTCCGGTTCGGCCCCCTCTCCCGGATGGGAGAGGGTTGGGGTGAGGGGGATTCGATGACTCAGTTTTCCTTTGCGCCGCCCCATCGAGGCTGGTGTGCTCATCGAGCACAGCGGAAGCAGCCTCCGGCTGCGACGTGTGATCCCCCTCACCCTGACCCTCTCCCATCCGGGAGAGGGAACCTTGTTGCGGACAGCTGTCTCCCCCCAATGCTCGGTGGTGAATCGCATTGCCTTCAGCCGCGCCGCAGGTGCTCGGCAAACCACTCGCACGCCGCCGCGGACGCGGTGGCGAAGTGCGGCGGCTCGTAGGGAGAGAAGTGGCCGGCGTCGAGCACGCACAGGCGCTTCGGATCACCGGCGCGCGCGAAGGCGCGTTCGGCGAGATCGAGCGGCAGAAAGTCCTGCGCCGCGGCGATGAGCAGCAGTGGCGTCGGCGCGATGCGGTCGATGATCAGGCCGGGCGCGTACTCGAGCAGCCGCTCCAGCGAGCGCAGCGTGACTTCGTTGCGCCAGCTCGGCGCCGACTGCGCGGCGAGGTGGAACCACTCGGCCGAATCTGCCGTCGCCAGCGCCGCGAACCCGCCGCCGGCGTCGACGACCGGAATCATCGCCGGCACGCCGCCGGCATAGATGCGCTCGCGCTCGGCGATGAGCTGCGCGACCAATTGCGCGCGCGCCTCCTCGCCGCCCAGGCGCCCCATGCTCTCCCACCCGTCGATCAACGGCACCTGCGAGACGACGGCTTTAACGCGGCGGTCGAAGGCCGCGACGCTGAGCACGTGGGCGCCGCTGTAGCTGGTGCCCCACACGCCCAGGCGCTCGCCGTCCACTTCCGGACGCTGGCGGGCGAAGCTGATCGCATGGCGATAGTCGGCGATCTGCGCCTGCGGATCGAGATCCTGACGCGGCGCGCCGTCGCTGCCGCCGATGCCGCGGTAGTCGAAGACGAGGCTGGCCAGCCCGGCGTCCGCAAAGGCGGCGGCAAAGCGGTCGAGCCGCATCTCCTTCACGGCCGCGAAGCCGTGCGCCATGACCACCGTCGGCCACGGCCCGCGCCCGCTCGCCGGCGTGGTGAGCCAGCCCCGACAAACCGTGCCTTCGCTGCGAAACTCGACGTCAGCGCGCATACCGATCTCTCCCGCCCGTACCCTGCCTGATCGCCGCCGGGCACGGCAAGCTACCTTGCGGTCCCTCCGGTTCCTCTCCCTCCGGGGGCTTTGCCGAGGAACTTTAATGCAGGCGGTGTCACGAATGATTCGGAGAATCACGAAACCGCGAAAGAGCGAAACCACGAAAAACAAACGCAGTCATTTCAGGCCCTACCGATCTGAGTTTCGTGTTTTCGTACCTTCGAGCTCTCGTGATTCTCTGGTGCCGTGGCACCTTATCTGGGCAAGGCCCCCGAAAGGGAGACGTTTTTTGCGCAAAGGTCCGCGGTTGCAAGATCGCCGGCGCCTGCAGTACCGTCGTGAGAGGGGGGGAACGCGATGGGGCCTGCCATACGTGGATGGGGTGCCGTGCTCGGTACGGCTCTCTTGCTCTTGGGATCGGTGCGGACCGCCGTTGCCACCGAGACGCCTGACTGCAACGGGGTGCAACTGAACAGCACCTTCGAGCTGATCCAGCGCGTCGTCTTCGAAGGCCATGGCTGCACCAGCGCCACCTGCCACAGCGGCCCGCTGCCATCCGGCGGCCTCGACCTCTCCCCCGCGGTCGCCTACGACAACCTGATCGACCAGCCGCCGCAATCGGTTTCCACCGAACAGTTTCCCGGCCTGGCGCGCGTCATCCCCACCTACAAAGGGCGCAGCCTGCTGTGGCTCAACCTCGCGGCCTTCACGCAACCGGAGTTGTGGACGGCACCGCTGCGGCCGATGCCGCTCGGCGGCTTTGCCCCGCTCAGCTTCGAGGAGCTCGAGCTGGTGCAGCTGTGGATCGAGCACGGCGCCACGCGCACCGGCGTGGTGCCCGGCACCGAGCGCATGTTCGACGCCTGCCTGCCCCCACCCGAGCCGCTCAAGGTCGAACCGCTGCCGCCGCCACCAGATGGCATCGGCGTGCAGATCCGCGCCCCACATCAGGTGCTGCCGCCGAAGAGCGAGCGCGAGGTCTGCTTCGTCAGCGCCTACGACCTGACCGGGAAGGTCCCGGAGGACTCCCTCGGCCCGAACGGCGACACCTTCCGCTACAAGCGCGTCGAAGCGCGGCAGGACCCGCTCAGCCACCACGCCGTGGTAATCGTCTACGAGGGCGCCACCCCGATCACCAGCTCCGTGTGGGGACCATTCGCCTGCCGCACCGGCGAGGCGAACGAGCCGCCGTGCGATCCGACCGATCCCAACGCCTGCGGCGGCGAGGCGATCTGCGCCAGCGCGCCCAAGCCGTCGCTCGCCTGCATCGGGTTCGGCCCCGGCGACGCCTCGATCGGCGTGGCGGAGAAATCGCTCTTCAACACCATGGGCACCGTGCTCGGCGGCGGCGAGCCGATCTACGAGGAGGCGCCGCTGAAGGGCATCCTGGTGTGGAACTCGCACGCCTTCAACGTCACCGACAAACCCGCCAGCCTCGACATGTGGCTCAACTTCGAGTTCGCATCGCTTGCGGATCAACAGTACAAGCTCGAGCGCTTCGTCGACATCAGCGGGATCGCGAAGATGCGCGTCCCGCCCTTCGGCGTGCAGGAGGTGTGCAACTTCCACACCTTCCCGGCCGGCACGCGGGCGCTCGACCTCAGCTCGCACGTCCACCAGCGCGGGCGGCGCGTGCGCGTCTTCGAAGGCAAGTTCGCCTGCAACGGCGGCCCCGCCAACGGCCAGCCCTGCTCGCCGCTGTGGCCCGATGTCGATCTGCCGACCGACGATTTGTGCTTCGGCGCGCCCTGCGAATCGGAGCAGCCGCCGCGCGCCGGCGACTGCAACCGCAACATGCAGGTATCGGTCGACGAAGTGATTCACGGCGTCAACATCGCCCTGGGCAGCGCGCCGGTTGCCGAGTGCCCGCGCTTCGACATGGACGAGAGCCAGACCGTCAGCATCGACGAGCTCGTCGCCGCGGTCGATTCGGCGATCCACCCGGGCATGCGCGACCCGCAGGAGAGCCTCATCTACACCAGCGTCACCTACGCCGACCCGCTGATCCTGGCGTTCAATCCGCCCTGGCTGATCGGCGGACCCGAGGCGATGCCGGTCGAGCGCACCTTCACGTACTGCGGCCTCTACAACAACGGCTTCCCCCTCGACACCGAGACGGTCAAGCGCCGCTCGCGCGTGCCGAGCAACACCTCCCCCTGCCCGGCCAGCGGCTGCGTCGCCGGCCTGATCGGCCAGCCGTGCTCGATCAACTCGCACTGCGACTCCAGCCTGAACAGCGGCGATGGAGTTTGCGACGCCTGCCTCCTCACCTTCGGCGTCACCACCGACGACGAGATGTTCGTGCTGGCGGGATCATTCATCCGCCGCGAGGGGGCCCCGCCCGACGAGCACGACCAACCCTGAGTATCGAACGTGCTCGGCTTGATCCAATCGGGGTCGGAATCGGAATCGGTATCGGGATCGGGATCGGGATCGGTATCGATATCGATGGCAATGACCTGACGCGGCAGGAATCGATTCCGATTCCGATACCGATTCCGACCCCGAGAGGCGGCACCGAAAATACTCAGCCCGCGTCGGGCGCCGACGCGGCGCTCGCGCGTGCGAGCCACTTCTGGGCGATGACGGCGAAGACGAACAGCATGAAGTTCGGCTCTTCGAGCCATTCGAACAGAAAGCCGAGGATGGCGACGGAGATCAGGATCAGCCGCGCGAGGTCGTCGACGCACAGCCGGCGATACGTGTACCAGACCAGCGCCGCGTAGACACCGAGCCCGGCCAGTCCGACATCACCGAGGATTCCCGCCCAGCTGAACAGCAGCGCGAAGACGCTCGACACGTGTTCATACGGTCCGGTGACGCGCCAGGCTTCTGCCGCGATCTCCGTGCGCGTGCCGCCCAGTCCCTCGAGCAGGGGCCAGTAGGTTTCGATCAACCAGCCGCCCAGACGGCTGACGCCATGGCCCGGGCCGAGACCGAAGATCCACTGCGCGGCGGATTCGGTGTGACGGGCGAGCAACGGCAGCACGGCGAGCTTGTTGGCGAAGCCATACAGCACCAGCGGGATGTGTTCGAAGTACTGCGCCTTGCCGGCATACCAGAGCACGACCCAGATCGCCGCGACGCCGAGCAACAGGCGCACGTTCAGCCAGACGGCCGCGGCAGGGCTGCGCACGGAGCGCGCCCGCAGCAGCGCGTAGGCGACGAAGAACGCCAGGATGATTTGTTTCGAGTCGCTCATGACGACGAGGCAGAACAGCAGGCCGGCGAGCGGCCAGGCGATCCACCAGCGCACGGTGCGAAACGAGTGCAGGAGATAGAGCCCGCCGGTCAGTGCGAGCGCGCCCATGACGTGGTGGCCGGGGCCCATGCCTTCGAACGTGCCCTGGACGAGGTCGGCATTGAACGCCCGCTGGGCGCGCGGCCACTGCATGAACGCGACCGGAATCTGCACCAGCGACAACGAGAGCAGCCACCAGCCCATGGCGTGCACCGAGGCGCGCGTGGGCCGGCTGTTGACCAGAATGGCGAGCAACAGGAACGGCTCGCCGAGCAGCAGGAAGCCGAGCACGGCATTGATCAGCCCCGCTCCGTTGACCGCGGCGCTGATGAGGAAGACCGCCAACAGCGCACCGCAGCCCAGGAACAGCGGCGCCGCCGCGCGCTCGACCTGGCGCAGCGAGAGCAACGCCAGGCCGGCGATGATGGGAAAATGCACCCAGTTGGTGGCGCGCGGAAAGCCGAGATACGTCTCGAGCAGGCGCGAGACCGTAGCCAGCACCAGCGCCAGGATCGCGACCTCGTGCAACTGCGGCCAACGCAGACCGAAGGCGGTCGCGCGCGTGACTCCGGGTTGGGCGACGTCCATCCGCAGGCCCATAGCACGACGCCGCGCGTCGGGACTAATTGCGGGGCTCCGGTCCCCCTCCTTTCCAAGGAGGGGTTAGGGGAGGTGGTTTTGGCTGACGCGTCCAAGATCGACCTCCCCCTAGCCCCCTCCTTGGAAAGGAGGGGGAATCGGATCGGAGGGGAATAGGACGCAGACTTTTGTCTCGTTCACGACGGCGGCGACGGCGCCCAGACGCTCACTGACGGCTCGACCACCGGGCTGCCCTTCACGGTCTCGTAGTTGAGCGAGTAGAGGCCGCGGAACTTGTCGACGGTGATGCGGCCGACGGCGATGCCGGTGTTGCGCACGACGCGCTCACCGGTGTTGGCGTCGTAGATGTCGAGGCGGAAGTCCGACTGCTGCGTGCCGGCGCCGGCGTGCGAAATCACGTAGAGCAGGTTGGTCGGGTCGATACTGATGTCGAGAAAGGTCACCGACGACGCGTCGGTCGCCAGCGGCAACACGCTGACCGTGCCGTTCTTGAAGAACTTCCACGGCTTGCCGTCGAAGTCGAAGGCCTTGATGCTCTTGTTGACGCCGCCCTGCAGGATGAGGATGGCGCCGTTGTTGGCGATCGTCAGCGCCACCGGGTTGAGCAACAGCGCGTCGTTGCCCTCGCCCTGCGCCGCCATGCACTTGGCGTTGTTGGCGAAGTCGTCGTCGAGGTAGGGCGTGCTCGGCACCTCGATCACGGCGAACTTGTGGAAGCGCTTCGAGATGCCGATCACCATCGGCCGCTGTCCCTTGTTGTACACGGCCATGCGATCGATCGGGATGCGGAAGCGCCCCCAGCTTTCGTTGGTGTTGACGTTGATCGCCGTCGTGTTGTCGAGCGTGATGCGGCGCAGGTGGTACTCCGGGTCGTTGTCGCTGATGCGCACCGGATCGAGATAGAAATGGTTGCCCGGATCGCCGACCGGCACGGTGGACTCGTACGCCAGCGGCGTCGCGCCGGGGAACCCGCAGCCCGGTGTCTTGCGCGCGGGGTTGGGATCGTTCTTCAGGCTGAGGTTCTGGAAGTTGTAGAGCTGCCCCTGCGCGTTGGTGCCGCACTCGCGCACCGACGGCGAGCTGGCGAGCCACGAGTAGCCGATCATGCCGCCCGGCACCCACACCGTCACGTTGCCGAGGTCGCACAGCCCGGTGCTGCAGTTCGCCGGCTCCAGCGCCGGCGGCTGCGTGGTGTAGTTCCACAGGTACTTGCCGTTGGCGTACTCCAGCTTGTGGTGGTGCGTGTACAGCGTCTGCGCCGTGATCGGCACCGGGTTCTCGACGATCGGCACGTTGACGATCAGCGGGCCGCTCGCCGGCAGCTTGTTGAGAAACGTGATGTCGCCCGGCACGCGGTCGCTGTTCTCGTCGAGAATCGGCACGCCGTTGGCGTCGACCGCCGCGCTGTAGGCGAGCGGGTAGCCGTTGTCGGCCATGAAGATGACCGAGACGGTGGCGTCCGCCCCGGTCGACGGCACGTTCTCGACCACCGCGGTCAGTGTATCCTTCGAACGATCCTCGTTGCTGATCTGCACGATGGTCGGCGGCTCGAGGGCCTTGGCGCCGACGGTGATCTGCACCTGGAAGTGCGTCGCGTCGAGTGGGAACTCGAAGTCCGCCGGATCGTAGCTGACCACCACCGTCACCGGGTTGGTGAACGACACGGTGTTGCTGATCGTCATCGGGTTGGTGCAGATCTCCGCCTCGCTGGCGACGATGTCGCCGGTGGTGCCGAGAATGGCCATGATGCGGATTACCCAACCGATGAACGGCACGGATTGCTCCGCTTCGTCTTCCGCCACCTCTCCGATCAGCCAGTCCCACAGCTCGGGGATCGTCGACTTGAGGTTGAAGAACAGATCCTGCGTCAACGACGCCAGGATGCTGGTGATCGAGCCCTCGACGCCGAGATCGTTGGTCCCACCGCCGGTGGCCTCCGAGTAGAGCTGCGAGTAGAGCAACAGGGTCTTGAGAATCAGACCCTTCTGCTCGAACAGTGCCTCGAGCGACAGCGACTCGCTCTCGCCGACGGCCTTGCTGAGGAAGTACATAGGAATCGCGAAGCAGATCACTGTCGTCATCACCGCGCCCGCGATGATCGCGGGGCCGTACTCGAGCGAGCCGTAGGCGCCGGGCCCGATCAGATTCAGGCGCACCTGCGAGGCGCCGTCCGGCAGATCGAGGCTGATCTGGTAGGGGAACGGCACCGGCAGCCCGAAGACGGTCGCGGGGGCGGAGATCATGTCCCAGAATTTGAGCGTGTCGGTCTCCAGATCGAGACCGTCGGCCACCAGCTCGGCCAGAAAGCTACTGCGGTTGGCGCTGGAGAGCGGCACGCCATCGGCGTCGAGGTATTCGAGGTAGAGGGCGTACCAGATGAAGTTGAGGTTGAGGATCTTGAGCGTGACGCTGCGCTCGGTGGAAGAGTGCGAGGCATCGTAGAAGAGCACGTTGTGGTGGTAGCCGGTGACGCTGAAGCTGACGCTCTCACCGTCACCGCTCAACTGGGCGCGTTGGCCGGTGAGCGTCGGATCGTCCGAGTTGAGCACCGTCGGGTTGGCGGCCGGCAAGGCGCTCTCGTCGACCGGATCGCCGTGGTAGATCACCTGGTACTGCTCGCCGTCGAGCGAGGCGTCGTTCTTCACCGAGCCGAGCAGCGCGTCGATCGCCGGCTTCATGTCGTCGCTGGTCTTGTCGCTGAACTTGTAGTCGAAGATCTGCTCGCCATTGGTGTCGAGCTGCGCGCTGCCGTCGGCATTGTAGAGCCGCACCAGCACGCACCAGCCGTCTTCGTAGGCCGGGTCGTACTCGTACGCCGGGCCCTGATTGCAGATCGACATGGTCAGATTGTCGACCGCGGCGGCCTGGTCGTAATCCATGTGCGTCTCGATCGCCGCCGCGACGTCGGGCTCGACGGTGACCAGGTCGGGGTGGTGGGTGATGACCGACTTGGCGGTGCTGCGCCCGCTGACGTAGTCGTCGGGGACCTGATCGTACTGCGTGCACTCGGTTCCGGTCGGCGCCGGATCCCCGAGCCCGCGCGCGCCCCGCGCGCGCAGACGCGCCGCGGTCGGAATCTGCATCGCCACCAGCACCAGCCCGGCGCCGCGCATGGGGTCGGTGGTGGTGACGTGCATGCGCTGCACGCGCTTCGGGTTGGTGATCACGTCGGCGGCAAAATGCGTCACCCGCGAGTCGGGCAGACCGCGCAGCCCAGACCGCTCGCGCCGCGCCTGCGCCAACGTCTCAGCCGTGTGGCGCTGCAGCGGGTAGCGCTTGCCGCCGACGTGCAGGACGTGCGGCTGGTCGAGCGGCAGGTGCGCCAGGTCGAAGTGGAACGTTCTGAGCTCCGTCTGGCCGCCCGCACCGCCGCCGCCATCGCCGTCGTCGCCACAACCGGGCAACAGCTTGCCGGCACCCAACGCCATGCTGAAGGTCAACGCTGCACGATTGAACTGCCGCCGCGTGATTCTCATCGACATACCTCCATCTGAAAAATCCCCCTCAATCCCCCTTTGCCAAAGGGGGAGGTCAGGGCCAGTCGCAGCCTTCCTGCCAACTCACCCGCCCGTCGGATGGCGCGACGACGAGCACGTGATGGCGATCACGTTGCCTTCGTTGTCGTATTGCGTCGGCATGCAGTCGGTCGGTTCCTGCGGACCCACCGGCGCCACCCAGGCGGGGCTGGTGATCGCTCCGCACGGGCCGCCGGCGCCGCTCGGACAGGTCGCGTGGTCGGTGACCACCGAGACCGTGCCGCCGGCGCCGAGCACCGTCGCCGGTCGGTTGACGGCGAAGTACTCGTACTCCTCCGGCTTCTCGTAGCGGTCGGGGTCCTTCAGCACTTCGATGTACACCTCCGCCTCGGCGGCGGGGTCGACGCCGGCGTTCTGCAAGTTGGCGTACGAGAGATCGGTGCTGGTCAAGTTGGCGCCGCGCAGGTTGGCGGTCGACAGGTTGGCGCTCACCGTTCCGTCGCGCCCGATGTGGGCGCCGGTGAGGTTGGCGCCGATCAGCTGCGTGTTGGTCATCGACACGCCCTGCAGGAACGCGCCGGTGAGGTCGAGACCGGGCAGGTCGGCGAGGTTGAAGCTGGCGCCCGTCAGCAGCGCGCCGGCGCCGGTCGCGATCGGTGAGGCGGGGTTGACGTTGTACCAGGATACATTGTCGAGCACCGCGTCGGTCATGTGCGCGCCGTTGAGCTTGGTGTTCAGCATGTGCGAGCCGGTCAGCACGGTGCGGCCGAACTGCGAATTCTGATCCTCCAACCATGCCCCGGCGAGATCGGCGTTGAGGAGATTGGCCGGGTTCATCACGGCGCCGCGAAAGAACGAGCCGGCGAGCTGGGCGTTTTTCAGAAAGGCGTACGTCATGGTGGCCTTGTTGAACGTGGCCGGCACGCTTTCGCTCGCAATGACGGACTCGAGATCGGTGCGCACCAGCGTGGCGCCGGTGAAGTCGGCCCCCGACAGGTTGACGCCGGTGAGCAGCGCGCTGGTCAGGTCGGCAGCCGGCATGACCGCGTGCTGCAGATCCTGGCCGGAGAAGTTGGCGCCGGTGAAGTTCATGCCGGTCATGTCGGCGCCGCCGAAGTAGTCGGTGTTCTTGTCGGCGATGAAGAACTTGCCGACATAGGGCGCGGCGGTGAAATTGAACCCCGACATGTCGCCGTCAGCGAGCACGGCCAGGCGCATGATCGTCTGCGACCAGTCCGTCAGGTGCCAGTCCCACCCGCTCAGGTCGGCGCCGCTCAAGTCGGTGCCCTTCAGGTTCGTGGTCGAATCGACGATCGCGCCCGACAGATTCAGGCGCCCGTTGCCGTAGGGGTTGTTCGGGTCCGAGTCATAATCGCAGCGCCGGATCGAGTAGTCGACGTTGCCCATGTTGGCGCCGCGCAGGTCGGCGCCGGAGAGATTCGCCGGGTCGAAGACCGACGGCGCATCGCCGACCACCGAGCAGGTGAAGTCGGCGACGCGCAGATCCAGGTTGCGCAGCGAGGCGCCGCGCATGTCGCAGGCCTCGAACTTCGGCGCCCCGACCGGGAAGCCCTCGTGGCAGCATGTCGGTCCGGTCTGCAGCGACGCGGCGCCGTATTGATCGTCCCAGAACTGTGCGCCGCGCAGGCTGACACACTCGAAGAAAGAGCCGTTCAAGTTGGCGCCGCCAAAGCGCGTGCCGGAGAAATCGTTCGAGTAGATGAACTGCGGGTTCGAATTCTTGGTCGTCGCGACCAGACAGAAGAAGTGCGCCGGATTGGGGTCCTCGCAGTCGCCGCCGGCGGTGTTCGAGCACAACCAGGTGGTGCCGGCCAGGTTGGCGCCGCGCAGGTCGCAGTTCGGACAGGCGCTGGTCACCGAGTAGGCGCCAAGCAAACCCGTCCCCTCGGCCTGCAACTCCGTTGACGTCATTGGATGAATGAAGGCGAGGTACCCATACGCGTTGGCCGCGTGCGGCCGGCCATTGGTCAGGCGCAGCGTGTGTCGGCCGGCGACGATGTCGATGTCGGCGCAGCCGCTGCCCTGCACGACTTGCGCTCGCCGCACCCCGCCCGCATCGAACAACTCCAGCGCGTGCGGGTGATCGTCGACGAGGTCGACACACAGCCGCACCCGACCCGAGCGCGGGATCTCGATGTCGAACTCCGCCGTGCGCTCGGCCCCGTCCGGTGCCAGCCGCGCCAGGACGGTATCGCCGAAGCACGCCGCGTCGCCGCTGGCCGCCAGATCCGCCGCATCGTGTGCCCGCGGTGTCAGCGCACACGGATCGCCGCCGGCCGTGTCGCCGTCATCGCCGCAGGCGGCGAGGAGAAGGGCCAGGATGGCAACGGTCAACCGTCGCCAAGCGATCAGCTTCCCTCGCCCGGATGGGAGAGGGTCAGGGTGAGGGGGATTCGATCCTTCCGACTTCCTCAGCTGAGCCACGGCCAGGTCTATCGGAGTTGCCGCGCTGCTCGATCGAAGAAAAAGCGGCGGATGAAGACCCATGCAATCCCCCTCACCCTTGCCCTCTCCCATCCGAGAGAGGGGACCCTGAGCCATCCGCATCGTCCTCATCCGAAGCCGCCGCGTCGTTGTAGCGCGCCATGAATGCGAGCAACCGTTCGAGCGAGGCGAACTGCTCGCTGCGTCCGCTCTTCACATGCTCGACGCGCCCGCGCAGGCGGCGGCCGGGCACGTCGCTGTCGGAGCGCAGCTGGACGACGAAGGCGCCGCCGGCCGTGAGGCCGGCGCGGGGGCGTCGCTGTTTACCGACGGGTGCCACGGGCGCATTGTGCGCAGCGGCGGCGGCGGGAATCCTGACGGACTTCTGTAAGTTTTGTATGATTTCATCTTGTTGCCGACCCGGCTGTGGGCGATGGTGTGCCCCGGGGGCCTGCCTGATCTGAACCGACACGCGCGCGACGTGCTGCGCTTTCTCGAATTCTCGCTCGATGCCGCCAACGCCCGCCTGCAGCGCGGGGCGCAGGTCATCCCACTGCGACCGAAAACGCTGGCGGTGCTGGTCCATCTCAGCGGCCGACCCGGTCAGCTGGTCACCAAGGCCGAGCTGCTCGACGCCGTCTGGCCCGAAACCGCGGTCGGCGAATGGGTGCTGACCAGCTGCGTGCAGGAGCTGCGCCGCGCCCTTGCCGACAACCCGCGCCGGCCGCGCGCCATCGAGACGGCGCACGGGCACGGGTACCGCTTCGTCGCGGCGGTGGCCATCGGGGGGAGCCGCGATGCGAGCCCCGACGGCGAGCCCGCATCGGGAGCCATGGTCGGGCGCGAGCGCGACCTGGCGACGCTCGACGGCTGGCTGCGCCCGGCCCTCGGGCGCGTGCGACAAGTCGGCTTCGTCGCCGGCGATCCCGGCATCGGCAAGACGACGCTGGTCGATGCCTTCTGCGCCCGCTTGCCGGCGGACGAGGTGTTGATCGCGCGCGGGCAGTGCATCGAGCATCACGGCAGCGGCGAGCCGTACCTGCCGGTGCTCGAGGGCCTCGGGCGCCTGTGCGCGGCGCCGGCCGGCGCGCCGCTCGTTGCGCTGTTGCGCCGTCACGCCCCGACCTGGCTGGCGCAGCTCCCCGCGCTGCTCGACGCCGCCGAGGCCGAGGCGCTGCAGCGGCGGCTGATCGGCTCGACGCGCGAACGCATGCTGCGCGAGATGGCGGCGCTGGTCGAGGCCCTGGAGCAGCCGCTGGTGCTGGTGCTCGAAGACCTGCACTGGAGCGACTACGCCACGCTCGACCTCATCTCGGCGCTGGCCGAGCGGCGCGACCCCGCCGGGCTAGTCATCATCGGCACCTACCGGCCGGTCGACGTCGTGCTGCGCGAGCATCCGTTCAAGACGGTACGCCGGGAGTTGCTGGCGCACGGGCGCTGCCGCGAGCTGTGGCTCGAGCTGCTGAGCGAAGAGTCCGTCGCCGCCTACCTGCGCGCGCGCTGCCCGGGTCTCGCCGCGGCCGAGCGCCTGGCGCGCGCGGTGTACGATCGCACCGACGGCAACCCGCTGTTCGTGGTCAACGTCGTCGAGTACCTGGTGGCCGCCGGCGCGCTGCGCGAAACGGACGGCACGTGGGCGCTTGCGCTCGACGTCGACAAGGTGGTGGTGGACGTCCCTCAGGGGCTCCGCCAGATGATCGCGGCACAGCTTGAACGCCTCGACGAAACAGATCTCGGCGTGCTCGAGGTGGCCAGCGTCGGCGGCCGCACGTTCTCCGCCGCGCTGGTCGCCGCGGCGCTCGACGTCGACGACGTTGAAATCGAGACCCGCCTCGAACGCCTGGCGCGCGCGCAACAACTGGTGCGGGCGGCCGGCGAGAGCGCCTGGGCCGACGGCACCGTCGCCGGGCGCTACGAGCTCACCCACTCGCTCTATCAGACCGTGCTCTACGAGCGCGTGCCGCCGGCGCGCCGGCGCCGCCTGCACCAGCGCATCGCCATGCGGCTGCACGCCGGCTACGGCGACCATGCGGCCGACAACGCCGCCGAGCTCGCCTTTCACTTCGAGGCCGGTGGTCAACCCGACCGCGCCGTGGCGTTTCTCGAAGAAGGCGCGGCGCGCGCCGGCCGACGCAGCGCCGACCGTGAGGCGGTGGCGCTGCTCGAACACGGCCTCGCCCTGCTCGAGGGGCTGCCGGCGACTCCTGAGCGCACGCTGCGCGCGATTCGCCTGTCGCTCGCCCTCGGCATCGCGCGCCAGACCCTGACCAGTTTCGCCGACGCCGCGGTCGAGCGCGACTACGAGCGCGCGCGGGCGCTGAGCGAAGCGACCAGCGATCTGCCGCAACTCTTCCAGAGCGTCGTCTCGCTACACGGCCTCTACCTCTCGCAGGGCCGTCTCGATCGCGCCGCCGCGACCGCCACACAGATCGCCGACCTGATGCGGCGCCTGCCGCTGCCCGCCATCGCATTTGCCGGCCACGTCTTCATCGCCCTGGAGCGCTACCACGGCGGCGAGCTGGCGGAGGCGCGCCGCCATCTCGAGCTGGCCTGGACCCTCGAGGACGTTCCGCGCGTGGTCCATCCGATGAACCTCCACGTCCTCGCCCTGTCCTACCTGGCCCTGACGCGGCTGCACCAGGGCGAACCAGATCGCGCCCGGCAACACTGCCGAGCCGCGATCGCCGAAGCCGCCGCTGACGGCATTCCCTTCGTGCGCGGCAATACCACTCAGGTGGAGTGCTTCCTGCAGCTCTTCCTGCGCGACATGCCGGCCTTGGCGGCGGCGGCCGACGAGGCGATTGCGATCGCCACCGAGAGCGGCTTTGCGACCATCGCCGGGGTCGGCATGGTCGGGCGCGGCCGGGTTCTGGTCGCGCGCGCCGAGCCCCGCGACGGCCTGGCGCTCATACGCGACGGCATCGCGCGCTATATGGCAACGGGGCAGAGCATCGCCCTGCCGACCTTGTTGGCGACGCTCGCCGAGGCGTGCGCGGAGGCGGGAGCGCTCGACGACGCGCAGCGCGCGGTGGCCGAGGCGCACGCGCGCAACGCCGCCACCGGCGAGCGCCGCTTCGAAGCCGAGCTCTGCCGCATCGAGGGCGAGCTGCACGGCGGGCGCGGCGACCGCCAGGCGGCGGCCGCGTCCTTCCTCCGCGCCATCGACATCGCGCAACGCCAGGGCGCGCGCTGGTGGGAGCTGCGCGCCCGGGTCAGCCTGGTCCGCCTGCAGAATCGCAAGCCCCAACGCGCCGCCGCCCTGCGCGCCCTCGCCGCGCTCGTCGCCTCCTTCACCGAAGGCGCCGACACCGCCGACCTGAGAGCAGCCAGGGCACTGCTGTCAGAACGCGATGGTCCGGCTAAATCCCATTCCCCAGCGACCAAGGCCGGAATCAAATCCCCCTCCTTACCAAGGAGGGGGTAGGGGGAGGTTTTCGTCTGACTCTGCACTTCAACCGCAGCCGCGAACGTGAGCGGCGGAAAACGCTGCGCAGCAACGTCACCGCCCCGGAGCATACTCTTTGGCAACATTTGCGCAGCGAGCAGCTCGGAGCGAAGTTTCGCCGCCAGTACAGCGTCGATGCGTATGTGCTCGACTTTTACGCGCCGCGCTTGAAACTCGCCATCGAACTCGACGGGGACTCGCACTTCACGGACGAAGCGATGGAATACGACCGGACGAGAACTGCGTACTTGGAGCGCTTCGGAATCGAAGTATTGCGATTCAGCAATTTGGAGATCGGCGAGAATCTCGACGGGGAGCTGGCGAGGATCGACGAGGTCGTTCGGCGGCGAAAAGCCACCTCCCCCTAACCCCCTCCTTGGTAAGGAGGGGGAACCAGAGGGGAACCAGACGCGCTCACGCGCGGCGCGTCGACTGCTCGTACAGCCGATACGCCGTCTCGTGCATGCCGAGCGCGCGGTACGTGGCTTGCGCGTTGCGGTTCTCGTGCTCGACGTAGAGGCGGATGCCGCACACGCTCGGGTCGCGCGCCGCCAGGGCGACGACGTGGTCGTGCAGGCGCCGGTAGTGGCCGCGGCGGCGGTGTGCCGGGCTGACGTAGACGCTCTGGATCCACCAGAACATGCCGTTGCGCCAGTCGCTCCACTCCTGCGTCAGCATCAGCGTCGCCACCACCGCGCCGCCCTCTTCGAGCATCAGCACGCGCCCCAGCGTCGCATCGGCGAGCAGCGCCGCCATGCCGGCGCGCAGCGTCGGCAGATCGAGGTCGAGCGCCTCGGTCTCGCGCGCCATCGCCTGCGCGAAGCCGACCAGCACCTCCGCGTCGTCCGCGCGTGCCGGTCGCAGGCGCACGCCGTCGACCGCAGGCTCGGGCGCAAACGCGGCCATGCCCGCCAGGCAGCGCTCGACGACGTCCTGCGCGCGCGCGCACACCGCCGTCTGCCAATCGTCCTCGTCGATGAAGAAGGCGTCGCGCATTCGTTGTGCAATGCGCCGGCCGCGCTCGGATTCGCGTTGACCGTGATGGTGCAGCCAGTTGTCCTCCTGCACCGCCTGCATCACCTCCGTCATCGGCTGCGTGCCGAACTCGAGCACGACGGCGACCGCGGCAGCCGGCGCCAGCGCGGCGCTGAACGCCGGGCCGATGAGTCCGCTGACCAGCGCCGCGTCACTGCCGCGCGCCGGCTCGGCCCGCACGACTTCGGGCCACCAGGCATGCGACAGGCGCGCGTCGATGCTCGCCTCGGCGGCGGTCTGCAGCACCAGGCCGACACCGCGCGGGCCGAGACCCGAATGCAGATCGATGCACACGGCGAGCTCGGCGCCGGCGGCGTGCTGCGCCCACACGGCGCGCAGGACACCGTTCGACCACGCCGGCGCGCGCCCGCCGTACTGCAGGCCGCGCGGGTGACTGTACTGACCGCCGGAGAGCGAACGGTAGACCGCCTCGAAACCGGACTCCTCCTGGAAGCGCTGCACGGCGGCGAGAAAGGCGCTCCCGTTCTCGTCGAGCTCGGTCGGATTGAGCACCGGGTCGAGCCGGTCGTAGTCGGGGTTCTCCGGATACGGCGCGCCGTGGTCGAGGAAGTTGCGGTTGATGTCGACGTTGTCCTCGTTGACGCGCCGCGACCAGGCGAACCCCCACGGGTTGACGGCGTGGACGAACACCAGCGCCACATCGCTCGGCAGGCGCTGCGCCAGACCGCCGTGCAACAGAAACGTCTGGATGCCGGAGCCGCAGAACCCCTCGATGCCGTGCGTGCCGGCGGAGACGAACAGCACGCGCCGTGCGGCGGGCGCGCCGAAGCGCACCGCGTCGAGGAACAGCGCCTCGCCGGCCGGCCCGCGCAAGGGATGGCGGTGCGAGACGACGGCGCCGCCCGCGTTGGCGCAGGCGTGCAGGAATGCGGCGCGCGCGGCGGTGTACGTGGCCGCGAAGCAGCGCGCGGCGGCGAGCTCGGTCATCTGGACTTCTCCTTCCGCGTCAGCTTGCCAAAAATTGCCGTCGTCAGAACATCACGACAGCGCGACAGTACGAGAACACGAAACTCTGATCCCGAGCCTTGAAATATCTGGGTTTATCTCTCGTGCTTTCGTTCTTTCGTGGTTTCGTGATTCTCCACGTCGCCCGTGGCACGCCCGGGTGCGAGTTGCTGGACAACGCCTTCGGCGTCCCAGGTCGTGCGGCCGCCGCACACCGTGCGCAGCACGCGAATGTCGGCGATGCGCTCCGCCGCAACGACGAGCGGATTGGCGCTCAGCACGGCGAAGTCGGCGCGCTTGCCGGCGGCCAACGTGCCCTTCTCGCCTTCTTCGAACTGGATGTAGGCGGCGTCGCGCGTGAACAGGTGCAGCGCCTGCAGCGGTGAGAGGCCCTGGTCGGGATGGAAGCCCTCGCGCGTGACACAGCACTGCATGGCGTGCAGGACGTCGGTCGATTCCACCGGTGCGTCGGAAGCGCCGCCGACCGCAACGCCGGCCTCGACGAGGGCGCGCAACGGATAGGCGAAGCGGGCCCGCTCGGCGCCGAGGCGCCGGTCGAGCCAGCCTTTCTCGGAGTGGATGAACTCCGGCTGCGTCGAGACGCACAGTCCGAGGCGGGCGATGTGGGCGATCAGGTCGGGCGGCAGCAGCGAGGCGTGCTCGATGCGGTGGCGATGATCGCGCCGCGGCGCCTCGGCCAGGAGCTGGTCGAACAATGCGACGCAGTCGGCGATCGCCGCGTCGCCGATGGCGTGCACACAGATTTGCAGGCTCGCCGCGTGCGCCGCGCGCATGCGCGCCAGGATCTCCGCCTGTGCCAGCGTCGCCATGCCGCGATCGCCGGGGCGGTCGGCAAACGGCTCGCGCATGTGCGCCGTACAGCTGCCGAACGTGCCGTCGGCGAAGATCTTGAAGCCGCCGACGCGGCGCCCGGCGGCGGGATCGTGCAGCGGTGACGTACGCGCCGCGATGGCGGCGTCGACGCTGCGCCCGACGAGGATGGCGTAGGTGGCGAAGCACGCCTGGTCGAGCAGCAGCTGCATGGCCAGCGACTCGAAGCGGCCGGTCTCGCCGCCCGGACCCTCCTCGTCGGTCTGCAGCACGACGCCAGCGGAGGTGATGCCGCACGCCGCCAGGCGCGCGAACGTCGTGCGCGCCGTCGCGCCGAGGCGCTCCAGCGCCGGCGCCGGCACGGCGCCGAACAGTTGCTGCGCGGCGCTCTCGAAGCAGGCGCCGATCGGCATGCCGCCCGCGTCGCGCGCGACGCGGCCGCCGGCCGGGTCGGGCGTGCCGGCCACGATGCCCGCCGCCGCCAGGGCCGCGCTGTTGCCGACGGCGCTGTGACCATCGTGCTCGAGCACCACGACCGGCCGATCGGGGCAGGCGGCATCGAGCTCGGCGGCGGTGGGCAGGCGGTGTTCGGCCAGGGCCTCGTCTTCGAGTTGCAGGCCGACCAGCCACTCCCCCGCCGGCATGCGGCGCGCCGCGCGGCGCAGCGTCTCTTGCAGCGCGCCGATGTTGCGCACCGGGCGCAGGTCGGCGTTCATGTCGAAGTACAGCATCGCGATCGGGTGCAGATGCGTATCGATGAACCCCGGCACCACGCAGCGGCCGCCGAGGTCGACCGACTCGATCTCGCGCGCGCCGGCCGCGGTCAGCGCGGCGCGGCAGTCGGCTGCGCTTCCGACTCGAACGATCTGACCTTCGCTGATCGCCAGCGCCTCGGCCCGCGGCTGCAGCGGTTCGAGGGTGATCACCTCGGCGTGCGTGTAGAGCGTGCCCCGCATGACGCGCGCTTCAGCGTTGGATCACGGCGGCCGGCGCCGTGGCGTAGCGCTCGAGCGCCGCTTCGTCGAGCGTCACGCCGAGGCCGGGACCGTGCGGCACGCGGACCACACCGCCGCTGTAATCGAGCGGCTCGAGGATCAGGTCGTCCTCGAGCATGATGTGCCCGAACAGCTCCATGGCGTGGCCAAGCACGGCGGCGCGCGCGGCGCCGAGGTGTACCTGCGCGGCCGAGGCGATGCCGAGCGGTTGATTGTGCAGGACGGTGCCCAGGCCGCGCGCCGCCGCGTAGTCGATGGCGCGCAGCGCCTGCGTGATGCCGCCGGGGCGTTCGGTGTTGACGCCGAGGACACCGACGGCGCCGAGCTCGAGCAGGGCCGTGAAATCGGTGAACGAGAAGCAGCCCTCGTGCGCCATCAGGGGCACGGAGACCGCGCGCTGGACGCGCGCCATGCCGAGCCAGTCGTTGGCGCGCACGGGTTGCTCGGCGCAGTCGATGCCGAACGGCGCGATGGCCGCGATGGCGCGCACGGCCTGGTCGGGCGTGTAGGCCTGATTGTAATCGACGCGCAGGCGCGCCGCGGGGCCGAGCGCTTCACGGGCGCGCGCGGTGATGGCGCGGTCCGCCTCGATGCCGAGGCCGAGCTTGAGACGAAACGTCGCCGTGCCGCCCTGCTGGAAGAACAGCGCCATCTCGGCCATCGACTCCGCGTCGCTGAGCGGGATCAGCGCCGCCAGCGGCAGCTCGCGGGCGCCCTGCCCGCCCATGAAGTCGTATGCCGGTCGCCCGGCGATCTGGCCCATGAGGTCGTAGCAGGCCATGTCGAGCAGGCCCTTGGCCACCTCGCTGCGCGCCACGTTGGCGTCCATGCGCGCGTTCATGCGCGCGACCTCGAACGGGCTCTCGCCGATCACGTAGCGGGCCAGCCCGTTGGCGACGGCGTCGATCACCTGCGCCGGTGACACGCCGGTCTCGGGCAGCCAGACGAACGCCTCGCCGACGCCGCGCGCGCCGTCCTCTGCCGTCAGCCGCGCGATGACGAAATCGCCGCCGCTCCACGCCTCCTCGGCCGGGATCGCCATCCCGAGCCCCCCGGCCGAGCGCGCCATCGTCTCGCGCACGACCTCGCGAAACGGCACGTGCAGCGGGAAGAGCTCCACCCGCTGGATCCGCGGCGCCGCCGTCATGACCCGGCGTGTACTACAGCCGTCGCGCGGATGAAAAGCGGGGAATCACCCGCGCGCTCTCGCCGAGAGCGCGCGGGCCAAGATTCGCTCGCCGCTCAGTGCCGGCGGCGCATGCCGACGACCAACAGGCCAGCCGCGAGCGCCAGCAGGCCAACGGCAGAGGCCGCGGGGGCTCCGAGACTGACCTCTGCCAGCACCAATGCCGTGGCGATGCCGCGCGGCGTGCTGCCGGCCGGGACCGGCAGGCCGGTGCCGGCGAGGAACGTGCCGGTACCCAAGTCAAACACTTCGACCTCGTTGTCGTCCTCGTCCGTGATGTACGCACGCGCGCCGTTCTGAATGATCGCGGCGCCATAGCTGCTGTCGCCATTTGGGACCGGAATCGTGGAGGTGGCATCGGTCGCGGTGACGATCACCCCGAGCGTCGCATTCTGCAGCGGTACCAGGATCTTGGTGCAGTCCGGCGTAATCGCGAGGTTGCGCGGTGAACCAGCGAAGGGCAGCGTATCGACAACCGTGTTGTCTGACGTGCGGATCTTCGACACGTCGCCGCCGTTGTTGGCCACGTAGACGAACGCGCCGTCGCAGGTCACGACGGCCGAGCGCGGGGCGCTGCCGACCGGCACGGTGTCGATGACGGAATTGTCGCTGGTATCGACCACGCAGACCTGGTCGCCCTGGCGACTGACGACGTAGGCGCGTGTTCCGGCCGGGTTGACCACCACCCACTCGGGCGAGACGTAACAAGCGTCGTCGAAGGTATCGATGACGGTGTTGTTCGTGGCGTTGATCACGGTAAGGCTGCCGGTCGAGCTGCCACCGCCTTCCTTGTTCACCACATAGACGCGCTGGCCATTCGGGCTCACGGCAGCGCCGTAGGGCTCGTCGAAATCGGCGTCGTTGATGGTGGTGATCACCGTATTGGTCACGCCGTTGATCACGGTGACGTTGTCATCGTGCCGGTTCGGCACGTACACCCGCGTGCCATCCGGGCTGACCGCCGGATTGCGCGGCTCGTCGCCCACCGTGATAGTCGTCACGACCAGGTTGGTCGCGGCATCGATCACGGTCACATCGTCACTGTCCGCATTTGCCGCGTAGACGAATGGCACGGCGAACGAAGGTCGGGCCGTGAAAGCGACCAGGAGAATGGCGAAGATCGGGATGATTCGGCGCATCGGGTGGTATTCCTCCGCTCGCCGTATCCCACAAAAGAGACCTTGGGGGCAAGGAAAACCGTCGGCATTCTCGATAGGTAGAGATCTACACCAATTGGAGCCGCTGGCGCAGATCGAGATGGGAGTGATCAAAACGCTGCGCTTCCGCACTACCGCTCGCTCCCGCAACGTGACGACTGTCGGGGTCTACACCAGGCGGAGCCGCTGGCGCGGAGTATCTCTTCACCCCCCATCCAAACCTTCCCCCGCAAGGGGGGAAGGCTTTCGGATTCGGTCCGCGACGCGCGAGCGTCATTTCCGGCCTCTTCCCCCTCGATGGGGGAAGATTGAGATGGGGGTGATTAGACGCTCAGCATCCGCCGTCCTGTTACCGCCCGCGCTCGCGCAGATCGGCGAGGAAATACCGCAGCGCCTGGTTGAGCACCTCCGGCGTTTCCCACTGGAGAAAATGTCCGGCGCCGGAGACGGTAAACGGGCCGACATGTTCCGGGTAAGCGATGGCGGCACGGAGCGGGAAGTCGCGCGGCACGACGTGATCCTCGGGGCCGTAGAGAATCAGCGTCGGCACCGGCACCGGTTCGAAGAAGCGCGGCACCTCGGCGGGTGTGCGGCGCCCGACGGCGTACTCGTAATTGGCGATGCTGGCGCGAAAGCGTTCGGCGGCGCCGAAGGGCTCGCTCATGAAGTCGACGGCGGCGGCATCGAACGTTCCCGGTGCCGCCCAGAAGCGGTGGCCGTAGAAGTCGGCGATGTAGCGCACGCGGCGGGCGGGCGTGTCGAGCTCCGCCGCCAGGCCGTCGGCGTCGGTCGACTGGCGGATGAAATAGTCCGCCGCCGCGCGCACCTCGCGCGGCACGTTCGGCGCGATACCGGCGGCGGCATAGGCCTCTGGCAGATGCGGCACCACCGTGTTGAACACGCACAGCCGCTCGACGAAGCCGGCAAAGCGCAGCGCCAGATCGGGCAGCACGGCGCCGCCGAGATCGCCGGCAACGGCGGCGCAGCGCGCGTGGCCGAGGACGTCGTGCACCAGCGCGTGCAGGTCGCGGGAATGCGTCGCCAGGTCGTAGTGGCCGTCGGGGGCGAGGTCGGAATCGCCGAACCCGCGCAGATCGGGTGCGATCACCTCGAACCCCGCCGCCGCCAGCGCCGCCACGTTGCGCCACCAGATCCGCTTCGTCTCCGGCCAGCCGTGAATCAACAGCAGCGGGTACCCGCCGACGCCCTCGCGCACGTACGCCAGGGACAACTGATCGCGCACGCGCGCGCGATGTACGATGAAGTCCGTCGCCTTCATGCGCCCGCTCTAGCACGGCGGCGCAAACCGGCGACAGCCGCTCTACTCCCCCTCCTTACCAAGGAGGGGGCCGGGGGGAGGTCGCTTCCCCGTAGGTGGGCCAAACAAGAACCTCCCCTAGCCCCTACTTGGCAAGGAGGGGGACCGGACGCACTTCGCATGAACCATTCTTTCTCCTGGTAACCATTCCAATTGCTTGACGGCGCGAGCCTCGAACCGTAGCGTTCATCCAATGCATCGACTCGTGCTGTTCCTCATCGCCCTGGCCCTCGGCGCGCCGGCGGCCCGGGCGCAGTCTCGTCACGAGCCCTGCCGCGACGCGCAGTACGCGATCGTCGGCCGGCCGGTCGGCCGCGGCGCGGCGGCCAGTGAGACCGTGGAAGTCGGCGCGCGCACCGGGCTCGGGGCCATGTGCCCGATCGGCGAAGCGCAGGTGTGGCGCCGGGAGCGTCGCGGCGTGACGCTGGTGCACGCTCGCTGGGACTCGTGCCCTGGTCTCGAGGGGCCGGTGTACCTGCGCGGCAAGATCGTCGACGACTGCACCCGCTTCGTCGGCGCCGTACGCGCCAACAACTACCGGCGCCGCGTGCGCGCGCTGCGCGCCGACTGCGGCGACGGCGTGCTCGAAGCGACGGCACCGGCGCAGCCGTACGCCGCCTCGCGCGAGTCGCTGGCGACGCACGCGCTGCCGCGCTGGTTCGGCGACGCCAAGTTCGGGATCATGATCCACTGGGGCATCTTCACCATCCCGGCGTGGGCCGAGACCGTCATCGATCCCGGCGAGTGGCTGAGCGGCACCAAGCTGTTCGAGCCGCCCGGCTACGGCCGCGAGTTCTTCACCCACATCCCGTACGTCGAGTGGTATCCCAACACGATCCTGATCGACGGCTCGCCCGCCCAGCAGCACCACATCGACACCTACGGCGCCGACTTCAAATACGAAGACTTCCGCCCGCAGTTCGAAGCCGACGCCGTGACGTGGTCGGGCGAGGCGTGGGCCGACCTGTTTCGCGAAGCCGGGGCGCGCTACGTCGTGCTGGTAACCAAGCACCACGACGGCTTCGCGCTCTGGCCGACGGAGGTGCCGCACCCGACGCGGCCGGGCTGGAACATGTCGCGCGACATCGTCGGCGAGCTCGCCACCGCGGTGCGCCGCGACTGCATGCGCATGGGGCTCTACTACTCGGGTGGCTTCGACTGGTCGATCCAGCCCGGCCCGGTCGCCAACTCCTTCGACGCGGTCACCGTCGCGCCGCAGAGCCCCGAGTACATCGCCTACGCCGACGGCCAGTGGCGCGAGCTGATCGCGCGCTACCGACCCGCCGTGCTGTGGAACGACATCGGCTATCCGAGCAACGCCAACGTGCTCGGCCTGTTCGCCGACTACTACAACACCGTCCCCGACGGCGTCGTCAACGACCGCTTCACGATCCTGTCCGGGTTCACACACCACGACTACGTGACGCCCGAGTTCTCCGTGCTCGGCGACATCTCGCCGACCAAGTTCGAAACCGTGCGCGGCATGGGGCGCGGCTTCGGTTACAACCAGAACGAGAGCGACGCCGACCTCGACTCGGCCGAGAAGCTCATCCGTCTGCTGATCGACGTGGTGAGCAAGAACGGCAACCTGCTGCTCAACGTCGGCCCGCTCTCGAACGGCTCGATCCCGCCGGAGCAGGCCTCGCGCCTGCGCGCGATCGGGGCCTGGCTCGACGTCAACGGCGCGGCGATCTTCGCCACCGTGCCCTGGACCCGCGCCGAAGCCACCACCAGCGACGGCACCCCGGTGCGCTTCACCGCCAGCGCCGACGGCACCACGCTCTACGCCATCGTCATGGGCCCACTGCCGGCCGACGCGGTGACGATCACCGGCCTCGACTTCGCGCCGTCCGCCGTGCGCTTGCTCGGCTCGTCGACGCCCCTCGCGGCCACGGCCGTCGACACCGATCTGCGCATTGCGCTGCCCGCCGCTCCCGCCGCGCAGCCGGCGTATGCGTTCGCCCTGTCGAGGTAGTGCAGTATGAGGAAACGGACGATTGCATCCGAAGGGAGCGCGGGGCTCGCGCCGAGCGGTGCCTCGAACCAGCAGACGGGCGCAAAGGACCGGATGCAGACCATCCTGTTGGTCGAAGACGATCCGGACGACGTCGCCCTGGTGCGTCGTGCGCTCACGGAGACGGGGCTCGCGTACGATCTACAGGTTGTCGGCAGCGCCGAGGATGCCATCGCCTACTTGATGGGGCTGGCGCCGTACGCCCACCGCCAACGCCACCCGCTGCCGGCGTTGGTCCTGCTCGACCTCAGGCTGCCGGGGAAATCGGGCCGCGACGTGCTCAAGTTCATGCGCGCCTACCCCGGCTTCGAGCGCTTGCCCGCCATCCTGCTCACTGGCTCCCAGCAAGAGACGGACATCGAAGCGGCCTACGACCCCACCGTCAACTCGGTCATGCTGAAGCCGCTCAGCGCCGAACAGCTCGCCGCCGCGTGCCGGTCCCTGATCGGCCCCGACCCCCGCAAGGATCAGCAGCGCTGAAGAGCGTCTGGGACCGGGTGCTGTTCTTGGACCCCGAAGGGGTCAAATTCAACAGCCCAGGGCAACGCCCTGGGTTTCAGGTGGGCGGAGGTTCGAAGCCCTGAAAGGGCGCGACTCGCCGTGTTCCGCCCTTTCAGGGCTCATGAATTGGAACGGGCCACGTGCCCAGGGCGTTGCCCTGGGCTAGTGAATTTGACCCCTTCGGGGTCACGCGAGTTCGCCATATTCAATCTTGTGGACATTGCTTCGAAGGGCTCCCCGCCCCTCGCCGCCTCGCCCTCACCCGCCGCCAACCCGCGCCCCCGCGCAACAGGCGGCCAGCTCCGCCGCGCTACTGACGCAGATGCCGAGCTCGCGCAGCAGGCCGTCGTCGAGGCCGTAGATCCAGCCGTGGATGGTCAGCGGCTGATTGCGCCGCCAGGCGTCCTGCACCACCGTGGTCTTGCAGACGTTGATCGCCTGCTCGATGACGTTGAGCTCGCAGAGCCGGGCGTGGCGCGCGGCCTCGGACGGCAGGGCGCGGAGCTCGGCATCGTGCAGTTGGCGGACGTCCTGGATATGGCGCAGCCAGTTGTCGATCAGCCCGAGCCGATCGTCGCGCAGCGCCGCCAGCACGCCGCCGCAGCCGTAGTGTCCGCAGACGATGATGTGGCGGACATGCAGCGCGTCGACGGCGTACTCGATGCACGACAGGCAGTTGAGATCGGTGTGCACCACGACGTTGGCGACGTTGCGGTGCACGAACAGCTCGCCGGGCAGCAGCCCGACGATTTGATTGGCCGGCACGCGGCTGTCGGCGCAGCCGATCCAGAGGAACTCCGGCGCCTGCTGCCCGACGAGCTGTTCGAAGAACCCCGGCTCGCGCTGCGTGATCTCCGCGGCCCACGCCCGGTTGTTCGCTAAGAGATGATCCAGGACACGCACGACACACACTCCTCTGGCACAGATTGCACGGTGAGACGCACCGGCTCAAGCACGCGGGCTACGGCGCCGCCAGGTAGGCGGTAACCAGCGCCACCATCTCCTCGACCCAGGCCTCGGTCGCCTCGTTGGCGTCGCCGTGCACGACCAGCTTGTGCGTCAGAGCCTCGATGCACTGCACGATGACGGCGGCGGCGAGGGCCGGGTCGCGGCGCGTGACGCCCGGCTGGGCGCGCAGGTACGCTTCCAGCCGCGCGGTGCACTGCGCCTCGACGGCGGCGACGCGTTGCCGGGTGCGGCGCGGCAGTGGGGCCTCCTCGAAGAGCAGGCGGTGCAAGCCGCGGTCGCGCGCGTGCAAGGCAACCATGGCGCGGGCAAAGCGGCGCATGATCGCTCTGACGTCGCGCAGGGTGCCGACCTCGGCCCACACTGCCGTGAGCAGCGCCTCGCCTTCGGCGATGTGCGCCTCGGTGAGCGCGACCAGTAGCGCGTCCTTGCTCGGGAAGTACTCGTAGAGCGAGCCGATGGAGACGCCGGCGCGGGCGGCGATGTGATTGGTGGTCGTCGCCGCGTATCCCTGCGCCGCGAAAACCTGAGCCGCGGCGCGCAGGATGGCGCTGACGGTATCGCGCGAGCGCGCCTGGCGCGGCTGTTTTCGCGGGCGCAGCGCTTCAGCGCGGTGGGCGATGGCCATGCGGGAAATCCGAGTAGCGAATCCGAGCAATTACTCGTATCCTGCCGAGCATGACAACACAAGAGGCCGCCCGGGTCGCACTGGTCGCAGTGATCGTGTTTTTCCTGCTCGCCTTCGGGTTGCGCAGCATCGTGCACTACCGGCGCACGGGCCGGACCGGCTTCGTCGGGCTCACGGGCCGACCCGGTTCGGCGGAATGGTTTGGCGGTGCGCTGTTCATCGTCGCCATGGCGGCCGGCCTCGCCGCGCCGGCCCTGCAGCTCGCGGGGGTCGCGCAGCCGTTCGCGCTGCTCGCAGTGCCCTGGGCGCGCGCCGCGGGGGCCCTGCTCTACCTCGCCGGTGTCGCCGGCACGCTGTGGGCGCAGTTCGCCATGGGCGACTCCTGGCGCATCGGCGTCGATCTCGAGGCGCGCACCGCGCTGGTGGCGACCGGCCCGTTTCGCTGGGTGCGCAACCCGATCTTCACCGCCATGTCCCTGGCCACGATCGGGCTCGCGCTGCTGGTGCCGAATGTCGTCTCGTTGCTCGCCGTGGTCACGCTGGTCGTGGCACTCGAGATCCACGTGCGTCTGGTCGAGGAACCGTACCTGACCCGCGCGCACGGCCAGCGCTATCGGCGCTACGCCGCGTCCGCCGGCCGCTTTCTGCCGCGCCTCGGGCGGCTGGAGGAATCGCGATGAGCGACACGACAGAGCGTTTCGTTCCGGCCCTCGGCAGGGATTGGCTGACGCCGCTGTACGACGTGTTCGCCCGCCTCGTCGGCGAGCGCCGTTTCAAGCAGCACCTGGTAGAGGCGGCGCACATCGCCCCTGGCCACGACGTGCTCGACGTCGGCTGCGGCACGGGCACGCTGGCGCTGATGGTCCACGCGATGTGCCCGGGCGCGCGGGTGACCGGTGTCGACATCGACCCGCGCATCCTCGCCCTGGCGCGACACAAGATCGCGCGCGCCGGCGCGTCGATCGAGGTCCATCAGGGCTCGGCCACCGATCCCCCATTTCCGCCGGCATCATTCGACCGTGTCCTCACCTCGCTCATGCTGCACCACCTCACCACGCCGCAGAAGCGCGAGACATTGTCGGCCGCACACCGTCTGCTGCGCCCCGGCGGCGAGCTCCACATCGCCGACTGGGGCAAGCCGCACAACGCGCTCATGCAGATCGCCTCGCTCGGCTTCCGCCTCACCGACGGCGGCGAGACCACCGCGGCCAACCTGCGCGGCGAGCTCCCCGCCCTGATCGCCGCCGCCGGATTCGACGACGTGCGCGAAAGCGACAGCTGGATGACCCTCTTCGGCACACTCACCTTCATCCGCGCCAGCCGCGGTGACTCTCTCCACGGCATGCGGCCAGAGAGCGAGATTCCCCGAAGTGGCTAGCGCGGGCGATTGCTATCGACAGCCTCCGGGGTCGGAGTCGGTATCGGCATCGGGATCGATCACGGATCGTTGCCCTTCGATTCCGATAGCGATTCCGACCCCGACTCCGATGGGGCTAAACGAAGCTAGAGGGAGGTCTGGCCGTCTTCGCCATGCTCCTGGAGCGGTGAAGTTCGACAAACACAGGGGATTGCCGGTGGCGGACTCGGCGAGTTGGAGTAGTCTTGCCGGCATGTCCCGAGATTTTGCGGAGACGCTACGCCACGACCCCCGCATCGCGGAGTTCTGCCGCCGCTGGCGTATCCTTCGGCTCGAGCTCTTTGGATCGCAGGCGCGCGGTGATGCGCGACCCGACAGTGATGTGGACATCCTGGCGACGTTCGAGCACCCAACACCGTGGAGCCTCTTCGACCACGTCTCCATGCAGGAGGAGCTGACGTCGTTGGTTGGTCGACGCGTCGACCTCGTCAGCCGGCGCGCCGTCGACCGCAGCAGCAACGCGCTTCGACAGCGCGCGATTCTGGCTCGCACGGAATCGGTGTATGACGCGCGATGTTCGACCGCGTAACGTTTGACTCGAAAATCATGGGCGGAAGGGCTTGCATTCGCGGGATGCGGATACCGGTGTCCGTGATCGTGAGCCAGATTGCTCACGGGGCTTCGTTCGACGAAATCATCGCGGGACACCCCGACCTCGAACGCGAGGACGTGCAACAGGCGATCGAGTACGCGGCGTGGCTTGCGCAGGAGCGAGTCGAGAGCCAATAGGCCGTCGTGCGCATCTTGGTGGACATGAGCGTCGACGCGCGCGTCGCAGAGCGGTCTGGACGAGGCGGCACGGATCCTAGACAGCACGCGAAATCGGCAGCAGGCGAATGCGGACAGCGGTTCATGTTCAGCAGCAGCTTCACGCCGCCGCTTCTCCACGTGTCACGATGCGCTCCTCCATGGCCCACGCCGCGTAACCGAGAGCCTCGTAGATATCCTCGCGTTCCAACTCGGACCACTCGGCCAGGATCTCGTCGATCGTCATGCCCGAGCTCAGGTAGCTGAGGATTGAAGCCACCGGCATTCGCAGCCCGCGGATACAAGGCTTCCCAAAACACTTGTTCGGGTCGAGCGTGATGCGCTGGAACCGGTAGTGGCGGATTTCCATCAGCTGCCTTTACTCCTCGCCGGCTTCACGCAGCGCTTGCGAGCGGAGACGCTGGCTCTGCCACATGCCGGTTTGCTGCATCGCGTCGAGGCAGGGCTTGATCGCAGCAATGAGGCCCTCGCGTTTCGCTCGAAGGAGAATCCCGATGCTTCCCGTGACACGCAGGCCGGAGAGCCTCGCGGCTGCCCGACCACGGCGCTCGTCGATGACGACCAATTGGATCTGCAGCTCGATGGCCATCGCAATCGTCGCCGCTTCGCCAGCGTCTAGTTCTTGGACGAGCAACGGTGAGGGCGATGTCGCCAGCGCACGAACCTCGAGCCAGGGAGGTGGCACGAAAAGATCCCCCGGCTCCGTTGGTTGGCCGCGCAGAAACTCTGCCAGCACCGCCTCGGCGGCGACGACGCGCGGGTGGAGTCGAGGCAATAGATCCAGGCACCCGCAGGCGGAGAGAGCAATCAACGGCCCGGTGTTGATCGCGATCGACTCACTCACCGCGAGCATAGCGCAGGTCGGCCTCGAGGTCTCGTTCGTCGAGGTTGATGGCTGAAACGCCGACGCGGTGGAGACTCAAGAGGAATGTCACCCGGTCCAAGCCACACAGCTCAGCCGCCTTGCCGGAAGAGAGCCGACCCAGTTCGTAGAGTTTGGCCGCCAGCAGAAACCGCGCCTCCTGGTCGAACTCCTCCTTCAGCATGCCCATGCTCAGCAAGACGTCATCGCCGTACTCGATCGTCAGCTGGTATGTCATCTCGGCCTCCTCGGGAACTGATTAAACCACCAGGACCCCAAGATACAAAGCCCCCCGCTTATCGAACTTCCTCTTCGTGTTCTTCGTGCCCTTCGTGGCGCCCATGCCCTCTGTGCGGGTGGAGAGCCCCCACTGGTTTGCACGATCGGTGATAAGCATCCGCATGCGAAGCCGCGCGATGGCCACGACGAAAGCCCCCCGAGGAAGCGGCAACGTCTTTCGCGATCTCGGGCTCAAGAACCCAGAAGAGTTGCTCGCGAAGGCGAAGCTCGCGGCCCGGATCGTGCAAATCCTCGAAGCGCGCAAGCTGAGCCAGACACAGGCAGCCAAGCTCTTGGGCATCGACCAGCCGAAGGTATCGCAGATCTACCGTGGCCGGCTGCAGGACTTCTCACTGGAGCGCCTGCTGCGCTTCCTGACCGCGCTGCACCAGGACATTCGCATCGTCATCGAGCAGAAGCCCCGGGGCGGCCGCGGCCGCGTGATCGTGGAAGCGGCTTGAGAGTAGGGCTAGGTCGCCGCGGGCAGGACAACGCAGCGTAGCCCGCCGACGCGACGGAAGTGCTTCTCGTCCGCCGGCCCAACCAAGACGCCGAAGTCCAATTCGCGGGCCGTTGCTGCGACGGCGATGTCGTTGGAGGGAATCATCTTCCCGTCGCGGCTTAGCTGCGCAAAGATCTCTGACCACCGTTCTGCCGTCGAGCGATTGAACTCGACGATGGTGCAGTGTGCAACGAGAGCGTCGAGTCGCGCCTTCCGCTGACGTGCACGCGCCGGGGTATCGGCCAGGCGGACGCCAACCATGACCTCGGCATAGGCAATCGCCGCGATCACTGCGGGCTCGTCGAACGGCGGCGAGCCGGTTATGTTCCAGTTGGGCCCGCGCCGTTCGAGCTCGATGAGGGCGCTCGTGTCGATCACGAGGCCCATGGATTCCGTGGCGGGCGGTCTGCTCGATTGACGCTCTCGAGATCGGCGGCAAAGCGCGTATCCGGCGGCGCCGCTTCCTGCCAGGCTCGCAGTCCCTCAGCGAGCGAACCGGCAACGCCGACTGCCACCGGAGAGATGCGGGCAATGGCCTCGCCGTTGCGCTCGACGATGAACGAGTCGGACCGATACCGGATCTTCCCAAGGACATCGCCGAGCTTTCGAGCCAACTCTGTTGCCGTGATCCGAATCTCCATGATTCCGTATTATTCGGAACTCCGCCGATGCGTCAACGCGGCCGGCATATGTGCCCAGACAAGACGGGGGCGCCCCCTGAGTCTTCGGGATATTGGCGCGTCCGGCAGGAGAGACTGTCGATTTTCTCGATCGCAGCTAACTAACTGGCCGTCGCCGCTCCCGAGATCTGGTCCGGCCCCCGTCCTTTGGGTTCTCCCCCCCGCGTATGGCAGTTTACGCCGCCGCGGTCTCGTCGGCTGGCCGGATCAGCGAATCGGCAGGGATTCCGAGCTCCGTGTGGAGACGCCAGATCATCTTCAAAGTGAGCGGACGCTTTCGGTTGAGCACTTCGTACACGCGGTTCGGGCGACCGAGCATCGGTTCGAGGTCCTTCACAGTGAGGCCGCGCTGCTCCATCACGAACCGGATGGCCGCAATCGGGTCGGGCAAGTCCATGGGGAAATGCTTGCGCTCATAGGCCTCGACCAGCGTCGTCAGAATGTCCAGGCGCTCCCCCTCCGGGCTATTCGCGCGAGCCTTCATGAGCGACGCGATCTCCTTCAGCGCAGCCTGATAGGCCGACTTGGTCTTGACGGGTTTGATCTCCATCAGCGTTCCTCCATCAGATCATCTGCGCGTCGACACGGTCGTACTGGTCATGGGTGCCGATGAACCGGACGTACACGACTCGGTAAGGGTAGTTGATCCTGACCGCGCTCCAATACCTCCCGGCTATGAGGCCGCGCCAATGAGGCTCTTGGCCGCAGCGCCAATTCGGGCGATGGCATCATCGATCTCATGCGCCTGCGTAAATCGCCCGATGCTCAAGCGAATCGAGCATTCGGCCTCGTGCGCCGAGAGACCGATGGCGCGGAGGACGTGCGACGGTTCAGGCGTCCCAGACGTGCAGGCTGAACCCGTAGAGGCGGCAAGATCTGGCTGCAATCTTTGGATGAGCAGGCCGGCTTCCACTCCGGGGAAGGAGATGTTCAAGTTGCCAGGGTGACGCTGTGTAGCGGGACCGTTCAGTTTGAGTTCCGGGACTGCACCCCGCAGGCCCGTGAGCAGTCGATCACGCAATGCAGCGATCCGTTCAACCTCCGACTCGCGCTCCAGTCCAAGCAGCGCGCAAGCCTCGCCGAACCCGACGCACAGCGGCGTCGGCAGCGTTCCCGAACGCAAGCCACCCTCCTGCCCCCCACCATGGACAATTGGCTTGGGCTGCACGGACAGACCGCGTCTGATGTAGAGCGCGCCGACTCCCTTAGGCCCGTACGCCTTGTGGGCAGACAGGCTAAGTAGATCCACGCCCGCCTGTTGCACGTTGAGCGGCAGGACAGCGAGGGCTTGAGCTGCATCCGTGTGAAAGAAGGCGCCGGCTTGCCGACAAATCTCCGCAATATTTTCGATCGGTTGCACGGCCCCGATCTCATTGTTGACTATCATAGCGGATACAAGTGCCGTGCGTTGGTCGACAACCGCAGCGAAAGCGGAAGGGTCGACGGTGCCGCTGCGCCCCACCGGAACTGTGACCACCTCGAATCCTTCCTCAGCCGCAGCTCGGGCCACCGCAAGCACACTCTTGTGCTCGACCGCGCTGACAACGATCCGCCGGCGTTCCGCGGGGAGAGCCCGAGCGATTCCAAGGATTGCGAGGTTG
>CAYVUV010000238.1:0-58655 GCA_964455095.1 uncultured Binatia bacterium (SeqCode)
CGCATCAGCAGTGCGGGCGTGAAAAAAGGATGGCGATTAAACAAAAGACGCGGCTATGCCGCCAACGGAGCCGTGTGCTCAGTTGCAACCAGCCTTCCAATGGGTAACCCCTCCTTGGAAAGGAGGGGGACCGGAGGTCGATCCGGCGGAGACTTCATTCGCGAATTGCCGAGCAAACCGCTCGCAAGCTAGCTCGGGTCGGCGGCGCGCAGCCGCTTCGCCAGCGCCTGCAAGAGCTTCCAGGCGATGGCACCGTTGCGTTCGACCAGCGGGCGGAACTCCCAGAACGTGAGGCCGTAGCAGACCAGGTCGGTCTTGGCGGTCACCGTCGCCATGCGCGGGCCGCCGTCGATCAGGGCGATCTCGCCGAAGTAGTCGCCTGGGCCGAGCGTGGCGAGGTCGACGCCCTTGCTCGAAACCGTCGCCTCGCCGGAGTCGATGAGGAAGAAGGCGGCGCCGCCGGAGCCTTCCATGATGACGGTCTCGCCTTGCGCGAAGCGGCGCTCCTTGAGCAGGCGGGCGATCTGCTCGACCTGCCGGCGGTCCATGTCGGCGAAGAGCTGGACGCGCCGCAGCGCGGCCACCGGGTCGCGCGGGGGCGGGCAGGGGGCTGGGGCATCGCTGCGCGCCTTGCCGGTGGTGACGGCGCGGCACTGGAGGAGATAGAGGGTGCCGTCCTGGAACGCCCATTCGATGTCGCGCCGCGGGCCGTAGACCTTCTCGCACTGCAACGCGAGCTCGCCCAGCGCCGCGAGCTCGGCGTCGCCGAGACAGAGCTGGCTCACCTGCGCCGGCGGCACCGGCTGCTCGAAGGTTCCGCCGTTCGGCAGCGAGCGGATGGCGATGCGCTTGCGCCCGGCCTTGCGTTCCAGCACCTGGCCCGCGCGGTCGAGGCGGAAGTGGTCCGGCACGACGAGGCCGTTGACGACGGCTTCGCCGAGGCCCCAACTCGCTTCGATCAGGCGCTCGTCCGCGCCGGTGACCGGATGCTCGGTGAACATGACCCCGGCCACGGTCGGGTTGAGCAGCGTTTGGACGACGACGCCGACGCTCGGCCGGGTGAACAGGCCGACGCGCTGGCGATAGGTGATGGCCGAGTCGGAGTTCGCGGACCACCAGACTTCGCGCACGGCGTTGGGGACATCGGCCGCCGAATGGACGTTAAGCACGGTCAGGTGCTGGCCGGCGAAGCTCGCCGCGGCGCCGTCTTCGTCGACGGCGGAGGAGCGGACGGCAAACGGCGGCGGCAGGGCGGCGATGGACTTGGCGACCTTTTCAATCGCCTTTACGTCGCCCGAGGCGACGGCCTCGACCAGGTCGCCCGAGAGCGCCACGCCGGGCGGCACCGCGAGGCCCTGGCGCGCGGCGTCGCCGAGCCCGACGGCCTTCGAGCCGTAGAGCGATGTCTCGCACGCCTTGGCGAAGGGGACGACCTTCTTCACCCGAGCACCGTGACTTCGCCGTTGTCGCCATCGACCCGTACCCGGACGCCGTCGGCGATGCGCTCGGTCGCCTCGCGCGTGCCGACGACGCCGGGGATGCCGTACTCGCGCGAGACGATCGCCGCGTGCGAGAGCAGGCCGCCGTTGTCGGTGACGATCCCGCCGAGGAGCGGCAGGAGGATGTTGAAGGCCTCGGTCGTCGATTCGGTGACGAGCACGTCGCCCCTGGCGATGCGGCCGAACTCCGCGGGCCCGGAGACGCGGCGCGCCGGCCCTTCGTAGACGCCCTTGCTCGCGGCGAGCCCGTAGAGGACCTTCTCCTCGTTCTGCACCTGCGAGCTGCCGAAGAGGTGGCCCTGGGCAATGTTGGTCGCGCGCATGAGGCGGGCGACCGACGGGGGCAGCGCGGTCAGGTCGGGCGGGGGCGGTTTGGGATCGCCGAGCAAGGGCGGAGCGTCCTTGGCGGTGTAGGTCGCCCGGTATGCGGCGCGCTTGGCGAGCTCGTCCGCGGACGGCCCGCCGCTGCCGGCGACCAGCGCGCACATCTCGTCGAGGCTGGCGTCGAGCATCTGCTGCGCGGTGGCGATGCGGCCGCGACTCGCCACCCGCCGTCCCGCCGCAAGCGCGGCGCGCCGCATCAGGCCCGAGGCCCAGATGTCGCTGTAGACGCCGCGCTCGTCGCGCAGGTGGTAGGTGAGGCGGGCCTCGCCGAGCAGCTCGTCGAACTCGGCCTGGTGCGCCGCCGGGACCTGGGCGCGGACTTCGGCAATGCGGGCATCGACGTCGGAAGCGACCTGGGCTTCTCCGGAAACGGCGATGCGGATCGCCCTGAGGAGTGCGTCGGGCAATTCGAGGGCCGAGGGCTCGGCGATGTCGAAGCCGTCGATGAGGCGATTGCCGACCAGGTCGAGGTAGCCGGCGACCGCCGCGCCGGCTTCGCCGGCGAGGGAACGCAGACGCGCCAGCACCTGGGCGGGATCGCCGTCGGAGGCGAGAACCTCGCGGGCGGCGACATCCTTGGCTAACGCCCCCTTCAGGTGCTCCATCTCGTCGGAGCCACCGGCGGACACCGCTGCCGAACCGCGCAGCAAGCCGAGCAGCTCGGACGCCGGCAGGCCGGTCCAGTCCTCGACATGGGCGAGGAAGTCTCCGGTTGGCAGCACGGCACCGGCAGTGAAGCGCATGTGCTGGGCGATCATGGCCGCATGGTGGTCGCGGCAGCGCGTCAGATAGGCGACCAGCTGCGCGTCGGAGAGCGCGTCCGGATCGACCGCCTGCAACTCCCGGTGCGTGGCGATGGACGAGGGCTTGCGTTGCTCCTCCCAGTCGCGCAGCTGCTCGCGCCAGAGCTTCTGCGCCAGGACTTGCTCGGCGCGCAGAAAGCGTTCCGGCAGTTCGGCCTCCGCAGCCGGTAGCACCTGGTTGTAGCCGAAGCCGTTGACGTAGCCGATCTGCAGGCCGTCGATGATCATCCCGTAGAAGCGGGCGAAGTCGTTGGTGCCGCGCTTGAAGGCGGGGGGATGCGTCTCCTGGAAGTAGCGCGTCATCGGGCGCGGGAAGTGCACCGGGTCTTGCTCCCACGACCCGGGTCCTGGCGGCTCGAACCGGAGCTCGCTCGAAGTGTCTGATGCGGTCATGGCGGTTCCTCTTTCTGGGCGGGCGGCGAATCGCGCGGCGCCGTCGGCGATTATTTTCCCCTTCGGAGCGCAGGGCAAGCTGCGCGCTCTATTGACAGCGCGATGGCGACCAGCGCACAAGCGGCCTGGGACTTCGAGAGGATCGGCGATGCAGATCACGGATTGGTTCATCGACGTCGACACGCACATCACCGAACCGGGCGACGTCTGGACAGCGCGCCTGCCCCAACGCTTCCGCGATCGGGCGCCGCGGATCGTCCGTTCCGATGACGGGATGGATACGTGGCAGTTCGGCCGTACGAGTCGCCCGATCCCGGTCGGCGCGACGGCGATCGCCGGATGGAAGGAGCCGTTCCCGGCCTTTCCGCGCAACATGGACGAATGCCCGCCGGCGTCCTACGACGCCAAGGCGCGGCTGGCCTACATGGACGAGATCGGCGCGTGGGCCTGCGGCCTCTACCCGAACATCGGCGGCTTCGGCAGTGAGTCCTTTCTCGGCCTGGACGACCGTGACCTGATGTTGGCGTGCGTGCAGGCGTACAACGACTGGCTCATCGAGTGGATCGCGCCCGACCCGCGTCGCTTCATTCCCGTCATGGCCATCCCGTTCTGGGACGTCGACGCAGCGGTCGGCGAGATTCAGCGCGGCCGTGCGCTGGGGCACAAAGCCATCTTGTTCATGGGTGCCCCGCAGGACTTCGGCTTCCCGTTCCTGGGCCACCCGCACTGGGAGCCGCTGTGGAAGGTGGCGCAGGATCTCGACCTTCCGCTCAGCCTGCACATCGGCACGGGCGACTTCAGCGACGAGCTGGTCAACCCGCGGCGCTTTGCCGCGCACGGGATCACGCCCAGCATCGTCACCCAGTCGATGGGAGTGCTGCTGCAGAACGCGATTCAGATGCTCGACATCGCGATGTCGGGCATCCTGCCGCGCAACCCGCGTCTGCGGATCGTCTCAGTCGAAAGCGGCATCGGCTGGATCCCGTTCGTTCACGAAGCCCTGGACCACGGCTTCGAGTACAGCAACGTGCGGGCGGAGAAACCGGAGTTCACGAAGATGCCGAGCGAGTATCTCCGCCAGCAGGTGTGGGGGTGCACGTTCTTCGAGGAGCTGGCGCCGCAGCGCCTGGTGGACGTGATCGGCGCCGATCGCATCATGTTCGAAACCGACTACCCGCATCCGGTGTGCCTCTACGGAAACGTGCGCGAGAAGATCGACGCCGCGCTGTCGAGTCATCCCGAGGAGATCCAGCGCAAGATTCTGTTCGGCAATGCCGCGGCGCTGTACGACGTCGGCGAACCGGATCGTCCGACCCGGTTCGCGGCGCCAGGGCCGCAGCACGAGGCAAGATGAATCTCTCCCTGCGAAGGCGGTCGCGGCGATTCCGGCCGGATGGGCCGGCATTTCTTCTCGGCCGCATGGGTTGCACAGAGGCGGAAGGCATTGATAGATAAGCGCGCGATCTTTGGCGCAAGCGAACTGGAGGGAATTGATGGCGAAGAAGACGATCGAGAAGGCGATGGGGAAGAGCGAAATTCTGGCCGACCTGGCGGCCAGCACCGGGCTCGCGAAGAAAGACGTGGGCCGGGTGATCGACGAGTTGGCGGCGTTGATCGAACGACACGTCGCGAAACGGTCAGTGGGGACGTTCACACTGCCCGGGTTACTCAAGGTGAAGGTCGTCCAGACGCCGGCACGCCCGGCGAAGAAGGGCGTGCCGAATCCCTTCCGTCCCGGCGAAACGATGGACGTCGCGGCCAAGCCGGCCCGCCGCAAGGTGAAGGTGCTGCCTCTCACCAAGCTCAAGGCGATGATCGGCTAAACTGACCGTCGTCAGATTTCCCCTTCGACGGCTCAGCATGCGCGGGCGATCCGCTCGTGCTGAGCCTGTCGGAGTGGGAAGGAACGCTCTCAGAGCTCGGCGCGCAGGTGCCAGGCCTTGGGACGGACGAAGGCGCGAATGCCGTCGCGCGACAGCGTGACGCCGGTGCCGGAATGGCGCCGCCCGGACCAGGGCAGGCGTGGGCTGACGCGGTCGCAGCAGTTCCAGTAGACACTGCCCGTGTCCATGCGGGCCAGGATGGCGCGGGCGCGGGCGGCATCCGGAGTGTAGACGCCGGCCGTCAGGCCGAAGGCGGTATCGCCCATGCGTTCGATGGCCTCGACATCATCCCGCACCGGCTGAATGCCGATCATCGGGCCAAAGGTCTCGTCGCGCATCACGGCCATCGAGTGGTCGACGTCGACGAGCACCGTCGGGGCGTAGAAGAACCCCGGGCCGGGCAGGGGGCCGCCACCGCAGAGCACGGTGGCGCCGCGCCGGACGGCATCCTGCAGCTGCTGCGTGAGAACCTCGCGCTGTGCGGCGCGGGCGAGCGGTCCGATGTAGGTGTCGGCTGCCAGCGGGTCTCCGACGCGAAACGCCCGCACCGCGGCGGCGAACGCATCGCGGAAGCGGGGGAAGATCGCCTGGTGCACGTAGACGCGCTCGACCGCGCAGCAGCTCTGGCCGGTGTTGTAGAAGGCGCCGTCGGCGATCGAGGCAACGGCGGCATCGAGCGGTGCGTCGTCGCAGACGTAGACCGGGTCCTTGCCGCCGAGCTCCAGCTGCAAGCGCGGGAAGCGATCGGCGACGGCGGCGGCGACCTTGCGGCCGGTTCCGTACGAGCCGGTGAAGAACACCCCGTCGAGTGACTCGGCGAGCAGCGCCGCGCCGGCCGCCCCGGCGCCGAGGACGGGCACCGCGACGTCGGGCGGAACGCCGGCGGCGTGCAGGAGCTCGACGATGGAACGGCCGGTGAGCAGCGCGTGCTCGGAAGGTTTGTAGACGACGGCATTGCCGGTGAGCAGGGCGGGGGCGATGACGTTCGTCCCGACGAAGTACGGGTAGTTCCAAGCCGAGATGTTGGCGACCACGCCGAGCGGCTCGCAGGTGATCTGCTCCTCGAGATCCTGGCTCGGGTCGCGCAGCACGGTCTCGGCTGCGGTGGCCTCGGCGGTGTGCTCGAGGAAGTAGGCGAGGCGGCCGCGCGTCGCGGCGATCTCGGCGCGTGCCTGGGCGAGGGGCTTGCCCATCTCGGCCGTCAGCAGGCGCGCCAGACGCTCATGGTCGCGTTGCAGGAGCGCGGAGAAAGCGGCCAGGACGGCCTGCCGTTCGGGCAACGAACGCGCGGCCCAGGCTGGTTGGGCGGCGCGGGCGCGGGCGACCTTGTCCGCGATTGCTTGCGGCCCGTCGGCCGCGACACGGTCGATCTCCACCCCCGTGGCCGGGTTGATGACCGGCAACGACTCCGGCGCCATGCGCCCTACTCGTCGCGAGCGAGGTAGGTGTATTCCTGCAGACCCTGTTCGTAGGCGCGGCGGATGCGGGCCGACTCCTCGAGCGTGATCTGGCCGGCGCGCATGGCGTCCTCGATCGTGCGGCGCACCTTCTCGATCAGCGTGCCCTTGTCGTACTGGACGTAGCGCAACACGTCGGCGACCTCGTCGCCCTCGACCACGTGCTCGACCTCGTACCGGCCGTCGGCGCCGAGGCGCACGTGTACGGCATCGGTATCGCCGAAGAGGTTGTGCATGTCGCCGAGGATCTCCTGGTACGCTCCGACCAGGAAGACGCCGATGTAGTACGGCTGGCCGTTCCACGGGTGCAGCTCGAGCACGTCCTTCACATCGCGCTGGTCGATGAAGCGATCCATCTTGCCATCGCTGTCGCAGGTCAGATCGGCGAACACCCCGCGGCGCGTCGGCTTCTCGTCGAGGCGGTGAATGGGCATGATCGGAAAGAGCTGTTTGACCGCCCAGTGGTCGGGCACTGACTGGAAGACCGAGAAGTTGCCGTAGTAGGTATCGGCCAACCCCTTCTCGAGTGGCTCGAGGTCGTCCGGCACGTACGACAGCTCGCGCACGATGCGCAGGATCTTCTCGCAGCAGTTCCAGAACAGGCGCTCGACGCGAGCCCGGGCGCGCAGGTCGAGGTAGCCGAGGCTGAACAGCGTCGAGGCCTCTTCCTTGAGCTGCAGGCTGTCGTGGTAGGCCTCCTGCACGTTCTTCTGCGAGATCGTCGACCAGATCTCCGCCAGATCGCGAATGACCTTGTGGTCGCTCTCGGCGACCGGCTCCGGCGCCTGTCCGGGCAGCATTTCGTGGACGCCGAGGACGTCAAAGATCAGCACGGAGTGATGGGCCACCATGGCGCGGCCGGCCTCGGTGACGATGTCGGGATGGGGGATGCTCTCCTTGTCGCACGCTTCCTGGATCGAGGCGACCACGTCGTTGGCGTACTCCTGGACGGAATAGTTCATCGACGAGTGGAAGTTGGTCTGCGAGCCGTCGTAGTCGACGCCGAGGCCGCCGCCGACGTCGAGGAAGCGCGGCCGCGCGCCCATGGCATGCAGGCCAACGAAGACGCGACTCGCTTCGCGCAGGGCGTCCTTGTGGGCGCGGATGGCGGTGATCTGCGAGCCGATGTGGAAGTGGAGCAGCTCCAGACAGTCCAGCATCCCCTCGGCTTGCAGGCGCTCGACCGCCTCGACCATCTCCACCGCCGTCAAACCGAACTTCGATCGATCGCCAGTCGATTCGATCCACTTGCCGGCGCCCTTGGTGCTCAGCCGGGCCCGCACGCCGATGTGTGGGCGGATGCCCAGGGCTTGCGAGGTCTTGATGATCAGCTCGACCTCGTGGAAGCGATCGACGACGATGATCGGCGTGCGGCCGAGGCGCTGGGCCAGGAGCGCCGTTTCGATGTAGGCGCGGTCTTTGTAGCCGTTGCAGATGATCAGCGCGCCGGGCGTATCGAGGATCGCCAGCGCGATCAGCAGTTCAGGCTTGCTGCCGGCCTCGAGGCCGATGCCGGCCGCTGCTCCGTACTGTACGATTTCTTCGACGACATGGCGCTGCTGGTTGACCTTGATGGGGTACACACCGCGAAAGCCGCCGGAGTAACCATACTCGCCGATGGCTTTGGAGAACGCGGAACAGATGCCTTGCACGCGGGCGGCCAGGACGTCGGAGAAG
Organism: uncultured Binatia bacterium (SeqCode); assembly: GCA_964455095.1. Classification (GTDB taxonomy): domain Bacteria; phylum Desulfobacterota; class Binatia; order HRBIN30; family CADEER01; genus CAYVUV01. The sequence continues at coordinate 8,097 of CAYVUV010000238.1, forward strand.
CGCACCAGCATCGGCGACCGCAGACCGCGGCGCTCGAGGTCCAGGACGAGGTCCATCAGATCGATGACCGGGCCCTGCTCGCCGCGCGGGCGCACCTCGACGTGCCCCTTGGTGTTCACGTTGAAAAAGCCGGCTCCCCAAGAGGCGACGTTGTACAGCTCCAGGCAATCGCGAACGGTCCAAGCGCGCATGATGTTCGGTTCGTCCTCCTCGGTGGTGGGGCGTTGAGCGCCGCGCCCTATCTACAGCGCGGGGGACGCAGTCGCAACTCGCCGCGCTGGCGGAGAAGGAACAGGAGGGCAGGGGAGGGGTAGCGCGTCGCTCAGGGATAGACCATGAGCGTCGCCTTTTTCGCCCGGAAGGCCAGGCTCTGCGATAGCTGCGTCGCACCGACGTGCAGCGTGAGGTCCATCAGAGACGTGACGCCCATCGATTGCAGATCGACGGCCGCGACGCGCAGACTGTAGAAGCCGCCGCTGGGCGTCACCGTGATCCGCACGGTTCCCTCGGCGGGCATGACGGAACCCACCGTCGCCTTGGCTTGACCGGGCGCGCTGCTGACCATGTCAGACGTGTAGGCGGTGGCCGAGAAGACCGTGCCGCCGGCGTTCGACAGCGTGACGGAAACTGCGTCCTGCGTTGGATCGAAGCTGGCACCGGCGGGCAGGGCGAAGGTCGCGGTGAGGGACGCGCTGTCCTGGCGCGCTTTGGCCTTGCGCACCAGCAGGCCGACGCCGGGGGTGAACGCGACTTTGATCGAGCGCGAGCGGGCGGAGTTGCCGCTGGCGTCGTAGGCATAGGCGCGGAGTTTGTGCGTGCCGGGGCTGAACGAGGCGGCGTCGAGCGCGAAGCCGTAGGGCGCGTTGGTCTCGGTCGCGTGCAGCCGATTGTCGATGAAGAGCTCGACGCGCGTGATCACACCGTCGTCCGTCGCCGCGACGTCGATGGGGACCGTCCCCCAGACCAGGCTGCCGCGCGACGGGCTGACGATTTCGACCGTCGGGTTGACCGTGTCGGGCGGGGGCGAGCCGACCTGGCCGGGGACGAGCGCGGCGTAAGCATCCGCGCGCCCAAAGCCATAGTACGGATCCCAACCGCTGCTGCCGAGATCAGCCACACCGTCGAGGACCCGCTGAGTGGCGGCGGCGCCGGTCAATCCGGGCTCAGCGCCCAGCAACAGGGCGAAGACGCCGGATGCGAACGCCGCGGCGGGCGAGGTGCCGGTGGAGGTCGTGTACACGCCACCGGGCGAGGTCGTGACGACGTCCACACCGGGCGCAACGAGACTCAGCCACGCGCCATAGTTCGAAAAGGACGCGCGAAGATCCGACGAGTTGGTCGCGCCGACCGCGACGACGCCGGGAAAGGCGGCGGGATAGGTCGGCGTAGAGCTATATCCGTTTCCGGAGGCAGCTACGGCGACGACGCCGTGCGCGGTGGCGTAGTCGATGGCGCTCTGCAGCAAGCCGGACGGGGCCGAGCCCACCAAGCTCAGGTTGATCACGCGGGCCCCGTGGTCGACGGCGTAGGTGATGCCACTCGCCACGTCGCTGTACGCACCGGTTCCGTCGGCGCCCATGACCTTCAACGGCATGACCCGACTGTCTGGCGCAACGCCAACGCCTCCCTCGGCGTTGTTGCGGCGCCCGACGATGATGCCCGTCATGCGGGTACCGTGGCCGTTGTCGTCGGAAGGGTCGCTGTCGTTGTTGACGAAGTCGAAACCGGGCAGAAGCTGTCCGACGAGGTCGGGGTGTGTCAGCTCGACGCCCGTGTCGAGCACCGCAACCGGCACGCTCGGAGTGCCGGTCGACAAAGCCCAGCTCAGCGGCGCCGCGACCTTTTGCAGCCCCCATTGCGAGCCGAAGTAGGGATCGTTTGGAACGTCCGCCGTGGTGGCGAGGTAGTCGCGGTCGACATCCTTAAAGAGCCCGGACAGGCGCAGCGAGCGCTCGACATCGGCCAGGTCGGCTTCCGAGGCATCGAGCACCAATGCGCCGAGCTCGGCAAGAGAACCGACCGCCGCGGCACCGCTGCGATCCAGGGCCCTGGCCAACGCTTCAGGCGACAAGCCGGCGCGTTGGCGAACGATCAAGCGGCCGGCAACCCGTCGGGAAGTGATCGCTTCAGCGGCGCCGGCGCTGTTCGGGACGATTCCGCCAAAGACGACTGCCAATGCCGAGAGCGCTGCGATACCGGGCCAACGGCGCGATAGCCTGTTGTAGAATGCGTCCACGGCGTGCCAGCAGGGCAATTGACATGCCATACGGCTGGCACACCCGGGCTCGTCGCGGATGTTCCAACGCGGCTCGTGTCCTGTCGCGGATCGGGCGAAGGCGTCTGAAAAGTACCGCCGCGTGTTCGGGCCGGCTGTGTCGCGCGAGGGACCACTGATTGCGCATCGGGCTGCCGGCCATGTACCTTGATCGGGCATGCTGAAGCGCAGTGAGTTTGCCGCCCTGGAAGATCAGCTCCTGGCGCCCTATGCGATGCGCAGCAGCGCCAGCCGAGGTCGCCAACATGCGGAGGACGAGCACCCGTTCCGGATGCCGTTTCAGCGCGATCGCGACCGCATCATCCACAGCACGGCCTTCCGGCGCCTCGAGTACAAGACGCAGGTGTTCGTCAACCACGAAGGGGACTACTACCGCACGCGGCTGACGCACACGATGGAAGCGGCGCAGATCACGCGGACGATCACCAAGTCGTTGCGCCTGAACGCCGACCTTGCCGAAACCGTCGCGCTGGCCCACGATCTCGGCCACACGCCGTTCGGCCATGCGGGCGAGCGGGTGCTGAATGAGCTCATGCGTGAGCACGGGGGGTTCGAGCACAACGCGCAGAGCTTGCGCATCGTCGACGAGTTGGAAGAGCGCTACCCGGACTTCCGCGGCCTCAATCTGACCTGGGAAGTGCGCGAGGGGATCGTCAAGCACTCACCGCCCTACGACAAGCCCCTGGCCCTCAAGTTCGACCCCCACGCGGCTCCCAGCCTGGAAGCCCAGATCGTCGATCACGCCGACGAAATCGCCTACAACAGCCACGACATCGACGACGGGCTGAAATCCGGCCTCATCACCCTCGAGCAGCTCGAGTCCGTCAGGATCTGGCGCGAGGCCCACAACGAGGTCCGCCGGCTCCATCCGTCGGCCAGCCCACGCATCCTGCGCTTCAACGCAATTCGGTTGATTATCAACACCCTGGTGACCGATTTCATCGTATCGCTCGAGGATCGTCTGAGCGCCAAGGGCATCGCCACCGCGGCCGATGTGCGCGCCTACGGCAAGCCATTGGTCGGCTTCAGCCAGCCGCTCGACGACCAGCGCCTGGAGCTCAAGCGCTTCTTGATGGACAACCTGTACCGGCACTACCGGGTCGTCCGCATGGCCGAGAAGGCCAAGAAGGTGATGAAGGAGCTCTTCCACGCCTATGTCGACGAGCCGACGCAGCTGGCGCCCCATATTCTCGGGCGGCACCGGGATGGGGAGCCTCTAGAGCGCGTGGTCGCCGACTACATCGCTGGGATGACCGACCGCTTCGCGCTGGAAGAGTACCGGAAGCTTTTTGACCCGTTCGAGAAGGTGTGACCAAACGTCCGATAACAAAGATTATGTCAACTGAGCTACGGACGGCTCAAAGCTCGATCTTGGTCCGCACCAGGTCCCGATCCGGTTGATCCGGAAACTGCTCATAGTACTTCCGGTACAGCTCGCGGGCCTTATCGGCTTCCCCGCCCCGCTCACGCGCCCGTGCCTCGGCCAGGATCGCTTCGGCGACGTAGGGTCCGCTGACCTCGGCCGCGGCTGCGAACTGCGCGGCCGCGCCGGCCCAGTCGCCTTTGTCGCTCAGCGCGGTGCCGCGCGCGACGAGCAATTGCTGCCGGAGGTACGGCGGCAGCTCCTGACCGCTATCCAGCAGCTTCTGGATGCTGGTCAGCGCAGCGTCGCGGTTGCCCAGGCGCATTTCGGTGTTGGCGGCCAGGACGGACGCCAATAGCGCCACGGGCGTCGATTCCCAGCGCTGGGCGACGGCTGAAAACTCGCTGGCCGCGGCGTTCAGATCGCTAGCGCGCAGGGTCGCCATGGCGCGGCCGAGGTCGGCGTTGGCGTCGCGCAGACGGGCGGCTCGAAACGCGCCGGTAATGCCGATGGCGGCGAAAACTAGCAGGACCGCCCCGGCGACCATGGCGGCCAGTTGGGAGTTTTCGCGCAACCAGACCAGGGCGTGCCCGGTCATGGTGACGAATTCGTCCGGCTTCTTGAGGTCCTTCCTTCGAACGCGTGTTCTTGCCACGAGCCCTCTCGAGTTCTTTGCGTTACGGAATGGCTGTTGGGGGTTTGAAGGCCAGCGGGCGCTGCGCCTTCGCGAAGTTACATCTTGTACTTGAAGTCGTCGGGCGACATCTTTTCCAGGATCTCAGCCCATTTGTCGCGCGAGACGTTGGAGAGGTTGGTTTCCCCGCCCTCCTCGCTCTGCTGCACGACACTCGATGCCTCAAGGACGCGCCGCGCCACATAAATCGGACTCTTGGAGCGCAGCGCCAGTGAGATCGCATCGCTCGGCCTGGAGTCGATCGTGCGCGCGGCACCGGCGACGCGGAGGTGAATCAACGCGTAGTAGGTATTCTCCCGGAGGTCGGTGATTTCGATGCGCTCCACCGTCGCCCCGAGCTCACCGATGAGATTGCGCAACAGGTCGTGGGTCATCGGCCGCGCCATCTTGATGCCTTCGAGCTCGGTCGCAATGGCGGTGGCTTCGAGCAGCCCGATCCAGATCGGCAGATTGAGCTTGTTGTCGGGGTCGCGGAGGATGACGATCGGGTTCTTGGTCGCCGGGTCGAGCGTCAGCCCGCCCACACTCATCAGAACCACATCCTCGGAACTCATTCCCGCGCACCCATTCGACGCTTGGATTGTGTACAGAAAGGCCGCAGTCCGTCAATCGCTTTCGGGCGCGGCGTCACGTCACCAAACGATCGATCACGCGGTACAGCTGGTTCAAGTTGCGGCACTCCTCGACGAGATCGCAGTACGGCAGATAGCGATCCATCTCGCTGTCGCCAAACCCCCATGTCATCCGGTTCTCCGGATTCAACCAGATCACCTGCTTGGCGCGCTGGCGGATCTCTTTGAGCACCCATTCGTGCGGCAGGTTGTAGTTGTTGCGCGCGTCGCCCAGGACAATGACCGTCGTGCGGTGGTTCACGGCGGCGAGATGATCGCGGTGAAAGGCGCGGAACGCGCGACCGAAGTCGGAGTGGGCGAACACGTTGATGATGCTGCCGGTGAGCGCCTGCTCGATGGCGTCCTGGGTATCGTTCTCCTCGAAGAGCTGGGTGATCTCGCCGATCTCGCTGACGAAGATGAAACTGCGGACGCGCGAGTACAGGTCCTGCAACGAGTAGACGAACTGGAGCATGAAGCGCGACACGTTGCGCACCGAGTCCGACACGTCGCAGAGCACCAGCACCTGCGGCTTATCCTTGACGCGCCGATCGAACTGCAGCTTGAACGGCACGCCGCCGTACTGCAGGTTCTTGCGCAGCGTGTCCTTGACGTCGAACTTCCCCCGCTTCCCTTTGCGGCGGCGGATGGCGACGATGTTCTTCAAGCGCTGCGCCAGCTTCGTCACGGCTTCCTTCATGCGCCGCATTTCGTCTTCGGAGAGGTAGTAGAAGTTCTTGTCGGCCAGACTGTTCAAACCTCGGCGCTCGCGCTGACTCTGATCGCGCTTCTCGAGCTCCAGACGCACGCTGCGCCGGATCATGTCGCGCAATCCCTGCAACCGCTGATCGATGAACTGTCGCAGGGCCTCGGCGAGATCCGGCGGCAGGTCGGCCGCACCGATCTGATCCTTGATGCGGTCGAGCTCCTCGGCCAGCCCGCCGAGCCCGATACTTTGCGCCGTGCTGTGGCTGTAGCGGCCCTCCTGATACGGGCGCTGAATATCGCCGGCGTTGGCCTGCTCGGCGGCCTGGCGCAGCAGGCGCTCGAGCTGTCCGGTGTCGTTGTTCAACAGCGCCTGGGCCAGCTCCGAGAGGTCGATGCCGAGCTGCTCGAGGATCTCGGCCAGACGATCCATGAGGCCCTGGAAGTCGGCCGGATTGAGCTGCATCGATTGCATCAGCGACTCGGCGCTGTTGCGAATCGCGTCCCCGAGGCCAGAGAAATAGAGATCGAACAACTCGTCGTAGACCGGCAGGTCGACGGCGCGCTTCACCATCGTGGCGCGCAAAGCGCTCTTGAAGCTCTCGCGATCACCGAGGCCGAGACAGGCGACGGCGTGAAAGGCGTCGAGGTGCTCGGCCATCGAGACGCGCAAGCCATTGGCGCGTAGCAGCGCCGTGAACTCGACGATCTTCTCGTCCATGCCCGAGGGTCCGGTCGTCAATTGAGCAGATCTCTGTCGTCGGCCGCGACGGCTCCCGGGCGCGCCTTCTGGTTCTGCAGATAGGTCTTGATCTCATCCTGCGCTTTGCGGATGTCGCCTTCGTACTTGAGAATCACGCTCAAGGTATCCGTCACCGTGCCTTCGTCGAGCTGCTGGGCATTGAGCAGCACCAGCGTTTTGGCCCAATCGAGGGTCTCGCTAATGCTCGGAGCCTTCTTGAGGTCGAGCTGCCGGATGCGTTGGACCACGTCGACCACCTGCCCCGCCAGCGTCTCCGAGATGGCCGGCACCTTGAGCCGCACGATCTGCAGCTCCTGCTCGGCCGGCGGGAAGTCGATGTACAGGTGCAGGCAGCGGCGCTTCAGCGCGTCGGACATCTCGCGCGCATTGTTGCTGGTCAGCACGACGATCGGTATGTGCTTGGCCCGCAAGGTGCCGAGCTCGGGGACGCTGACGGTGAAGTCGCTGAGCACCTCGAGCAGAAAGGCCTCGAACTCGGTGTCCGATTTGTCGATCTCGTCGATGAGCAGCACCGGTCGTTCGTCGGCGACGATCGAGCGCAAAAGCGGCCGCGGCAAGATGAAGCGGTTGGAGAAGAAGACATCGTCCTGCGTGGCAATCCGATCAACCGCTTGCTGCAGCGTCGATGCGCTGCCGATGACCTCGCCGATCTTGTCTTTGAGAATCTGGGTGTACAGCAGCTGCTTGGCGTACTCCCACTCGTAGAGCGCCTTCCCCTCGTCGAGCCCCTCGTAGCATTGGAGGCGGATCAGGTTCAGCTGGAGCGCGCCGGCAATGACCTTGGCCAGCTCCGTCTTCCCGACGCCCGCCGGTCCTTCGATGAGAATCGGCTTCTCCAGATGCGTGGCGAGATAAACGACCGTGGCGATGCGCCGGTTGCAGATGTAGCGCTGCTCGGCAAACCGGCTGATGACGTCCTCGATGCTGGCAAACATGCACGCTCCGCGCGAAAAGGTGGGCTGGTTCAGGGCACCTTGCGCCAGTAACACAGCGCCCTGGTGAACACAATTGAGCCCGGCGCTGCGTTGCCGGTGCGCGTTTCCACGCTTATAATCCGCCGCCGTGTGCACCTTGGCCGTGTATTGGCACGTCGGCGAGCGCCTGCCTCTGCTGGTGGCGGCGAACCGCGATGAGTTCCTGTCGCGCCCGACCCTGGCGCCGCAAGTGGTCGCGGCCGAGCCCTGGGTCGTCGCCGGACAGGATCTCGTCGCCGGTGGAACCTGGCTGGGCGTGAACGAGCATCGGATGATCGTCGGGCTCCTCAACCGTCCGCAGGCCGGCGGTCACGACCCGACTCTGCGCTCGCGCGGGGTGCTCTGTCTCGAAGCGCTGCATCTCGCCCATCCACGCGCGGTGCTGGAGCACCTGCAGTCCCAGGACCCGCAATCCTACAACGGCTTCAACCTGCTCGTCGCTGCCGAGTCCGAGAGCTTCGTGGCGACCAACCACGGCGGCCGTCTGTCCGTCACGGCCCTCGAGCCCGGGGTCCACGTCCTGACCAACGCGGACGTCGACGACCCCACCTGCCCGCGCATTGCGAAGTCGCATCAGCTCTTCCAGGAGGTGTCCCTTCCCAAGGACGCCGCAGGCTTGCGCACCCTACCCGAACGAATGCGCGCGATTCTCGCCGACCATCACGTACCGGTCGATCCGCGCGATCCGAGCGCCGCCAATACGCTCTGCGTGCATCGCGGCGAGTACGGCACCCGCTCGTCCACAGTGATCGCGGTGCCCGAGCATGGGCAGCCGATGCACTACTGGCACGCCGCGGGCCCTCCGTGTCGCTGGCCGTACGAAGAGGTCCCGTTGCCGGCATGAGGCGCACCGGCGTCAGCTTCTTCTGGACAAGGTCCGGGCGAGCGGGTACTGTCCGCCACGCTGAGGCTTGAGGGTGGGTGATGTGGAGACGAAGGCCGATTTGCGCGGCGGCTTGCGCGCTCGCGTTCGCTGTAGTCCCGGGGTGCACGCCATCGAAGCGCTCCGCACCTGCGTCTCCATCAGGCGTTGCCGGTGACACCGCGCCGTTGACGACGTCCTCGGGCAATGCCGTGGCGCAAAGCCTCGCGACCGCGGAGCAGCGCGTGCGAGACCTGCAGACTGAGCTGGCCAGCCGGGACCAGGAGGTTGCCAACATGCGCAACCAGCTCGAGACGGCCAGGCAGCGCGAGACGGAAACCCGCTCGCGCCTGGCAGCGCTAGAGCAGCGAGCGGGCGGATCGCCAGCCGATGAAGTAACGGCCGGCGATGCCGCCGCGGATCTCGGCTCCGCCGCCGCGTCGACAGACCATGCCGGGGCAGCGGGGTCGCCGCAGCTGGTCGCCACATTACGCGCGCGGCTGATCGAAGAGCAACGCCAGCGCGCGCGGCTCGAGCGCGACTTGAAGCGGGTGCAGGAAGAGACTTCGGCCGGGCCTTTCGAGAACAAGCTCCAAACAGATCTGCAGGCGGCGCACGACGAGATCGACCAGCTCCGCCGCACGCTGCAGTCGGAACGGCAGGAGCGGCAGAAGCTTGCGCAGCGCTACGAGGCGCTGCAGCGACAGCTCGAAGCCGCCGCCGCCCCGGCGCCCGCGCCCGGCGAAGCGCAGCGCGAAGAGATCGCGGCGCTCAAAGAACGCCAGCAACGGGTTTTGGCGAGCATCCAACGAGACCTGGCCGCCAGCCAGCAGCGCGAGCAAGAGCTGCGCGACACGCTCGCTGCGACCCAGGGGAAAGACGGCCTTCCCCTGGCTGAGTCGGTGGGAAATCTTCGCGCCGAGAATCAAGCGCTACAGGCGCGACTCGATGACGAGCACCAGCGCAACAACGATCTGGCAGGAAAGCTCAAGATCGCCAGTCGCGTCACCGAGCTGATCTTCAAGATGCAAACCGCGAGCGGCGGCAGCGAGGCCGCTCCTGCGAGTGAAGTCTCAGCTCCGCTGCCGTAGCGTCAGGGCAGCTGACATCCGGTCAGCGCCGATCCGACCGACGAAATCAGCTCATCGACGCTGATCGTGTCATTCACGTTCACGTCGGCGGCCTGGCAATCGTTCACGTTTCCATCGCCGATGGCGATGTTGACGGCTGCGACCAGCTCGTCGACCGTGACGACGCCATCGCTATTGCAGTCGCCAACACATGGGTCGACGCACGTGCAGCTGAAGGCGCACTCAACCATGGCGATATTGGCGCAACTCGGGTCCCACGTATCGTTACAACAGAAGTCGTCAACATCGCACACGCAGGCTTCGCAGAAGGCATCATCGCACCCCGCTTCATCCGGCCGCCCGCGGCAACAGTCGCTGAGCTCGTCGCAGGCGCAACGCGTGGCACACTCATTCAGGGCCTCGTCCGCGCATTGGTCGTCCCACTCCTCGGTGCAGCACGGCTCGTCCTGCCCGCACACACACTGTTGGCAACGGGGCTCGTCGCAACCCAACCCGCCGTGGCCAGTGCAACAGTCGGCGACGTCACATGAACAATTCGCCGCACATTCGACGTTGGCCCGGTCGACGCAAAACTCGTCCCAGAGCTCGTTGCAGCACGTGGGGTCACCTGCGCAGACGCAGTCTTCGCAGGCTTCCTCGCGGCAACCGACACCGTCGTTCGGCGCGCAGCAATCGCCGGCAACTTCGCAGCTGCAGCTACCGGCGCACTCCGAACCGGCCACGTCGACGCACGATTGGTCCCATCCATCCGCACAGCAGAAGTCGTCGGCATTGCAGACACAGGCCTGGCAACTATTGTCCGCGCACCCTACCCCTTCGTGCACTGCACAGCAGTCGCCGGCCGCCTCACACGTGCAGCTGGCCGCACAGTCCTTGGTCGCCTCCTGGACACAGCGCGAGTCCCAGGTCAGCGAGCAGCAATCCGAATCGAGCTCGCAGACACACGCCTGACACGTCTCATCGTCGCAGCTGGTTCCGTTGTGCGGCGCACAACAATCGCCACCGGGTGTCGGCGTCGGCTCCGGAGTCTCCGTCGGCAGGGCCTCGCACGGGCAACTATCGATGCACTCCTTCTGCCCGCGCGATACGCACTGCTCGTCCCACACCAGGCTGCAACAGAGTGCATCCATGCCGCAGACACAGGCCTCGCATGCCGTCGTGTCGCAGCCTGTCCCAGCGTGGACCGCGCAACAATCGCCGCCCGGGGTCGGCGTGGCGTTTGGCGGCGGACCGCATGGGCAGTCATTGGCGCAGTTGTCGTTTGCTTCCGCGGCGCAGATGTCGTCCCATGGCTCCCCAGCGGTGCAGCACAAGGGATCGAGATCACACACACAACTTGAGCACGTGCTGTCGTCGCAGCTGGGGCCCGTGTGGGGATTGCAGCAATCGCCGCCGGGAGTTGGCGTCGGCGTCTGCGCCGCCGCGGGCCTTGCCGCCGTATGCAGCAGGAATCCAAAGAGGATCAGAAGGAGCAAGGCATGCCCGGTGTTGCGCACTGAGGACCCAACAGCTCTCATAATCACCCGCCCCCTCTTCTGCCCTGCCACTACAATGTCCCGGATGAAAAAAAAAGGGGGCTAAGTCCTTTGACCTAGCCCCCCAGTTCGATGCGTTATCGAAGCGGTATCAGAAGCTCGCGGTACCGCAATCCACGTTGTCGATCACGATCGATTCGCCATTCGGACCCTGTGCGGAGACCGAAGTGCTCAGATCGACGCTCCCGCCTGAGATCAACACCGCGCGGTAACGGATATTTGCGATGCCGCCTCCGGGAGCCTGGCCGTTGGCCGGGCTCGGACCCGAGATAATCGTGAAAAGGGTCCCTGGAGCTGCCTGCGCGTTGAGCGCGCCGGCGGTGATTCCCGAGATCGTGGAGCCAGAGTTGTTCTCCACCGCGACGGTGACGAACACGTATGCTTCCTCTGGCTTCGGTCCGGACTTGATTTCCAACCCGCAGCTGGCAACGACATCGCCCGAGTCGAAATTCGGTGCCGGGATAGGCGTGCGGGTCGGACGCGCCGTCTTGGTGGGTTTGCGTGGGTTCTCTTCCTTCACCACCGGCGTACGCGTCGGCCGCTCGGTCTTAGTTGGCTTACGCGTGCGCTCTTCCGGTGGGATCGGCGTACGGGTAGGCGCCTCGGTCTTGGTTGGCTTCCGCGTCCGCTCTTCCGGCGGGGCCGGCGTGCGGGTCGGGCGTTCGGTCTTGGTCGGCTTGCGCGTCCGGTCTTCCGGAGCGATCGGCGTACGAGTCGGGCGCTCAGTCTTGGTCGGCTTGCGTGTCCGCTCTAGATCGGCAAACGGCGTACGGGTCGGCCGCTCGGTCTTGGTTGGCTTCCGTGTCCGGTCTTCCGGCGGAATGGGCGTACGGGTAGGAGCCTCGGTCTTAGTTGGCTTACGCGTGCGCTCTTCGGGCGGAATCGGCGTACGAGTCGGACGCTCGGTCTTAGTTGGCTTACGGGTGCGCTCTTCCGGTGGGATCGGCGTACGGGTAGGCGCCTCGGTCTTGGTTGGCTTACGCGTGCGCTCTTCGGGCGGAATCGGCGTCCGAGTCGGGCGCTCGGTCTTGGTCGGCTTGCGCGTCCGCTCTTGCTCGGCGAAGGGCGTACGTGTCGGGCGCTCGGTCTTGGTTGGCTTACGGGTGCGCTCTTCCGGCGGAATGGGCGTACGGGTCGGAGCCTCGGTCTTGGTTGGCTTACGGGTGCGCTCTTCCGGCGGAATGGGCGTACGGGTCGGAGCCTCGGTCTTGGTTGGCTTACGCGTGCGCTCTTCCGGCGGAGCAGGCGTCCGTGTTGGGCGCTCGGTCTTGGTCGGCTTGCGCGTGCGATCTTCTGGCGGAATCGGCGTGCGTGTAGGAGCCTCGGTCTTAGTCGGCTTACGCGTGCGCTCTTCGCCAGGGATCGGCGTCCGAGTCGGGCGCTCGGTCTTGGTCGGCTTGCGCGTCCGTTCGTCCGGCACGATCGGCGTGCTGGTCGCCCGCGCCGTGGAGGTCGGCTTGCGCGTGCGATCCACCGGAACGACCGGCGTGCTCGTAGCCCGGGCCGTGGAGGTCGGCTTGCGGGTACGGTCCACCGGAACGACCGGCGTCGACGTCGGCCGCTCAGTCGAGGTCGGCTTCCGCGTCCGGTCCACCGGCACAATCGGAGTCGCGGTAGGCCGCTCCGTCTTGGTCGGCTTGCGCGTCCGCACCTCTGCCTCGTCCGGTGTACGGGTAGGCCGCGGTGTAGATGTCGGCTTTCTCGGCAGACGCGTCTCGATCTGCGCGTGACTGACACCCGCGGCGAGTGGGATGACCAGCGCCGCAATGGCGAGGATCGCTAGTCTCAACCTCAACATGCCTTTCCCTCCTTCTCTCGGTGCCCAGCGGCGAGTCCAGTTCTGGCGCTCATATACATGTCCGACATCGTGTCCCCCTGACCGATCCTCACAACATGTGTTTTGTCCGCGCCGTGCACCGTAGTCCCCCGTAAAGGCCGAATCCCTGTGAATCCTACACAGGATGCAATTAAGAATTTCAATCAATGTTAGTCAAGCACATTATCTCGTGCGGCAGGTCGCATGGCGATTTTTCTCCAAATCATCATTGCCGGGGAATGTAGACCTCGGCGTGCGCCGCATTGTTCGAGTAGTTGTGTTCCTGGATGACGTGGGCCGGGTTGACGACGACCTCCAGGATGTAGCGCCCTTCCGGCACCCCAGTGATGTCGATCCACTGGCAGTCGAGGCCGCGGTGGTAGACGTCTGCCCATCCGGCGCTGATGCCCTGGAAGCCGCAATCGACGAACTGCGGGGTCCGGTCGGCGCCCTCACTGAATTGGTACCCGTCGATGAGACAGAAGGCCTGCTTGTGGCCGCGAGCCACCAGGTTCCCCTGCATGTCCAGCAACCGGTAATCGGAGTAGTCCTGGAAGTGGTAGTGGTTATGGCACTGCGAGTAGATCATTGTCTGGTTGCCGGACGGATTGCCGACGAATACATCGCCTGGGCCGAGGTTGGGAGTCGTGGTGTTGAAGCGCAGCAGGCGCCGCTGACCCGTACCGCCGATGCACCCTTCGACGACTGCACAGTTGTCGGGAGCGAAGTTCTTGGTCTCGATTTTAACCGACTGGCGCAGATCGGCCTCATCGACCGTCATGTCGGGCAGGTTGCCGCCGGAGGTGGCGAGTCTGGCGCCACAATCCACCGGGCCGGTCGAGATGCGCTGTCCGTTCGGCCGCGTCGCTTTGGCCTCGAACCGCATGGTGACCTCGCCGTTGCCGAGGATGTCCGCGCGCCAGACGAAACCGCGTCCCTGACCGTTGTCGAACCGCGTGGCGTTGCGGGGGCCCGGGCCATGGATATTCAGTACCTGGGCGCTGCCCGTCGTCTCGCGGCTGGTCAGCAGCGGTTCGATCTCCTCGAGCACGCCACCGGTGCCATTGTGCACGTTGAGTGTGAAACTCCCAGGCGTCCCGGGACTAATGGAGCACGTCGCCGCGAATCCGTTCGGATCGAAATGCGGGCCTTCCGCGGTCGCGACGCCGCAATCGACCATGCCGGTCTCGACAAACTCGCCGGTCGGGCCGGTGGCTGAAGCCTGGGCGACGAAGCCCATCGTACCACCCGCACTAAGCCGGCCCGTCCACACGAAGGCTGCCGACTGCCCGGTGCGCAGGTTGCCGTGCGAGCGCGGGCTGGGCCCGGTGCGATCAAAGAACAGCGTGCCGCCTTCGGGCTCGAGGTCGACACGGCCCCCGGCGATGTTGGTCAGGTCCCGCCCGGTTCGGTTCTCGAGGATCAAGGTGATGGAAACCAGGTCGATATTGCGGCGCAAGGTGCAGCTGCCGCGTAGACCGCTCAGATCGATACCGCCGCCGCTGCCGCGCGTTGCCGTCGGGGCCGGGCCCTGCGGCGTGCGGGTTGGCGCTCCGGCGCCGAGCGGTGTGCGCGTTGGCCGTCGGGTCGCGGTCGGCACGGCGACGACGGGAGTGCGCGTCGCGCGGCTGGTTGGAGTCGGCGCGGACACAACTGGCGTCCGGGTCGCGCGAGCCGTGGGACGGGATTGCGGAGTTCGCGTCGGGACCGGCTGGACCGGCGTATTCGTCGGGCGAACCTCGGTTGGATCCTGACGCGGCGTACGAGTCGGCGCAACGACAATCGGCGTGCGCGTCGGACGCGGTGCCTCGGTGGCGCGCGGCGTCCGCGTCGGGCGAACGGCTTCCGTCGGACGCGGGGTTGGTGTGTTGGGTGGCCGCGTCGCGGTCGGGGGCTGGCTCACTTCCGTCGGACGCCGGGTATTGGTCGGCGGCGGCTCGACGGTGCCGGGATTGCCGACTGCCAGGCGGTTGCAGTTGATGATCCCGGTCGAATTCGCGGCACCGCCCGCCATCTCGGCGGTGACGTCGAGCGACAAATCGAGGTACCCGTCACCGTAGAGGCGACCCTTCCAGATGAACTCCGCCGTCTTGCCCGGCAGAAGCTCACGCAGGGTGCGCGGAAAGCTCTGAATGAAAATCGAAGCGCTGCCGACGTTGCCGGCGAGCAGATCCGACGGGGCGATGTTGTGAATGGGGTCGGGCAGCTGATTCTCGACCAGCACCGTCATCTGAGCCCGCCCGGACGAGTTCGTCAGCGTGCAGGTGGCGCGCATGCCCTTGTTGTTCTCATGGGCTGAAGCGGAAGTGGGACACAACATGAACGACGTCATGCCGGTCAAAGCGATCAGAACTGTCGTCGACCGAAGCATCTTCCCGTGTCCCCCTGAACGCCGCTGCAATGTCGTCGAAACCCGTGGGTCGAAGGCAGCGATCGAGCCGGTCGGTGTCCCGACACAACTCGCGAGAGTGTTACCTCCCCGCTCACCCCTCATCCGCATCCACATCCCCACTCGCAGATCCGGAGTCCCAGCGACCCCGGTTTGCAGCCTACCGACCCAAAACCACTTATTACTTCTCAGGTATTTCCCTTTAACCTGTCCGAGCAATGGTAAATCAAATTAAAAAAACTGATTCAACAACTTTCTTACGCCCCCTGCGCTTATTTTCTGTTCCGGATTTGCCGCTTCCTATCAGGATTCTGCGCCGCCGTCACGTAGGGTCAGCTCGTGCTGCTGCAAGCGTTGGATCTCGTCGCGCAAGTCGGCCGCGCGCTCGAATTCGAGGTCCGCCGCGGCCTGACGCATCTGCTGCCGCAAGGCGGCCAGCCGTTTGGGAATATCCTTCAACGCCACGTACTCGCCCGGTTCCTCCGCCACGGCGCTGAGATCGACGTAATCGGCCTCCGCCGCTTCGATCAACGAGGCGGAGATCGCCTTGTGGATCGTCTGTGGCGTGATGCCGTGCTCTTCGTTGTAGGCCTTTTGCACGGCGCGGCGACGGTCGGTCTCGCCGATGGCCTTGCGCATCGACTCCGTCACGCGGTCGGCGTACAGGAAAACCGTGCCGTTGACGTTGCGCGCGGCGCGGCCGATGGTCTGAATGAGCGAGCGCTCGGAGCGCAAGTAGCCTTCTTTGTCGGCGTCGAGCACTGCAACCAACGACACTTCGGGCAGGTCGAGCCCCTCGCGCAACAGGTTGATTCCCACCAGCACGTCGAACATCCCCTTGCGCAGGTCGCGGATGATATCGACGCGCTCGATCGTTTGGATGTCAGAGTGCAGGTAGCGCACGCGCACGCCGAGCTCCTGGTAGTAGTCGGTCAGGTCCTCGGCCATCTTCTTCGTCAGCGTGGTCACCAACACACGCTCGTTGCGGGCCACACGGGTGCGAATCTCATCGAGCAGGTCGTCGACCTGGGCGCGCGCCGAGCGTACGACGATTTCCGGATCGGTCAGCCCCGTTGGCCGGATGAGCTGCTCGACGACCTGTCCTCCGGCGGCGTTGATTTCGTACTCACCGGGAGTCGCCGAGACGTACACCGTCTGCCGTGACAGCCCTTCAAACTCGGCGAAATTGAGCGGTCGATTGTCCAATGCCGAGGGCAGGCGGAAGCCAAAGTCGACCAGGGTCTCCTTGCGCGAGCGATCGCCGCGGTACATCCCGCCGATCTGCGGCACGGTGACGTGGCTCTCGTCGATGAACAGCAGGAAATCGTCCGGAAAGTAGTTGATCAACGTCGGCGGCGGCTCCCCGATCGCCCGCCCGGTGAGGTGGCGCGAGTAGTTCTCAATGCCCGGACAGAACCCCATCTCCTCCAACAGCTCCAGGTCGTACATGGTGCGTTGCTCGAGCCGCTGCGCCTCCAGCAACTTGTTTTCCGCCCGCAACGCTTGCAGTCGCTCGCGCAGCTCGGTGCGCACGGCGTCGACCGCCCGCTTGAGCTGATCGGGCTTGGTGACGTAGTGACTGGCCGGATAGATGGCGACCCGGTCGAGCGCCCGCAGCGTCTTGCCGCGCAGCGGGTCGATCTCGGCAATGCGCTCGATGTCGTCGCCGAAGAACTCGATGCGCAGGGCGCGCGCTTCTTCGTAGGCGGGGAAGATCTCGACCACGTCGCCGCGAACCCGAAAGCTGCCGCGGTGAAAATCATAGTCATTGCGCTCGTATTGGATCTCCACCAGTTTGCGCAGCAGCTGGTCGCGATCGACGCGCTCGCCCCGTTCGACGAAGACGAGCATGTCGAAATACGCTTCCGGCGATCCGAGGCCGTAGATGCACGACACGCTGGCGACGATCAGGACATCGTTCCGCTCGAGCAACGCCTTGGTTGCCGAATGCCGCATCTTGTCGATCTCGTCGTTGATCGACGAATCCTTCTCGATGTACGTGTCGGTGCTCGGGACGTACGCCTCGGGCTGGTAGTAGTCGTAATAGCTGACGAAGTAGCGCACGGCGTTGTCAGGAAACAGCGCTTTGAACTCGTGGTAGAGCTGCGCCGCCAGCGTCTTGTTGGGGGCGATGACCAGGGTCGGCTTGTTCAACGCCGCGGCGACGTTGGCCATGGTGAAGGTCTTGCCCGAGCCGGTCACGCCGAGCAGGACCTGGTGTCGTTGCCCGGCGGCCAGACCTTCCACGAGCTGGGCGATTGCCCGCGGCTGGTCGCCCTCGGGCTGGAAGTCGGCGACGAGGCGAAAGCGCTCTTCTCCTCGCATCGCCCTACCCTCCCGAGGTCGCGTCGAGCTCGGCGCGAAACGGCGCAGCGCCGGCTTCAACCGCCTGCAGTTGCTCGGTCGAGAGGTGGCCGCGCATGTGCTCGACGCGCAGGAGCAGAAAGTACGTCTGGATCACGTCGCGCGCGCAATAGCGGTTGATCGCGTCGAACTGCCCCGCTTCCCAGAGCGCCTGCACGTCACCACCCGCGACACCCATCTTCCCCGGCAACCCGACCAGCTTGGCCAACAGGTCGAGCCCGCCGCGCAGCCGCACGGCCCCCGTGTTGGTGAGCAGGTCGTAGAGGTCGCAGTGCCGGCCGAAGCGCTGGCGCAATCCGTTGCGCTCGCCGAAGTAGCGCGCCGCCACGCAGCCGTGGCGCAGGGCGTTGAGCTCGAGCACCGGCAGGTCGAAGCCGCGACCGTTGAACGACACCAGGGTGCCGTCGAAGGCCTCGAGGCGCTCCCAGAAGGCGCGCACGATCCCGGCCTCACCCAACGTGTCGGCCCCCAGCACTTCGACTTCCTGCAACGCATAGTCGGCCCCGGCGCGGCCCAGTGCGATGGAGATGGGAACGTGGAACGTCGCCGGAAAGAAGTCGCTGCGCCCGTCCGACTCCTGTCGCAGCGTGTCGCGCATGCGCTGGTACGCCGCCTCGTCGTCGAGGCCCGCGCCGGCGAACTGCGTCTCGCGCACCAGCGCTTTGTCGACCCGCGTCTCGATGTCGAAGATCAGAAAGCTCATGCCCCGACCCGGCGCGCTTCGATCACCCGCACCCACACCGGGCGCCCGTCGTCCTCTTCGCGACATGACTCGACACGACACGCGAACCCGGCCGCCTCCAGGCCCCCGGTCAGGGTGTCGCGATAGGTGTTGACCGAATCGGCCAACCAGGCGACGCCGCCCGGGCGCAGGACGCGCCCGAGGGCTCGAATCAGCGGGGCCTCCGCGGCGCGGTCGTAGGCGATGTCCGCGCCGAGACAGAGATCGAATCCTTCGCGCAGCGCCGGTTGTTCCCAGCTCATCTGCACCACCTCCAACGTCTGCCGATTCAGGGCCGCGCTGGCGCGCGCGAAGCGCAGGGGATCCACCTTCCAGTCCGTCGCGACCCCGCGCGCCCCGCGCAGCGCGGCGACCAGGGATGGCAACGCCAGCCCGCACCCCAGCTCCAGGAAACGGCAGTCGGGTCCCACCTGCCCGTCCTCTGCCACGCGCCGTGCCAGGGCCGTGGCGCCGGGCCACAGGTGCATCCAATACGGCGGCTCGGCGACGTCACCGACACCGAGCAGCGCCGCCGCGTCGATCGCGGTCTCGAGCCCACGTGCGCGCAGGACCCGCACATGCAGCGCACCAAAGCTGTGGACCACTTCCTCCGCCCCGTCACCCCTCATGGCGCTGCCGACGGACTGCGTCTGCCCGTCAGTATCCATCACCCTCGATCGCCTCGTCGTCGAGCCCGAAGAAGTGCGCGATCTCGTGAATGACCGTCTTGCGGATCTCGCGCCGCAGCGCGCCCGGGCTGCGGAAGGCGTGCACCAGCGGGCGATAGAAGATGGTGATGCGATCGGGCAGCGCGCCCGAGTCATTGTCGCCGCGCTCGGTGATCGGGACTCCTTCGTAGAGACCGAAGAGCGTGTCGCGGCGCGGATCGAGGCCCATCTCGGCGATCAGATCCGCCGCGGGCTCGTCGTCTACCACGACCTGGACATTCTCGAGATACGGTAGGAACGGATCCGGAATCTCGTCCAGGGCGTCCGTCACCAGGGCGCGAAAGCGCTCGCGATCCATGTCGGCGAGCTTAGCCGAAATCGCCACCCGCGACACAACCTTGACCCCCTGCGGCGATCCTGCCACATACCCGCGATGATCCATCGCAATCGAACGATTGGCCTGTTCGCCGCTCTCCTCGCCGTCGCGGGTATCGCCTGCGGCAAGAGCGGTTCGCGCGAGACGCGCCCCATCGAGGTCATCTACCGCGCCTCGGGCGTCGCCGGCACCCGCTTCCGCCTGCGCCCCGAGACGCCCACCGACTGCACCGGTTCCGGCATCCGCGGCTCCAACGGCGACCACCAATTTCCCCTGCGAATCTTCGAAGCCCCCCACTTCTTCATCCTCGAGAACTTCTCCCAGCCGGTCAGCGCCACCTTCGAGGTGCTGCCCGACGAGAGCAATTCCCTGCGCGTCGATCTGTTCCTCGGCACCGATCTGCGCGCGACGACCAGCCGCGACATCACACCCGGCAGCTGCGCCGATGTGAAGACCGGCGACCCGATCCCCGACGTGGTCGGACACCGGGTCCGCATCGAGATCTGCGCCACCACAACGACCTTCCCCCCCGGTGTCTCCTGCCGCGATTTCCACGACGACGCCTTCGTCGCGTTCTTCGCCTCGCTGGGCGATCAGTTCAACACCAACGTCACCAGCTGCGACATCCGACCGGTCGCCGAAGCGTGCCGCACGCCGGCCACCCTCTTCATCGAGGACGCTCGCGAGACCGTCAGCGCCGCATTCGACCCCCTGGGGACCGAAAATCGCGATGCCGTGTTCCGCGTCGAGCTCTATGTCGACGACCGGCTGGCCGATGTCAGCACCGGCAAATCGAACGTCCGCGTCGACGAAGATCTCTAAGTGTTATCCACAGGACCCGCCTAGAGTGCCGCCGTACGGGCTTTTTTGCACCTCTCCGCGAGAGATTCTAGGATCTGCGGTTAACCAGCTGATTCAGCAGCTTTTATTTGCAGTCCCAAGCTGACTAAGTCGGCGCCAGGGGCCCCTGGCCCTTGTAAGGCGGGCATTTGCGGGCCGCAATCAACAGGTTCTCCACAATGGCTTGGTGGTCAGGCTCGCCGGGCTGCTTCGACAACCTTGCGCGCCGCATCGGCCATGTCGGTGGCTGAAATAATGTTCAGTCCAGAATCGTCGAGAATCTTGCGGCCGATCTCGACGTTGGTGCCTTCCAGGCGAACGACCAGGGGCACCTGCAGCTTGGTCTGGCGCGCCGCTTCGACCACACCATTGGCGATGATGTCGCACTTCATGATGCCGCCGAAAATGTTGACCAGCACGGCGCGCACGCCGTCGTCGGAGAGCAGAATCTTGAACGCCTCGGTTACCTTCTCGGTGGTGGCGCCGCCGCCGACATCGAGGAAGTTGGCTGGCTCGCCGCCGAAGTGCTTGATGATGTCCATGGTCGCCATGGCCAGCCCTGCCCCGTTGACCATGCAGCCGATGTTGCCGTCGAGGGCGATGTAGCTGAGGTCGAACTTCGACGCCTCGACCTCGCGCGGGTCCTCTTCGTTGAGGTCGCGCAACTCGCGCAACTCCGGGTGCCGGTAGAGGGCGTTGTCGTCAAAGCCCATCTTGGCGTCGAGGGCCAGCAGGTCGCCCTGCTTGGTGAGCACCAGCGGGTTGATCTCGGCCATCGACCCGTCGCAGTCCATGAAGGCGCGGTAGAGGGCGGTCATGAACGCGACCGCCTTGTTGACCGACGCCTTGGGGATGCCGATACCGTAGGCGAGATTGCGTGCCTGGTAGGCCTGCAGCCCGACGGCCGGGTCGATGCTCTCGCGCAGGATCTTCTCGGGTGAGTGCGCCGCCACCTCCTCGATCTCCACGCCGCCTTCGGCCGAGGCCATCATCGCCGGCCGGCCGGTGGCGCGGTCGACGACCATGCCGAGGTAGAACTCGCGCTCGATGTCGCTCACCTGTTCGGCGAGCAGGCGCCGCACGACCCGGCCGCCCGGGCCGGTCTGGTGCGTCACCAACGTGCGACCGAGCAGGTTGCGCGCGAATTCCTGTGCTTCCTCGGGGCTACGGCACACCTTCACACCGCCGGCCTTGCCGCGTCCGCCGGCGTGGATCTGCGCCTTGATCACCGCCGTTCCACCCAACTCGCTGGTCGCCGCGGCCGCATCTTCAGGGCTTACGACCTCGCGTCCGCTCGGCACCGCCACGCCGTAGCGCTTCAGGATCGCTTTGCCCTGGAACTCGTGCACATTCATGTTCTGGCTCCCGCTGCCGCTCAGGCGCTGAGAAACTTCTCCGACGCTGTCACCAACTCGCGCACATGCGAGACCGAGACCTCGAGGGCGGCGCGTTCCTCTTTGTTCAGTTCGACCTCGATGACCTTCTCGACCCCGCCGGCGCCGATCTGCACCGGCACGCCGACGTAGAAGCCGCTGACGCCGTACTCGCCTTCGAGCAACGCAGCGCAGGGGAGGATCTCCTTCTTGTCGAACAGGTACGCCTCGGCCATGCGGATGGCGGCGGCCGCCGGCGTGTAGAAGGCCGAGCCGTTCTTCAGCAGGTTCATGATTTCGCCGCCGCCGCCGCGCGTGCGCTGTTCGATCGCCGCCAGGCGATCGGGCTTGATGAGGCGGTCGACGGGTACACCGCCGACGTGGCACAGGCTACGCACCGGCACCATGTCGTCGCCGTGGCCGCCGAGGACGATCGCCGACACGCTCTGCACCGAGACGCCGAGCTCCATGGCGACGAAGGTGCGGTAGCGGGCTGAGTCGAGCACGCCGGCCTGGCCGATGACCTTCTGCTTGGGAAAGCCGGTGACGCGCTTCATGACGGTCACCATCGCATCGAGCGGGTTGGTGATGACGATGACGAACGCGTTGGGCGCATGCTGCTTGATGCCCTCGGCCACCGTCTTCATCACCTTGACGTTGATGCTCAGCAAGTCGTCGCGGCTCATACCGGGCCGGCGCGGCGAGCCGGCGGTGACGATGCAGACGTCGGCGCCCTTGATGTCGGCCAGGTCGATGGTGCCCGTGACGCTGGCATCGAAGCCCTCGATCGGTCCCGATTCCAGCAGGTCCAGCGCCTTGCCCTGCGGCAGGCCGTCGATGACGTCGAACAGCACGACATCGCCCAGTTTCTTCAGCAGCGCCAGGTGGGCCAGCGTCCCACCGATCATCCCCGACCCGATCATCGCAATCTTGCGTCGACTCATGATGCTTCGCTTCCTTTCCGCACATATGTGGATGGGCGTCAGCGCGGCCGCGCCGGCCCGAATGTCAGCCGCTTTTAATACCCGCGTTCGCGCAGCGCAGCAAGCCGAGGGGCGCCGCGCCCGACTCGATTGCGCATTCGCGGTGGAATCACTAAAGCGCATGCCGTGCGCGCGCCGCGTCGGCAGCGCGCACGCAACCAGGAGGGCGCATGGCGTACGAGCACATCGAACTGACCCGCGACGCCGCCGGGGTCGTCACCGTTACCTTGAACAGCCCCGAGACGCGCAACGCGATGACGCCCGCCATGGGCGACGACCTGCGCCACGCCGTCGAGGAGATCCGCGCCGATGCCGCCGCGCGCGTCGTTGTCATCACCGGCGCCGGCAAGGCGTTCAGTTCCGGCGGCGACCTCGGTATGCTGGCGCGCGACGCCGGTTTGAGCACCGATGCCGACAGCCCGACCATGGCCGGCTCGCCGCGCGACTTCTATGCCCGCTTTCTTTCCGTCCGCAGCCTGCCCATGCCGACCATCGCCGCCATCAACGGCCACGCCATCGGCGCCGGACTTTGCTTCGCGCTCGCCTGCGACCTGCGCATCGCCGCCGCCGACGCCAAGATGGGCATGACGTTCACCAAGCTCGGCATCCACCCCGGCATGGGCGCCACCTACTTCCTGCCGCGCCTGATCGGCACGGCGCGCGCCTGCGAGCTGTTCTTCACCGGCCGCATCATCGACGCCACCGAGGCCGAACGCCTCGGTATCCTCAGCCGCGTCGTCGCGCGCGACGACTTCGCCGGCGCGGTGCGCGCCCTGGCCGAAGAGATCGCCGCCGCCGGGCCGGCCGCCGTGCGCATGACCAAGCGCGCCATCTACCGCGGTCCCGAGCACAGCCTCGAGGACATGCTCGACTTCGAATCCCTGCAGCAGAGCTTCACCTTCACCACCGCCGACGCGCGCGAGGGCATCACCGCCGTGATGGAAAAGCGCGCGCCGCGCTTCTCCGGCAAGTGAAAAGAGCAGGCCGGATTCTCAACCACAGAGGACACAGAGAACACAGACATAAGATTGAGAAGAAAAATGCTGAGCCAAGAAACTCTTCTCTTCGGCTCTCTCTGAACTCTGTGTCCTCTGTGTTCTCTGTGGTTAACAGTTTTCTTTTCAGGTTCACCGCTGCAGCACCACGACCGACGCGTTGGCGCCGCGGCCGACCGTATGCGCCAGCGCGAGCCGCGCGTCGGGAACCTGCCGCGCCCCCGCTTCGCCGCGCAGTTGCCAATAGAGCTCGATCACCTGCCCCAGTCCCGAGGCGCCCAGCGGCTCGCCCTTCGACAGCAGGCCGCCGCTCGGATTGACCGGCAGCGCGCCGCCCATCTCGGTGCGGCCCTCGGCGATCCATTGACCTGATTTGCCCTTCGGACACAGGCCCAGCTCTTCGTAGGAAAGCAGCTCGCGGGCCGAGTCGGTGTCCTGCAGCTCGACGACGTCGAGGTCCTGTGGGCCGATGCCCGCCTCTTCGTAGGCGGCCTGTGCCGCCAGCTCGGTCGGCGGCGCGATCGCGTCGTCGGCCAGGCCGCACATCGGCGTGTGCTCGCCGAGCACGTTGCCGGGCAGATGCGAGCGCAGCGTCGCGGCGGCAACGCACACCTGTCGCGCGCCGCCGCGGGCGCGCCGCAGCACGATCGCGGCCGCGCCCTCGTTTGGCGAGCACAGCATATACAGCGTCAATGGCTCGCAGACGACCGCCGAGGCGAGCACGGATTCGAGGCTGAACTCCTTGCGGAACATGGCGTACGGGTTGTGCACGCCGTGGCGGTGATTCTTCACCGACACCTGCGCCAGATCGCGCTTGGTCACGCCCGATTCCAGCATCAGCCGCTGCGCGCGCAATGCAAAGTACGCCGGCGTCACCGCCAGGCCCGCCTCTTCGCGCCAGGGCTCGAAGAAGGAGGAGCGAATGATCCCCTTCGGCATCTTCTCCATGCCGAAGACCAGCACGCAGTCGTAGCGCCCGCTGCGGATGGCGTCGACCCCGAGCCCGAGCGCGGCGCCGCCGCTGGCGCACCCGGCCTCGACGTTCATGATCGGCATGCCGGTCATACCCAGCGCCGTCAGCACCTTGTGGCCGGCCGCGACCCCCGTGTACACCGTGCCGCAGTACGCCGCCTGGAAGCCGCCGCGCTCCATGCCGGCCTCCGCCAGCGCCGCCCGCACGGCCGCGACGCCCATGTCGACGACACTCTTCTCGCCGAAGCGGCCGAATGGGTGCATGCCGACCCCGGCGATTTCCACGGCCCCGGCCACGTTCACGCTCCTTCCGGCGCAAAGGCGTAGCTGGCCACCTCGCGCCCCTGTTCGTCGACGTGCAGGGTGGTGAACACCAGCACCATCGGCTGTCCGATGCGCAACTTGCCCACGTCGGCCTCGGTCAGCCGACTGATGAGGCGAATGCCCTCCGGCAGCTCGACGACGCCGAAGCCGAACGGCACCTCGCCACGGTATCCCGGCGGCCGGTTGCCGACCGAGGTGAACAGGCGCAACGTGCCGCGCTCGCCGAGGAATCGCTCGGTGCACCCCGGAGCCGAGCAGTAGGGACAGGTCTCGGCGCGCGGAAAGTGACAGCGCGCGCAGGCCGGGCAGAGTCCGCCGATCAGCCGCCCGCCGGCGCCGTCGGCACTGAAAAGGCCCTCGGTGACGGGCACGCGTTGGCTCATTCGAACTCCTGGAAGTTCGAGACGCGCCAGGCCCCATCCTCCTGCTTGCGCATGGTGATCAGCCAGTGGCGCGTGAAGGTGTCGGCATCCTCGACCCGGATCACACCTTCGTAGAGGAGCGACACGCTGTCGTCGGTCTCGTCCTTGGTCTCCTTCAGCGTGTAGCTGACATGCGGCTTGCGCGTCGCCGAGTCGATCTCCTGGCCATCGATGAGATGCTCCATCTCGAGCACCTTGCTCGCCGCCAGCCCGGTGGTGTACTCGCGGGCGCCGGGCAGGTTCATGCGCACGTAGTGCTCGTCGAGAAACCGCTCGGCGATGCCGCGCGGTGTGTCACCGCCGCCCTTGCAGGCACCGACGCAGAACAGGAGCGCGAGGGTGAGTCGACGGATCATGGGCGCTCCTTCTTGCGAAACAGGGCACCGAGCTGCGCGCGGGCGCCGCTGGCGGGCGCCGCGAGCGACGCGCCGCGCCGAAAGCGGAAGTAGTCGCAGAAGTTGCCGCTCTCCTTCTCGACCTGGCGCTCGCTCTGCGGCTCGCGGCATTGGTTGTGCGCCGCCGGCGCGTAGTGCTCACAGTTGCGGCAGCAGTGCAGATCGCTGCCGCAGCGCAGGCAGGTGTCGCGCCGCCCGACCCGTTCCACGGTGCCGATATCGGTCGCGCAGCGATGGCAGGCGCGCACCGCCGCAGCGCTCACGCGCGCTCCGACGCGGCGCGGCGCAGCGGTGTGCCCGGAGCGTCCGCCTCCAGCCGGGCCAGCATCCACTCGACGATATCGCCGAGTAGCCGGTCGAGCAGCGCCGCATCGGAAAAGCGGTGGTCGGCACCCGCATAGCGCAGCAGCGCGGCCCTGCCCGGCACGGCGTCAGCGATGGCGTCGCCATCCGCGCACGGCACGATCTCGTCATCGGTTCCGTGCGTCACCAGCAGGGGGCACTGAATCCGCCGCACGGCGGCGAGCACGTCGAGGGCTTCCACATCTTCGAGAAATCCGTAACGCAGCGGCACGCCGTAGACGGGATAGACACCGTCCCGTTGCCACTGCAGTCGTTCCTCGGCGGACAGTCGGCGCGCCAAGCGGCCGGGCACGGCCACCGCTGCGATGGTCGCGAGCGCTGCCACATCCGCTTCCTCCGCGGTAAAGAGCAGCGCCACGGTGCCGCCCAGCGACGAGCCGACGATGCCGAGCGGACCCGCCACGCGCTGGCGGGCGAACTGCCAGGCGCCGGCGAGGTCCTCGACCTCGCCGCTGACGGTCAAATCGAGGAAGTCGCCTTCCGACTCGCCGACGTAGGAGAAATCGAAGCGCAGAACATCGCAACCCGCGGCGGCCAGGCTCTCGGCCATGCGTACCGACTTGAGACCTTCCTTCGACGACTCCATACCGTGACAGAGAATCACGCCGCGCTGGCCCGCGCCGTGATGCCAGACGCCGACCAACCGCCCGCCGCGCCGGCTGCGGAAGACGACGCGCTCCAGACTCTGCCGCTCGCGTGCACTCACCCTTCCTTGCCCCTCCGAAACTCGGTTGATACCATACGCCTCCCGCCGGTCCAACGCGGGCGTTGAGGAGCACTTTCGAGGGGAGATGACGGCGCTAACCGAGCTGATCGGCGAGTTCGTTCGCATGTTGCAGGTGGAGCACAACGCTTCGCCGCACACGGTGCGCAGCTACGCCAGCGACCTGCGCCAGCTCTGCGCCTTCGCCGCCGCCGCCCTTGATCAGGCGCCGCCGGCAGTTCCCGTCTCGAGCATCGATCAGACCATGGTGCGCCAGTTCCTCATCGACCTGCTGCGCCGCAACCGCAAGAGCTCGGTGGCGCGCAAGCTGTCGGCCGCCAAGCATTTCTTCCAGTTCGCCCTGCGCCAGGGCGCCATCGAGGTCGATCCGACGCTCGGCATCGTCACGCCGAAGAAGGATCAGCAGCTGCCCGCCCACCTCACCGTCGACGATATCCTGCGGCTGCTGCAGGCGCCCGACCCGGCGACGCCCGTCGGGCTGCGCGATCGCGCCATCCTGGAGGTGGCGTACTCGTGCGGCCTGCGCGTCAGCGAGCTGGTCGGGCTCAACTGGGCGGACATCGACGAGTCCATCGCGCTGGTGCGCGTGCGCGGCAAGGGCGACAAGGAACGCGTCGTCCCCATCGGCCGGCCGGCGCTCGAGGCGCTGGCGACCTATCGCGCCGCCATCCCGCAGCTCTGCCGGCGTCCGCTGCGCAACCCCGAGGTGGTGTTCCTCAATCAGCGCGGCGGCCGCCTGACGACGCGCTCGGTGGCGCGCGCCGTCGACGGCTACACGCTGTCCAGCGGCCTGGCGACCAAGATCAGCCCGCACGGCCTGCGCCATAGCTTTGCGACGCACCTGCTCGGCGCCGGCGCCGATTTGCGCGCCATCCAGGAGCTGCTCGGGCATGCCAGCCTGTCGACGACGCAGAAATACACCCACGTCAATCTCGATCAGCTCATGACCGTGTACGACAAGTCGCACCCGCGCGCCTGAGCTTGTTCGATCACCATGACCCAGCCACTGATCCGCAGTACCACCATTCTCGCCCTGCGCCATCGCGACGTCGTGGTTATGGCCGGCGACGGCCAGGTCAGCCTCGGCAACACGGTCATGAAGCGCGGCGCGCGCAAAGTCCGCCGCCTGCACGGCGGCAAGGTACTGGCCGGCTTCGCCGGCGCCACGGCCGATGCCTTCACGCTGTTCGACAAGTTCGAAGCCAAGCTCGAGCAGTACAACGGCAACCTGATGCGCGCCGCGGTCGAGCTGGCCAAGGACTGGCGCACCGACCGCGTGTTGCGCCGCCTCGAAGCGCTGCTGCTCGCCGCCAGCCGCGACGGCATTCTCGTGCTCTCGGGCAGCGGCGACATCATCGAGCCGGACGAACCGGTCACCGCCATCGGCTCGGGCGGCAACTACGCCCTCGCAGCGGCGCGCGCGCTGATCGCGCACGGCCAGCTCGATGCGCGCGCCATCGCCGTCGAGTCGATGCGCATCGCCGCCTCGATCTGCGTCTTCACCAACGACCAGCTGACCATCGAGGAGTTGACGTGACCGATCCGCGGGGCCGGCGATGAGCCACATGACGCCGCGCGAGATCGTCTCCGAGCTCGACCGCTACATCGTCGGCCAGCGCAACGCCAAACGCGCCGTCGCCATCGCGCTGCGCAACCGCTGGCGGCGCCAGCAGGTGCCCGAGGACCTGCGCGACGAGATCGCGCCGAAGAACATCATCATGATCGGCCCCACCGGCGTGGGAAAGACGGAGATCTCGCGCCGCCTGGCCAAGCTCGCCCAGGCGCCCTTCATCAAGGTCGAGGCCTCCAAGTTCACCGAGGTCGGCTACGTCGGCCGCGATGTCGAGTCGATGATTCGCGACCTCGCCGAGCTCGCCATCGGCATGGTCAAGGCCGAGGAGCAGGAGAAGGTCAAGCTGCACGCGCGCGAGATCGCCGAGGAGCGCGTCCTCGACCTGCTGCTGCCGCCGGTGCGCTCGACGGCGGAGCGGCGGGTCCAGCCGATGGGCGAACCGACGCCTGCCGAGGACGATTCCACCTCTGCCACGCGCGAGAAGCTGCGCCGCATGCTGCGCGACGGCAAGCTCGACGAGCGGCCGGTCGAGCTCGAGGTCAGCGCCGCGGCCATGCCGATGGTCGAGGTCTTCTCGCCGCAGGGCATGGAAGAGATGGAGTTCCATCTCAAGGACATGTTCTCGAACTTGATGCCCAAGAAGACCAAGAAGCGCACCGTACCGGTGCGCGAGGCGCTCGAGCTGCTGACGCTCGAGGAGGCGGGCAAGCTGCTCGACATGGATGCGGTGAAGAAGGAAGCCATCCGCCGCGTGGAGCAGTCGGGCATCATCTTCGTCGACGAGATCGACAAGATCGCCAGCCGTCAGGGGCTGGCCGGCCCGGACGTCTCGCGCGAGGGTGTGCAGCGCGACCTGTTGCCGATCGTCGAGGGCTGCACCGTCAGCACCAAGCACGGCATAGTGCGCACCGACCACATTCTGTTCATCGCTTCCGGCGCCTTTCACATGAGCAAGCCGTCGGACCTCATCCCCGAGTTCCAGGGACGCTTCCCGATCCGCGTCGAGCTCGACGCGCTGACGCGCGACGACTTCGTCCGCATTCTCACCGAGCCCGCCAACGCGCTGCTCAAGCAGTACGTCGCGCTGATGCGCACCGAGGGCATCACCCTGGTCTTCAGCGACGACGCCATCGCCGCCATCGCCGACATCGCGGCGCGCGTCAACGACCGGATGGAGAACATCGGCGCGCGCCGATTGCACACCGTCGTGGAACGCATCCTTGACCAGATATCCTTCGACGCGCCAGAGATGACGGAGCGCGATGTCGTCATCGATGCGGCCTACGTTCACGACAAGCTCGAAGAGGTAGTGAAGGATGAAGACCTGTCCCGATACATTCTCTGAACCGGCCGAGCCGTGCGGCCCGATCCACACACCGTGGGGCGGCTGAGATGGCCATGCGCAGCGCGGGCGAAGTCGAGGGGTTGATCGCCAAGGCGGAGATCCTGCTCGACGCCCTGCCCTACATTCGCCGCTTCGCCGGCAAGACGATGGTCATCAAGTACGGCGGCCACGCCATGGTCGACGAGGCGCTGAAGGACAGCTTCGCGCAGGACATCGTGTTGCTGAAGTTCATCGGCATGAACCCGGTGATCGTGCACGGCGGCGGCCCGCAGATCGGCCAGATGCTGGCCCAGCTCGGCATCGAGTCGACCTTCGTGCGCGGCATGCGCGTCACCGATCAGGCGACCATGGACGTGGTCGAGATGGTCCTGGTCGGCAAGATCAACAAGGAGATCGTCACGCTGATCAATCGCCACGGTGGGCGCGCGGTCGGTCTGTCGGGCAAGGACGGCGAGCTGATCCGGGCGCGGCGCATGAAGATGCCGGCCGCCCCGGGAGAGGTCGGCCATCTCGACATCGGCATGGTCGGGGAAGTCGTCGGCATCAATCCCACGGTCATCGAATCACTCGACCGCAGCGATTTCATTCCGGTCATCGCCCCCGTCGGCATCAGCGACGGCGGCGAGACGCTCAACATCAATGCGGACCTGGTGGCGGCCAAGGTTGCCGAGTCGCTGCGGGCCGAGAAGTTGTTGCTCCTCACCGACGTCGACGGCATCCACGACCATACCGGCACGGTGATGTCGACCATCGACGCCGAGCAGGCGCGCCAGATGATCGCCGACGGCGTCATCGGCGAGGGCATGATCCCCAAAGTCGAGTGCTGCCTCGACGCGCTGACCGGCGGCGTCCAGAAAGCACACATCGTCGACGGCCGCTTGCGCCATGCCGTATTGCTCGAGATTTTCACCCGCGAAGGCGTCGGTACCGAGGTCGTCCGCGCCCTCGGGCGGCGCGGCGGCCGCCAGCGCAGCGAGCCCAAGCGGGCCGAGAAGGCGATGCCATGAACACGGCCGAAATCATCGCCCTCAGCGACCGCTATCTGTTCGGCACCTACGCCCGGGCGCCGCTCGCCCTGGTGCGCGGCGACGGCACGCGGGTGTGGGACGCCGACGGCCGCGAGTACCTGGACTTCTTTTCCAGCACCGTGGTGACGGCGCTCGGGCACAATTACCCCGGCGTCGTGCGCGCCCGCGAAACCCACGCGCGCAAGATTCTGCACGTCTCGAACCAGCACAACAGCGAGCCGCAAGCCCGACTGGCCGAGCAACTGGTGACACGCTCGTTCGCCGACCGCGTCTTCCTTTGCAACAGCGGCGCCGAAGCCAACGAGGCGGCGATCAAGCTGGCGCGCAAGTACGGCCACGACCGCGGCGACGGGCGCTACGAGATCGTCACGACGCTGGGCTCCTTTCACGGCCGCACGCTGGCGACCATTGCCGCCACCGGCCAGGAGAAGGTGCGCACCGGGTTCGAGCCGCTGACGCCGGGCTTCCGCTACGCCGCGTACGACGAGGTTGCGGCGCTCGAAGCGGCGATCAACCCGCGCACGATCGCCATCATGCTCGAGCCGATCCAGGGCGAGGGCGGCGTCGTCGTGCCGGCGCCCGACTACCTGCGCCGGGTGCGCGAGCTGTGCGACCGCAACAATCTGTTGCTGATCTTCGACGAGGTGCAGACCGGTGTCGGGCGGACCGGGACGATGTTCGCCTACGAGCAGAGCGGTATCGCGCCGGACATCATGACCCTGGCCAAGGGCCTCGGGACGGGCGTGCCGATCGGCGCCATGCTGGCGTCGGCGGCGGTGGCATCGAGCTTCAACCTCGGCTCGCACGGATCGACCTTCGGCGGCAACGCCCTCACCTGCGCGGTTGGTCTGGCCGTCATCGAAGCCCTGTGCGGCGAAGGCGTGCTGAGCAACTGCCAGCGCATGAGCGCGCGCCTGATTGCCGGCTTACGGGAGTTGCAGGAACGCGGCGCGCCAATCGTCGACGTGCGCGGTGCCGGCCTGCTGATCGGTGTCGAGCTGAGCAAGCCGGGCGCACCGGTCGTCGAGCAGTGCCTGGCGGCCGGTCTGATCATCAACTGTACTGCCAACAAGGTCCTGCGCCTGACGCCGCCGCTGACCATCGGTGCCGCCGAAGTCGACGAGGGCCTGGCCATTCTGGCGCGGGTGTTGGAGCTATGAAACGCGATTTCCTCGAGCTCGCCGCCCTCACCCGCCCCGAGCTGGAAGCCATCCTGCACATCTCGGCGCGCCTGAAGCGCGAGCTGAAGCTCGGCGAACGGCCGCCGCTGCTGGCCGGCAAGACGCTGGCGATGATTTTCGAGAAGCCGAGCCTGCGCACGCGCGTGACGTTCGAAGTCGGTATGACGCAGCTCGGCGGCTACGCGGTCTATCTCACACCGGCGGACATCCGGCTCGGCGAGCGCGAGTCGGTGGCCGACATCGCCGGCAACCTCGGGCGCTGGGTCGACTTCATCATGGCGCGCGTGTTTACGCACCAGACGCTTGTCGAGCTCGCCGGCGGCGCCACGATCCCGGTGATCAACGGCCTCTCCGACCTGCGCCACCCCTGCCAGGTGTTGAGCGACTGCTTCACCATCATCGAGCACCGCGGCCGACTCGACGGGCTGCGCGTCGCCTTTCTCGGCGACGGCAACAACATGGCCAACTCCTGGATCGCCGCCGCCACGCGCTTCGGCTTCCGCTTCGCCCTGGCATGTCCGCCCGGCTACGAGCCCGACCCCGGCATGCTCGAGCTGGCGCGCCGCGAAGGTGCGGCGGTCACGGTCACGCCCGATCCCGCCGTCGCGCTCGCCGGCGCCGACGTGGTCTACACCGACGTCTGGACCAGCATGGGTCAGGAGGACGAGGCGGCTGAGCGCAAGCAGCGTTTCCAACCGTATCAAGTCAACGCCGCCGCCATGCGCCTGGCCAAGCCGGACGCCGTCGTCATGCACTGCTTGCCCGCCCACCGCGGCGAAGAAGTCACGGCCGACGTCATCGACGGGCCGCAATCGATCATCCTCGATCAGGCGGAGAACCGCCTCCACGTACAGAAAGGAATCCTCGTCTGGCTCAACGGCCAGACGCCCCGGCACACATGAGCGCTATGACCAACAATCCGAAGAAGATCGTCCTCGCCTACTCCGGCGGACTCGACACCTCCGTCATCCTCGCCTGGCTGATCGACACCTACGGCTCCGAGGTCGTCGCCTTCTGCGCCGATCTCGGCCAGGGCGCCGAGCTCGCCCCGGTGGAGAAGAAAGCGCGCGACGGCGGCGCCTGCGCCGTCTACATCGAGGACCTGCGCGAGGAGTTCGTGCGCGACTTCGTCTTCCCGATGTTGCGCGGCAGCACCGTCTACGAGCACACCTACCTGCTCGGCACCTCGATTGCGCGACCGCTGATCGCCAAGCGCCAGATCGAGATCGCACGCAAGGAAGGGGCGGACGCCGTCTCGCACGGCGCCACCGGCAAGGGCAACGACCAGGTGCGCTTCGAGCTGACGTACTACGCCCTGGAGCCGGGTATCCGCGTCATCGCCCCGTGGCGCGAGTGGGATCTCAACTCGCGCACCAAGCTGATCGAGTACGCCGAGCACAAGGGCATTCCCATCCCGGTCACCAAGGAGAAGCCCTACAGCACCGATCGCAACTTGCTGCACCTCAGCTTCGAAGGCGGCATTCTCGAAGATCCGTGGAGCGAGCCCTACGAGGACATGTACGTGCTCAGCGTCTCGCCCGAGCGCGCGCCGGACAAGCCCGAGTACGTCGAGATCGACTACGAAGCCGGCGACCCGGTGAGCGTCAACAGCGAGCGGCTGTCGCCCGCCAACCTGCTCGCGGCGCTCAACACCATCGGCGGCCGCCACGGTATCGGCCGCGTCGACCTGGTCGAGAATCGCTACGTCGGCATGAAGGCGCGCGGCGTCTACGAGACCCCCGGCGGCACCATCCTGCACGCCGCCCACCGCGCGCTGGAATCGCTGACGCTCGACCGCGAGGTCATGCACCTGCGCGACAGCCTCATGCCGCGCTACGCCGAGATGATCTACTACGGTTACTGGTTCGCCCCCGAGCGCACCATGCTGCAGACCGCCATCGACGAATCGCAGCGCACGGTCACCGGCACCGTCCGCCTCAAGCTCTACAAAGGCAACGTCATCCTCGCCGGCCGCAAATCGGCCCACTCGCTCTACAACCCCCAGGTCGCCACCTTCGAGGAAGACACCGTCTACCGCCAGGCCGACGCCGAAGGCTTCATCCGCCTCAACGCCCTGCGGCTCCGCATCCGCGCGGTGGTCGAGAAGAAGGCGGGGAAATAGGCCCCAGAGTTTTAACCACAGAGAACACAGAGGACACAGAGGGAAGAACGAGAGGAAATCCGGAATAAGAGGGTTGGGCCGTGTTTCCTTCTTCGTCTTCTCTTTCCGAACTGTGTGCCCTCTGTGTTCTCTGTGGTTAAGCTCCGTCATCGCGCGTTGCGCGCCGTACGCGACAACGAGCGCGCGCGCTCAGCCGCCTCGAAGCCTGCGCGCAGCGCCGCGCGGGCCGGCTCCGCGGCGCGTTCGATACGCGCCAGAGCGCCCTGCGGCTGCAGGCAATTGATCTGATAGAGCCGCCAGCCCGTGCCGCGCCAGAAGCTCGGGCGCAAGGGCTCGGGCACGTCCTCGCCGGCGATCTCGCGCTCGATGTTGTCGGATGTCGGCCGCAGGCTTCGTCCGGTGCGCCCGATCGCTTCGCCCAGAGCCGTCTGCGCTTCCTCCGGCACCTCGGCCAGCCGGCGGAACGCTCCCCTGACGTCGAACACTGCGCCCGGCGCAAAGTACGGGCCGAGCCCTTTCAAGCCCTCGAGCCACTGCGGGCCGTAGCTCGCGCGCGCGATGGCGAGCACCTCGTCGATCGAGCGCGGGGAGCGGTCGAAGAGCGAGTGCTCGATCGAGGGCAGGAGGTAGGCCGGGTCGTCCTCGAAGCGCAGGAGCACGCTGATCCGTGCCTGCTCGTCGCCCTCGAGGTGGGTCTTCAGCTTGTCGAAGTACAGGATGTAGTCGTAACCCTTGAGGGTCACGAGTTGCCGCGCGTTGACGGCGAGCGTTGCAGTGCCGGTGCGCAGGAGCACCGCGACGTCTTCGATACCGGCGACGACGAGCGCGGAGATCGCCACCACTGCCAAGGCGCGCCGAAGGTGGGAGCGCCGCGCCAACAGGTTGGCCGTCGCCGCGGCGAACAGCATGTTGCCGAAGAACCACGGGGTCGAGAGCCGCCAGAAGAACGTCCACAAGCCGTGGCTGGCCGTGGCGAAACCGCTCGCGGCGTAGGCGGCGAGAAAGAAGACCAGTACGAACACGGGGAGCAGCGCGCGCCGGCGCTGGGGGTCGGCCGCTGCGGATCCCACCAACCCGAGGACGATCACCAGCGGGTAGGCCACGACGGCGATCCAGTCGAAGATATCGCCCTGGCTCGCCAGCGGTTCGAAGAGGCCGGCGAGCGCGGCGAGCGCGTGGGTCCCCTGCGCGGCGCCAACTTGCTGTCCTCGGACTCGGAGAGCGTCCGCACCGGCCTTCGCAACCATGTACAGCAACGGGGAAATGCCGCCCAGAAAGGCCAGCGCGGCAAGGCCAACTCGGCGCCACGCGAGTCGCGACCGAGCGAAGAGCAGGAGATAGCTGACACTGGCCGCGATCGCCGGCGCGGTCTGCAGCGAGAAGTACAGGCCGAAGCCCGCGGTGAAGCCCAGTCCGAGGAAGTGCCGGCCGCGGGCGAGCTCGGACTCGGCAATCCGCAGGGTGAAGTGCGCGATGAGGGTCAGGAAGAGCAACGCCTCGAAATGCGTCCCGAGGTTGAGGAGCGAGAAGCGCACGAACGCGGCGGGCGCGAAGACGAACAGGACGCCGAAGACCGTCGCCGCGCGCAGGCCGAAGGCGGCGAGGACGAAGCGGAAACCCGCGGCGAGGATCAGGCTCGTGATCGCCACTGCGACGAGCTTGTGGGCGAGCACGTTCTCGCCGACGAGCAGGAAGGCCAGCGCCTTGAGGTGCGTCACCACGAAGCCGCCGCCCTCGTGGTAGACGTAGTTGAGCTTCCAGTGCTCGAGCGGAATGCCGTCGAGCATCGCCTTCGCCGCAGCGCCCTTGGCGAGCTCCTCGCCGTAGAAGAAGACATCGGCGAGCGAGAGCACCAGCGCCGCGCGCGTGACGACGAGAAGGAGCAGCAGGAGCGCCAGTCTTCGCCGAGGCATCTTTACCCTGGCAACCCAGCGCGCCCGAGCGCCGGATCAGAGGCGGGACCGGCGGCGTCCTTCTTCTGGCGGTGGCGAAGAACGACCAGTACGTCGGAGCACTCGCGGCGCGGAGATGGGCACGGTCGGTCGTCCAGCTCGTACTCGTCGAGAATTCGCGTGGTGTCGGGATCGATCTCCAGATTTCGCAATATCCGCGCGACCAGCTTCGCTTTGGTTGCTTCGGTCGGTGGCGTGAAATCGGCCGACGGGACGACGAATGCCGCCAGGTACGTGGGCCTGCGATCGAGAAAGAACGACGGGGGCACGCACTTGTCGTGCCCGGGCGGCACGGTGAGGATCTCGGGATACCGCCGCAGCGCAACCTCGCGACTGACCAGACCGCAGGTGTCATAGATGTACAGGTCCGAGTAGTAGCCGACCGCCCCGATCGCGCCGCTCACCAGCGAGTCGCCCGGCTGTGCGTACCGGCGCAGCGCCCGGCCCACCCGCGTGCCGCCCTCCACCGTGCGGAACTCGATCCGCCAGCGCCCGTACTCGCTGTCCGCGAATGCCTCCTTGAAGCCGAGGGCGAACCAGGAACGCACCGCTCCAGGGAGAAGGTGCCGGTCCCACCCCGGCAACAGCGCGATGACAATCGCCAAGCCGGCGAGGCCGAGCATGAGCGGCGCGCGCAGGCTCCAGCGCTGGCGCAGTTGATCGAGCAATACTCCCGCGAGCAAGGCATAGAACGCGAATCCCGCCACGAGCAGACGGCCCATGGGCATGTAGTCGCCACCGACGAGCACCGCGGCCAGGACGGGAACCGAGCACAGCAGGATCAGCGCCGTCGTCTGTTCGCGCCGCGCGCCGCGCGCCGCCACGAACAGGCCGCCGAGGAGAATGAGCGCGGGGGTGATGAACACCGACCAAAAGGATGCGACATATCCAACCCCGCGCCGCACGGACTGCGCGGAGAATCCGAGCTTGGCGCGGGCCGTGTTCGGGATGACATCGCCAAAGTGCCGGTATCGCCACACGCTATAGAGTCCGAATGCCGCCAGCGCCGCACCGACGAAGAGCAGGATCTGGCGTCGCTCCCCCCGTCGATCGGCAGCGCGGCCGACCCAGACGCATCCGGCGAGCGCCAACGCCCAGAAGATGCCGTCCGCGCGCATGAGCGCGATGGCGACGGCGGCCAGTATCGCGACAGCGTCACGCCGCGCGCTGCGGCTCACTCTCAGCTGCTCGAAGCCCCAGTAGACGCACAAGGCAAAGGGCATGGTCTCCAGGCCGCTCGTGGACCACACCGCGAAGGGTGGAAAGCAGGCCAGCGCGAGGGTGGCGAGAAATGCCACCAGCGGATCGAGCCGCAGCTCGAGCGCGAGTGTCCGCCAGACGCGCAACAACAGCACGGCGCCGCAGATGGCGGACAACATCGGCGCCCAAAGGGTGACGTCGAGCCCCGCCCGCTCGAGTACCGCGCACACCGCTACCCAAAGAAAGTTGGTGTAGCCCTCGACGGGCATTTCCGCGCCGAGGTTGTATCGCAACCCGTTCCCGCGCGCCCAGTTGCGCGCAAAGCGAAATGAAATGAACGCGTCGTCGCAGAGAAACCAGAAGTGCCACACCAAACCCGCATAGATCCCCATGCAGATCGCCAGCAGGCGATACTCTCCCCGAAGTCGACCCCGCCGCGGGTGACCCGACGCAAGCGACATCAGCAGCCCACATGGCGGCGGTTGAATCGGCAACGCCAGCCGATCACGCGCGTATCCCCACGCGCCCCCTTACTCGACTCCGCCGAGTGGGTTCAATAGTGTCATCATCACAATGGGGAATGCCTCTTCTTGTCACTTCTCTGCTCAAGCATTCCACTGACCCCGTCCAACCGGCCGTTTGCGCTGTGGGCTTTGATTTACGGCGGCGCACACCGATAGGCTGCCGGTATGCTCCATCACATAATAGGGCGCTGGACCATGTCCGCCGGCGTCGTTGGCGTGTTCGCGATCGTCTCGGCGGCGGCATCGGCTGCGGTCTGTCCGGGGGACTGTAACCTCGACGACCATGTCAGCGTCGACGAGCTCATCACCGGCGTCGACATGGCGCTGGGGATGCGGGCGATGGATGCGTGCGCGGCGGTCGATGCTGGGAACGATGGGCGGGTCGATATCGACGAGCTGGTCGAGGCGGTCTCCGGGGCGCTCAATGGGTGCCCGGCGCTGAAGACCGTTGATCCGGGGACCGGGCCGTGGGAGCTGGTGCCGCGGGAGCGCGTCGCGGAGGAGTGTGGACTCGATCCGGATCTGCTGGAGCAGGCCGATGCCACGATCAATCAACCATGGGCGATCATCCGCCACGGCAAGCTCTGCCACGAGTTCTATCCGACTGGCCAGGACGCGGTGACCGAGGTCTTCTCGACCACCACGACGCTCGGCGCCCTGGTCACCGGCATCGCGGCATACGAGACCAAGAACCTGCCGAACACCGGTCGCAAGACCGGTCCGCTCTCCGATCTCGACCGGGTCGATCACTGGCTCGATTCGTTCACGTTCAATCCCGACGCGCACATCGCGCACGTGCTGGCGATGGTCGCGCACAATCCCGATCTGAGCCTGGGCCACAAGGAGCGCCAGTACGACGCCATCGGCACGGTGCAGATCAATCGCCTGAGCGATGTCATCAACACTGTCATCGCGCAGGACCCGGAGCGGTTGGGCGGCGACCTCGAACAGTTCACGCGCCGATTTCTCTTCGAACCGCTGGCGATGAACGATTCGAAGTGGAGCAACAACGCACCCAACAAAGTCTTCGCCTACAGCTGGAATGCGCCGCTGCGCGAGATGGCGCGGGTCGGTTTGTTGATGCTCAACGGGGGCGTCTGGAACGGGCGCCGTATCCTCGATGCCGAGTGGATCTACCAGATGACGCATCCGGCGTTCGAGGATGCGGATACCGGCTACGGGTACCTGACCTGGCTCAACGCGAGTTCGAACCACACGCTCGGCGGGATCATCGATCTCATGGGCCAGAAGTTCCAGGTGCCGCTCGATGCGTGCGCACCCGTCGCCGTCTACAACGAGCACCCGCACGGGCTCTCCGATTCGCCCGATTGCAACTACGAAGAGCCGTACTCATGCGAGCAGCAGTTCGATGTCGGCGTGTGGTACGCCGCCGGGCTCGGCGGTCAGCTGATCGTCGGCCATCGCGGCCTGGACATAGTGCTGGTGGCCAAATCGCTCGGCGGACTCGGCGGCTCGGCCGCGATCTGGAATCCCGTCCGCCCTGCCCTCGTCGCGCTCGATCCGATGTTCCAGGGCGATGATGAGGCGTTCTGCGCGGCGTACGCGGCGAATGGGTACGCGCCGGATCTTCGTTAGTACCTCAGCCTCAGCCTTTGCCTCGGCCTCAGCCCGTTCGTCTCCGAAGAGAGGCTGAGGCTCGGGCACAGGCTGAGGCTGAGGAAGACCTGGCAGTCAGAACGAGATTGTCGTCTCGAGGTAGCCGTAGTCGGCGTCGTTGCCCTCGAAGGCGGCGCTGACGACGCCCTGGCCGAAGGCGTGGCCGTAGTAGCCGTAGATCTCGAGGTGGCGGTTGAGCGTGTAGGTGATACCGAGGTCGAGCAGGTAGGCGAGCTCGTTCGGTCGGCCGCTCGGGGCGCCGCTGCTGGGGATGCCGCTGAAGCCGAAGAAGCTGTCGCTGGCGGCGCCACCGCCGGCGTACCACAGGTCGGCGCTCTCGGTGACGCGCAACCAGTGGACGCTCGGTTGCACGGTCAACCCGTCGAGCGGCTTCAGAATGCCCTGCAGGAACAGCTCCTGGCTGTTCATCATGTTGAAGAACGGCAACGCGGCGTAGATGCGCGCCGTCGGCAGGATCTGGAAGAACGTGCCGTGATCGCCGTCGGTGGGGTTGTCGTCGCCAGACGAGCGGAAGAACCCCAGCCGCAGCCACGGCTTCCACGCCACCTTCGGCAGCTGATAGCCGGTCTCCAAAGCATACGCCCACGATTCCTGATCGAGCGATTCCCAATTGCCGACCTGCCCGGCGCTCCACAGCAGCAGGTCGAGCCGCCCCGGACCGACGTCGATCGCGTGCGTGAGGTTCAGCCCGACCGTCATGATCGAGATGGTGCCGTCGTCGCACGAGCGAAAGGCGTCACCGGCGCCCGGCGCGGCGCAGCCCGCGGCCGGCGTCAGCGGCCGGTTGTCGGGTACCACCAGGTCGCGGCGGTCGCGGTAGTAGATGCCGAAGAACTGCCCGCTCATCGGGCCGGTGGAGAGGTCCTCGAGCAGGGTTGCGGTGAGCGATACCAGATCGATGTCGTCGATGTGCAAGTTGGCGTTGACGTTGAACCCACCCTGCGTCGGATGGCTGGCCATGGCGGTGAAATTGAAGCGCTCGTTGTCGTACATGCCCTGTAAGCCGTCGAAGCTGCGCCCGACGTTGGTGTAGTCGAAGTTGCCGATCAGGCGCTGGGAGATCCGTTCGCGCTGCAGCCACAGCAGGGTCGCGTCCGCCGGCGGCTTCTCCATGCCGTGGTTGTAACCGATGCGGCCGCCGCGCACCGAAACGCCGCGCAAGCCGAAGTCGTGGATGGTGGCGTAGGCGCGGTGCAGGAATACCTCGCCCTGATCGCGCGTCCGCGTGGTAGCGAAGTAGGTCGCACCGGGTCCGAGCGGGCCGACGAGCGGTGCGATGGAGTCCGAGCCGGGCAGATTGACCAGACGCGTGTCCTGCCCTTCGACAAAGAACTCGACCATCGGTAGCGTCAGCGCGGCGCCCGCCCGCAGCCGATTGGCGAAGAAGGAATAGCCGTTGTTCGAACGCGGGCCGGCCGGATCGAACCACGAGACGAACTCGCCGCGCATGCGGTCCGACGCCGAGAGCGTCAGCCGCCCGTCGAAGAAGCTGAGCGGATTGTCCGCGCCTGCGGCAGGGCCGTTCCACAGCAGCGCCCCAGCCAACCCCACTGCGATCATCCACCGTCGCGCCATACGGCACCTCCCCCGCTGCATGTACTGATCGAAGCGCGCGCGGGCAAGCCGCTGAACGCGCCGCCCACGCGTCGGAATTCCTCACCACGCAGGACACAGAGCCAGAAAGAGAGAGCCGTGGCGATGACATTTGTCTCAACCCGAGATGCCAAAAGGCACAAACTGGAGGACTCGGTATCAAACCGGCGACCGGGTTCACCTGCTGGGTGCTTTTCGCTATGGTGCCGCGACTATGCCGCGGAAGAAGGCTGGGCCGAAAGCCTGGGCGGGGCGCATGGGCGAGGCGACGCATCCACTCGTCGAGGCGTTCACCACGTCCTTTCCCATCGATCGCCGGATGTACAGTCAGGACATCGCCGGCAGCATCGCGCACTGCCGCATGCTGGCCAGGCAGCGCATCATTCCGAAGGCCGACGCCGAGCGCATCGTCGCCGGGCTGGAGGCGATTGGGCGCGAGTTCGCCCGCGGCCGCTTCGCCGCCACCGCGGCCGACGAGGACGTGCACATGGCGATCGAGCGCCGGCTGATCGAGCGCATCGGCGCGGTTGGCGGCAAGTTGCACACCGCGCGCAGCCGCAACGATCAGGTGGCGCTCGATCTGCGCCTGTTTGTGCGCGAGACGATCGACGCCACGCTGCGCCAACTGCAGGCCCTGCAGAGCGCCCTGGCGATCGTGGCGCGCCGCCACGCCGACGCGATCATGCCGGGCTTCACGCATCTGCAGCCGGCGCAGCCGGTGCTGTTCGCGCACCATCTGCTAGCCTACGTCGAGATGCTGCGGCGCGACGCGGCGCGCTTTGCCGACTGCCGCGGGCGCACCAACGTGCTGCCGCTCGGTTCCGGCGCGCTCGCCGGCACCACGTTTCCGATCGACCGCGCCTTCGTCGCCAAGCAGCTCGGCTTTGCCGCGGTCAGCCAGAACAGCCTCGATGCCGTCAGCGACCGCGACTTCATCGCCGAGTACCTCGCCGCCGCGGCGATCCTCGGCTCGCACCTCAGCCGCCTGGCGGAGGAGATCGTGCTCTGGTCGACGCAGCAGTTCGCCTTCATCGACCTGCCCGACGCCTTCGCCACCGGCAGCTCGATGATGCCGCAGAAGAAGAACCCCGACGTCGCCGAGCTGGTGCGCGGCAAGACCGGGCGCCTCTACGGCAACCTCATGGCCCTGTTGACGACGCTCAAGGGCCTGCCGTTGGCCTACAACCGCGACTTGCAGGAGGACAAGGGCCCGCTGTTCGACACCGCCGAGACCGTCGGCGCGATGCTCGGCGTGTTGACGGCGATGCTGCCGCGCCTGCGCGTCGACACGGTGCGCATGCGCAGCGCGGCCTCGGCCGGGTACACGCTCGCCACCGAGCTGGCCGACTACCTGGCCACCAAGGGCCTCCCGTTTCGCGACGCGCACGCCGTCGTCGGCGCCATCGTGCGGGCTGCGATCGAGGCCGGGCGCCTGCTGGAGGATTTCAGCGTCGCGGAGCTGCGCGCGTTCTCGCCGCTGTTCGGCCGCGACGTACGCCGCTGGCTGACGCTCGAGGCCGCCGTCGGCCGCCGTCGCGCGCCGGGTGGCACGTCACCGGCCAACGTGCGGCGACGTCTGCGCGGCGTGTGAGGTCTCTGCGAGCGATGGTCGCCCCGCGAAGCCTTGGCAGTCTGTCGCTGGTCCTTGGCGTTCTGTGCCTGGCGAACTGCGGTCGCAAGACCGACGTCAAGCCGCCGGAGCTCGTCGCTCCTGAAGTCTTGACCCGAGTCAGCGCGAGCAATACCAGCGAGGCGATTCGCGTCACGTGGGAGCGGCCGGACCGCTACGTCGACGGCGCGCGCATGCGCGACCTCGCCGGTTTTCGCGTCGAGCGCGGCCAGGGCGACCAGGGCGAATTCGCGCTCATCAACACCCTGCCGGTCACCGATCGCGACCGCTTTCAGCAGATCAAGCGCTTCCGCTATCTCGACGAAGACGTCGCCGTCGGCCTGCGCTACCGCTATCGCGTCCGTTCCTTCACGGTCGCCGGCCATGTCAGCGATCCCTCCAACGTCGTCGAGATCGAGCGCGCCATCCCGCCGACGCCGACGGTGGGACCTTCGCCGACGCCGGCTGTCGAGCCGTGAGGGAGCGGCCTTCAGCAGTCGCACACGAACGTGGCGCCGGGATACTTTCGATTTTTCACCTCGCGTGCTAGGCGAGAACGACTTCGGCGATGACGACCATTCCCTTCACCAAGATGCACGGCATCGGCAACGACTACGTCTACGTCGATTGCTTCGCGCACCCGGTTGCCGACCCGGCGGGCCTGGCACGGCTGGTGAGTCCACGGCGCACGGCCGTCGGCGCCGACGGCGTGATCCTGATCTGCCCTTCGACCACCGCCGACGTGCGCATGGAAATGTACAACGCCGACGGCAGCCGCGGCGAGATGTGCGGCAACGGCATCCGCTGCGTCGCCAAGTATGCCTGGGATCACGGGCTGAGTCGCGCCAACCCGATGCGCGTCGAGACCGATGCCGGTACCAAGCTGCTCGACTTGCGCCTGCGCGGCGGGCAGGTCGATGAGGTGACCGTCGACATGGGTACACCGATCCTCGACGGGCCG
Source organism: uncultured Binatia bacterium (SeqCode) (assembly GCA_964455095.1). Lineage (GTDB taxonomy): Bacteria > Desulfobacterota > Binatia > HRBIN30 > CADEER01 > CAYVUV01. The sequence continues at coordinate 51,421 of CAYVUV010000238.1, forward strand.
CGCATTCCGGTCGCGGCCGAGGGACGTGTCGTCGACGCGCCGCTGCAGATCGCGGGCACCACGTACCAGATCACCTGCGTCTCGATGGGCAACCCGCACTGCGTCGTGTTCGTCCCCGACGTCGACGGTCTCGACCTCGAGCGCATCGGCCCGACTTTCGAACACCACGCGTTCTTTCCCAAGCGCGTCAACACCGAGTTCATTCGCATCGACGGCCCCAACGCCCTCACCATGCGCGTCTGGGAACGCGGCTCGGGCGAGACGGCTGCCTGTGGAACAGGCGCCTGTGCCGCACTCGTCGCGGCGGCGCTGACCGGGCGCGCCGAGCGCACCGCCACCGTGCATCTGCGCGGCGGCGATCTGCGCATCGAGTGGCGCGCCGGCGACGACCATGTCCTGATGACCGGCTCGGCCACCGAGGTCTTCAGCGGAACCATCGAGGTACCCTCGTGACCAAGCATTTCAGCGGCTCGATGACGGCCTTGATCACGCCATTTTGCGACGACCGCGTCGACCGCGAGGCGCTGGAGAAGATCGTCGAGCACCAGATCGCCAACGGCACCTCCGCCCTGGTGCCGTGCGGCAGCACGGGCGAGTCGGCGACGCTCAGCCACGCCGAGCACGCCGAGGTGGTGCGCCTGGTGGTCGGGTTTGCGCGCGGACGCGTGCCGGTAATCGCCGGCACGGGATCCAACGCCACCGCCGAGGCGATCAGCCTCACCAAGGCCGCCAAGGAAGCCGGCGCTGCCGCGGCCCTGCTGATCTCGCCCTACTACAACAAGCCAACGCAGGACGGCATCTATCAGCACTACAAGGCCATCGCGCAAGCGACCGGCTTTCCGCTCATCGTCTACAACATTCCCGGGCGCACCGGCTCCAAGATCGAAGCGACCACCATCGCGCGCCTGGCCGAGCTCGACGAGATCATCGGCCTCAAGGAGGCAACCGGATCGCTCGACGAGGTGCAGGAAGTCATCCGCCGCTGCGGCGACGCCATCGAGGTCTACTCCGGCGACGATGCGCTGACACTGCCGATCATCGCGGTCGGCGGCACGGGCGTCATATCGGTGATCTCGAACCTGCTGCCGAAGGAGAGCGCGGCGGCCGCGAGCGCGGCCCTCGCCGGCTCCTGGCCCGAGGCGCGGCGCCTGCACTATGCGATGCTGCCGCTGATGCGCGCCATCTTCCTCGAGACCAACCCGATACCGGTGAAAGCGGCGATGAGCATGCTCGGCTTCTGCCGCGACGAGCTGCGCCTGCCGCTGCTGCCGATGACCGACGGCCCGCGCCAGGCCCTGCGCCAGGCGCTCAGCGAAGCCGGTCTGTTGAAGTAACCAAGGTCGGACCTCCGACCGGCTCCCCCTCGACGGAGGGGGATTGGCTCGCGCGAAGGCGCGCAGGCCGCGAAGACAACTCCTGAGGAGAACGCATGACCGTTCCGATGATCGTCTGCGGTGCCGCCGGGCGGATGGGGCGGGCGTTGGTCGCGCTGATCGCGCAGAATCCCGAGACCCATCTGCACGCCGCCATCGAGGCGCCGGGTCAGGCGGCACTTGGTCAGGATGCGGGTACCGTCGCCGGCGTGGGCAATCTCAACGTGCGCATCAGCGACGATTTCGCCGCCGTCGCGACGCCGGAGAGCGTCACGCTCGACTTCACGGCACCGGCGGCTGCCATCGCCCACCTCAGGTTGGCTGTCGAGCGCCGCGCCGGCATCGTCATCGGCACGACCGGCTATGACGCCGCGGAGCAACGTGAGCTCGACGAGCTGGCGGGGCGCACCCGCACGGTGATTGCCGCAAACATGAGCATCGGCGTCAACGTCTTGCTCAAGCTCGTCGCGCAAGCTGCCGCCGCGCTCGGCGATGACTTCGATCCCGAGATCGTCGAGCTCCACCACCGGCTCAAGGTCGATTCGCCGAGCGGTACGGCTCTGGCGCTCGGCCGCTCCGTCGCGGGCGCGCTCGGACGCGATCTCGCCACCGACGCCCGCTTCGGCCGCGACGGCATCGTCGGCAAGCGCACGCAGAAGGAGATCGGCATCCTGGCCCTGCGCGGCGGCGACGCCGTCGGCGATCACACGGTCATCTTTGCCGGCATGGGCGAGCGCCTCGAGCTCACGCACCGCGCCCAGAGCCGCGACTGCCTGGCCCGCGGCGCCGTGCGCGCCGGCATCTGGCTCGCCGGTCGCCCGGTCGGCCGTTACAGCATGGCCGACGTGCTGGGACTCTGAGCCGGCCTAGCTCAGCGCCTGGCGGATGCGCTCCATTGCTTCTTCGAGGCGCGCGTCGCCGATCGTCAGCGAGAAGCGGACGAAACCTTCGCCGTTCGCGCCGTAGCCAGGGCCCGGCGCGACCACGACGTGGGCCTTCTCGAAGAGCGTGTTGGTGAACTCGATGCTGGTCATGCCCTTCGGCACCGGCACCCACAGGTAGAACGTTCCCTTCACCGGCGTGTAGTCGATGCCGATCTGGCGCAGCGTCGCCAGCACCAGCGCGCGGCGGCGGCCGTAGACGTGCAGCATGTGGGCGATGGAATCCTCGCAGCGCGTCAGCGCCGCGATGCCGGCGTATTGGATGGCGTTGAAGATGCCGGAGTCGGTGTTCTCCTTTACCTTCGACATCGCCGCGATCAAGTCGCGGTTGCCGAGCGCCATGCCGATGCGCCAGCCGGTCATGTTGAACGGCTTGGAGAGCGAGTTCAGCTCGACGCCGACGTCCTTCGCCCCCGGCGCGGACAGAAAGCTCAGCGGCTTCTCGCCGTCGAAGACCATCTCGCTGTACGGGTTGTCGTAACAGATGGCGATGTCGTTGGTGCGCGCGAACTCCACCAGTTCGCCCAGAAAAGCCGGAGTCGCCGTCGCGCCGGTCGGGTTGTTCGGATAGTTGAGGAACATCGCCGTCGCCTTGCGCGCCAGCTCCGACGGGATATCGCGCAGCACGGGCAGGTAGCCGTTCTCGGGCAGGATGGGGACGCTGACCGGCTCCGCCTCGGCGAGCAGGATGCTGGCCCGATACGCCGGGTAGCCGGGGTCCGTCATCAGCACCGTTTCGCCGGGGTTGACGCGCCCGAGGACGAAGTGATGGCAACCTTCCTTCGAACCGATGAGGGCCAGCACCTCGGACTCCGGGTCGACCTGCACGCCATAGCGGCGCGCGTACCAATGGGCGACGGTCTCGCGAAAGGCGAGCATGCCCTTCTCTTCGTCGGTCGGGTAACGGTGGTTGGCCGGATCGTGGGCGGTGCGCGCCAGCTCCTCGATGACCTCCGCCGGGGTGGGTTCGACCGGATCGCCAATGGCCAGGCTGATCACATCGATCCCCTCGGAACGCGCCTTGGCGATCTTCTTGCGCAGTTCCATGAACAGGTAGGGAGGGATCTTCTCCAGCCGCTTCGCGCCTTTCATGCTCATCCTCTCATCTGCCTTTGCTCTTCCCGGAAGCCGAACGACGGCATCGAGTATCACCCGAGGCGAAGGGCCTCAAGACCCGCCACCGGCTGGCAGGTCCCATCGCAGCCACATTTGCAACGGCATCGCGACGATGTTATGAAGCGACGGGGTGTGAGGCGCATGGCGGGGGGTCGCTGGCAACCCGCCCGGCGCTGAGACACCATACGTGGTGGTTTCCAGGGCAGTCGCGAGGCGCCCGAGGCGGGCGCGCAGGCGCGACGAGGTGTGGCGGGGAGGTGGATGGTATGCCCCACCGAGCTTTTATCGGCATCGGGTCCAACTTGGGGGACCGGCGGGCCAATTGTCGCGAGGCGCGCAAGAGTATCCAGGAGTTGCCGCACACCCGAGTCGTGAAGGAATCCTCGATCTACGAGAGCGAGCCGCACGGCGATGCCAAAACCTGGTTCGCCAACAGCGTCGTCGAGGTCGAGACCGAGCTCGCGGCCAACGAGCTGCTCAAGCGGCTGCTGGCCATCGAAACGACCATGGGCCGCAAGCGCGTCAGCGGCAAGCGCTGGGGGTCGCGCATCATCGATCTCGATATCCTCTTCTTCGACAACGAGATCATCGCCAAGCGCAACTTGAAGGTCCCCCACCCCGAGCTGGCCAAACGGCGCTTCGTCCTCATCCCGCTCAGCGAGCTGGCCCCGCAGCTCATCCACCCCGGCCTCAACCAGTCGGTCTCCGAGATGCTGGCCACCGTGAAGGACCACAAGAAGGTCCAGCTCATGGCCATGTGAAGGGGCAGTTTTCTCGCCACATCACCAAATTCCGTCCATCCTGACGCCACATTCTCGACTCTGATCCCACGGCTCGCCCGGCCTGGCCTTGCGAGCGCCATGCGATTCGCCACGGGCACGACTTCTGCTCAGTCAGGGAAGCGTGACTGAGAACAATCCCCTCTGGTGGCCCGTAGCCGCAGTCGCCGCAGGTCTGGTGGCGCTCCTGGCTTCGATTCCCGTCCTCGGCTGACCGCTCGCCTCACACGGTGATCGTCAGCCGCCAGGCGGCCCCGTCCTCGACCGGGTCGCCGACCGCGTAGCCCTCCGCCTCGGCCGCGCGCGGGATGTCGCGCAAGCCCTTCGGGTCGTCGAGTAGCAGGGTCAACTGGTCGCCGCGCGTTAACCCCTCCAGACGCACCTTCGCCCTGGCCCAGCTGAGCGGACACGGCACCCCGCGCAGATCGAGCCCCGTAGTCGCCCCCATGGATTCGCCTCGATCGCGCATGCTACCTAGCTATAGCGCCCTTCGCCCGGGCGCGGAACGTCCCGCATGTCCGATCCCGCCGATACCTATGTGCTGCGCCCCCTGGCGCGCCGCCCGGCCGAATTTCGCCTCGACTACGCCGGGCTGCTCAACCCCGCGCAGCTCGAGGCGGCCACGGTGGTGCAGGGACCGGTCCTGGTCGTCGCCGGCGCCGGTAGCGGCAAGACCCGCACGCTCGTCTTCCGCGTCGCGCGCCTGGTCGAACAGGGCATCGACCCGCGCGCCATCCTGCTGCTGACCTTCACGCGCAAAGCGGCCTCCGAGATGCTGCGCCGCGCCAGCACCCTGCTCGACGGGCGCTGCGACCAGGTCGCCGGCGGCACGTTTCACTCCTTCGCCAACACGGTGCTGCGCCGCCACGGGGCCAGCCTCGGTCTGGCCAGCAGCTTCACGATTCTCGACCGCGGCGATGCCGAGGACATCGTCGGCCTGCTGCGCGCCCGCCTCGGCCTCGACAAAAAGGACAAGCGCTTTCCGCGCAAGCAGACCATCGCTGAAATGTTCAGCATGGCGGTCAACAAGTCGCGCCGCCTCGCCGATCTGATCGAGGAGGAGTACGCGCACCTCGCCGAGCACAGCGAGGATCTCGTCGCCTTGCGCGAGGCCTACGACGCCTACCGGGCCGAGAAGCAGCTGCTCGACTACGACGATCTGCTGACCAAGCTGCATCAGTTGCTGCGCGATGACGAGGCGGTGCGTCGCCAACTGTCGCGGCGCTACCAGTACATCATGGTCGACGAGTACCAGGACACCAACGCCCTGCAGGCGGCCATCGTGCGCCGGCTCGCCGCCGAGCACGACAACGTCATGGCCGTCGGCGACGACGCGCAGAGCATCTACGCCTTTCGCGGCGCCGACTTCCGCAACATCATGGATTTTCCCAGCCTCTTCCCCGGCGCGCGGGTGATCACCCTGGAGCAGAACTACCGCAGCACGCAGCCGATTCTCGACGTCACCAACACGCTCATCAGCCAGGCGCGCGAACGCTATACGAAGCAGCTGTTCACCGTGCGCACCCAGGGCGCCACGCCGCTGCTGGTCGCTGCGTACAACGAGAACTTTCAGTCGCGCTTCGTCTGCCAGCGCATCCTCGAGCTGCGCGAGGAGGGCGTGCCACTCGACGACATCGCCGTCCTCTTCCGCTCCAGCTTCCACTCCTTCGATCTCGAGCTCGAGCTCACCCGCCACGACCTGCCGTTCATCAAGCGCGGTGGGTTCAAGTTCATCGAGACCGCCCACGTGAAAGACGCTCTCGCCCACCTGCGGGTCCTCGCCAACCCGCGCGACGCCGTGTCGTGGTTTCGCCTGCTGCTGTTGATCGAGGGCGTCGGCCCGCGCAGCGCCGAGGACCTCATCGCGCAGATTCTCACCGAGCCCGACGTCCCTGCCCTGCTCGAGGCGCTGCCGCCGCGTTCGTACTCGGCCGATCTGCGCGCCCTGGCCGGCCTCTTCCGCCGCCTCGGCGACGGCACGCCGTCACCGGCGGAGCAGTTGGCCGAGGTGCTGCGCTATTACGAGCCCATCCTCAAGCGTGTGCACCGCGACGACTACCCCAAGCGGCTGAAGGACCTCGAGCACTTCGTCACCATCACCGCGCGCTACGAATCCCTCCAGGAGCTACTCACCGACATGGCCCTCGATCCGCCGAGCGACAGCGTCGGCGACGTGCTCGCCACCGACAGCGACGACGAAGGGCTCCTGACGCTGTCGACCGTGCACTCGGCCAAGGGCCTCGAGTGGCACACGGTGTTCATCATCTGGGCCGTCGACGGCAAGTTCCCCTCCCTCTACAGCGTCAACGACCCTGATGCGCTGGAAGAAGAGCGGCGCCTGATGTACGTCGCCGCCACCCGCGCCAAGGAGCACCTCTACGTCTCCTACCCGATCAACATGTACGACCGCGGAGCCGGCATGGTGCTGTCGAAGGCGTCGCGCTTTCTCGACGACATTCCGCGCGCCCTGCTGCGCCCGATGCAGCTCATCGAGGCGACGGAGGGGTGAGCTCGGGCGCGGCTACTGCCAGCCGATCGTCTCGTAGCCGCGCTCGCGCAGGCAGCGCTCGACGAAGTTCTTGAAGATCGGTGTGGGCTCGGAGGCGTTGAAGACGTTGTGCAACAGCCCGGCCGTCGCTCCGGTCGCGGCCCCTGCCGCCGCGCCTTTGCCTGCATCGCCGTAGATCGCGCCGCCGACTCCACCGATCGCCGCGCCGCTGGCGGCTCCGATGGCTGTGTCGCGCGCGACCTCCTTGCCCTGGCCGCCCGAGTCGACATACTGCTGGGCCTTCGCGACGCAATCGTCGATATCGGCTTGAGATGTACCCTTCTCGACCTGCGCGTTCGGGTACAGCACGGGTCGTTGTGCCCCGCATCCCGTACCGAAGAATACGAGAGCCCCCAGAACCAGCGCGCTGCGATATCTCATGGCATCCATTCTACCCCCGCTGTCTCACCCCGTCGAGTGGGACCGTGTCACTTTCCGTCCAGCCAGGTGGCGACATGTTCCTGCGGCGACCGCGTCA
>CAYVUV010000239.1:0-2321 GCA_964455095.1 uncultured Binatia bacterium (SeqCode)
GTGGCGGCGACGGCGCAGCCGATCACCACCGCCGCGGTCCGCCATGCCACTTTCATGTGCCGGCTCACCTGGGAAAAGTGTACTCGATGCCGCAGGCTGCCTCAATCCGCCGGCCGCGGTGGCCACTGCGGCCCGCTGCGCTTGACTCGGCGCCGAGAAACACCGAGGGTCCGCTGCATCGTCCCCAAATCGAGGAGGCTCGAGATGTCCCATCGCATCGGCATCGTCCCGTTCTGGCGCAACTACGACCGCCAGACCGTCTTGCGCACGGCGCGTCTGGCCGAAGAGCTCGGCTACGATTCGATCTGGATTCCGGAGGCCTGGGGCTACGAGCAGTTTCAGCTCCTGACCGAGGTGGCGCTGGCGACCAGCCGGCTCAAGCTCGCCACCGGTATTGCCAACGTCTTCAGCCGCACGGCGGGGTTGCTGGCCATGAGCGCCGCGACGCTGGACGAGATCTCGGAAGGACGCGTGATTCTCGGCCTCGGGACCAGCGGGAAGAACGTGGTGGAGAATTTCCACGGCGTCCCGTACACCAAGCCGCTGACGCGCTTGCGCGAGACCGTCGGCATCTGTCGCGCGCTGTGGAGCGGCCAGCGCCTGTCGCCCGAGATGAGCACCCTGTTCGATGCCCGCCACTTCAAGCTGGAGATGACGCCGCGCCGGCCCGACATCCCGATCTACATCGCCTCGCTGCAGGAAAAGGCCATCCGCGAGATCGGCCGCATGGCCGATGGCTGGGTGCCCACGTTCTGGCCCTACCGGCACCTCCACGAGGGCATCGAGTGGGTCGCGGAAGGGGCGCGCGCCGCCGGCCGCGATCCGGCTGCGATCGACGTCGCGCCGTTTCTCGCCATCGTGCCGCTCGACGACGCGGACCTCGCCCGGTCGATGATCAAGCCGCTGGTGGCGTTCTACATCGGCGGCATGGGGACCTACTACCACGCCATGTTCTGCCGCTACGGCTTCCAGGAGAACGCCGACCAGGTGCGGGCGCTATATAACAGCGGCGACCGGCGCCAGGCGTCGGCGGCCGTCAGCGATGCCCTGATCGACGCCATCGCCATCTGCGGGCCGGCCGCCCACTGCCGCGAGCAGCTCGACGAGTGGCGCCGCCACGGGGTGGGCTCGGCGCTGCTCAACCTGCCCGCCGGCGCGCCCTTCGAGATGGCCGAACAGCTGCTGCGGGCGATGGCGCCGGCGCCCTGACGCCGCCGGTCCTCAGCGCGTGCCGAGGGTGAAGGAGAAGGTCGCCCCGCGACCGATCGCCGACGCCGCCCAGATGCGCCCGCCGTGGCGTTCGACGATGCGCCTCGCGGTGGCCAGCCCCATGCCGTTGCCTTCGAATTCATCGGCGGTGTGCAGGCGGTGGAAGGGTTGGAAGAGCTGCGCCACATGGGTCATGTCGAACCCCGCGCCATTGTCGCTGACGCGGTAAACCACCTGGCCATCCTCTTCACCAGCGCTGAGCTCGATGTGCGCGACGGCCTCGCGCTGGGAATACTTCCAGGCGTTGCCGAAGAGCTTCTCGAGGACGACGCGGACGAGAAACGGGTCGCCGGTGGTCGTCAGGCCCTGGGGGATGACGAAATGCACCTGCCGTGCCGGGTTGGCGCGCTGTAGATCGGTCGCGATCTCTTCCGCGATGGCACTCAAATCGATCGGCTCGCGGTGCAGGTCGCCGCGGTTGACGCGGGCGAGATCGAGGAGGTCGTCGATCAGCTGGCCCATGCGCTGCGCCGCGCTGCGCACGCGCATGAGATAGTCGCGGCCCTGGTCATCGAGTCGATCGCCGTAGTCTTCGAGCACCGCCTGGCTGAAGCCGTCCACACCCCGCAGCGGCGAGCGCAAGTCGTGTGAAACGGAGTAGCAGAAGCCTTCGAGCTCCTGCGTGCTGGCGCGCAGCTCGGCCGTGCGCTCCTCGACCCGCTGCTCGAGCTCGGCGTTGAGACGCCGAATCTCGCGCTCGGCGCGCACGCGCTCGGTCACGTCGACCAGCGCGACCTGGATCGCCGGCTCGCCGCGGTACGCAATCGTGCTCGGGTAGATTTCCACCCAGCGGGTCGAGCCGTCCTTGTGCAGAACGCGCATCTTCGACGTGCCGCACAGTTCGCCGAGCGTATCGCGCTCATCTTCCAGCAGCTCGCGATGACTCGCATGGACGGCGCCCTGCAAGTCCTCGCTGCTCATGCCGCAGATCTCGTCCGGCGTGTAGCCGTTGATGCCCGTGACCGCGCGATTGGCGAAGACCACATGCCCGTGTTGGTACACCACCAGCCCCTGCAGCGATTGCTCGACCAGGGCGCGATAGGCCTCGGCCG
>CAYVUV010000240.1:0-2826 GCA_964455095.1 uncultured Binatia bacterium (SeqCode)
CTCCAGGCGACGCGATCGGCGCGCGCGGGCAACGAGGCGAAGGCGGCGGCGCAGGCGAGGGCGGCGACGCCGGCAAGAACGGGAAGGCGACGTGACATCGTGGATTCCTTTCGCGGGGGCGGCGCGCGAGACGCGGCCGTCCTCGTCATGAACGGCGCTCGCGTGCTTCCCGTTGACCGGCCGCCGGGCGCCGACGCACTCTGTTACACGTGGCGGCGGACTTGCTATGCTTCCCGGTTGCCGGCGCGTCCGACAGCGCTGTCTTGCGTGCCCACCTTCCCCACGGAGTCCCGATGACGCCGATCCGTCTTTTCGCCGCCGCGTTCGCCTGGCTCGCCGCGGCCGCCGCGCTGCCTGCCCACGCCGCCACCATCGTGATCGGCCTCGCGGCCGACGTCACCGCGATCGACCCGCACTACCACAACCTGACGCCGAACAACGCGGTCGCGAAGCACCTGTTCGACTACCTGATCGCGCGAAACGAGAAGTCGCAGCTGATGCCGGGGCTCGCGACCGAGTGGAAGGCGATCGAGCCGACCGTGTGGGAGTTCAAGCTTCGGCGCGGCGTCAAATTCTCCGACGGCAGCGAGTTCACCGCCGCCGACGTCGTCGCGTCGATCGAGCGCGTGCCGAAGGTGCCCAACAGCCCGAGCCCGTTCACCGCGTACACGAAGCAGATCACGAAGATCGACGTCGTCGACCCGTACACGATCCGCTTCCGGACCGCGCAGCCGTATCCGCTGATGCCCTCCGACATGGTGCAGGTCGCGATCGTCTCGAAGGCCGCGGCGAACGCGTCGACCGAGGACTTCAACTCGGGCAAGGCCGCGATCGGCACCGGCCCCTACCGGCTCGTCCGCTACGCGAAGGGCGACCGGATCGAGCTCGTCCGCAACGACGCCTGGTGGGGCGGCAGGACGCCCTGGGAGAAGGTGACGCTGCGGCTCATCACGAACGACGCCGCGCGGGTGGCCGCGCTGCTCTCGGGCGACGTGCAGGCGATCGAGAACGTGCCGACCGCCGACGTCGCCAAGCTGAAGCAGGACAGGCGGCTCGGGCTCTTCCGCCAGACGTCCGACCGGCTCATGTACGTGCACATGGACAGCAACCGCGACGTCACGCCGTTCGTGACCGCGAAGGACGGCACCCCGCTCGCGAAGAACCCGCTCAGGGACGCGCGCGTGCGGAAGGCGCTGTCGATGGCGATCAACCGGCCGCTCGTCGTCGAGCGCGTGATGGAGGGCGAGGCGGTCCCCGCGGGCCAGCTCGTGCCCGACTTCCTGTTCGGCGCGACGAAGAACCTGAAGGTCGAGAAAGTCGATCCCGACGGCGCGAAGAAGCTGCTGGCCGAAGCCGGGTATCCGGACGGCTTCGCGCTCACGCTGCACGCGACCAACAACCGCTACGTCAACGACGCGAAGATCGCGCAGGCGCTCGCGCAGATGTGGACGCGCATCGGCGTGAAGACCGAGGTCGTCGCGATGCCGTCGGCGACTTTCTTCCCGCAGGCGACCGAGCTCAAGTTCAGCGTGCTGCAGGCGGGCTGGTCGACCGGCACCGGCGAGGCGTCGTCGTCGCGGAAGGCGCTGCTGATGACGTTCAACCGCGAGAAGGGTTTCGGCACCGCGAACCGCGGCCGCTACAGCAACGGCAAGGTCGACGCGCTGACCGAGGATGCGCTGATGACCGTCGACGACGTCAAGCGCGAAGCCTACCTGCAGCGCGCGACCGAGCTCGCGATCGGCGACACGGGGCTCATCCCCCTGCACTTCCAGGTGAGCGTGTGGGCGGCGCGCGACGGCATCGCCTACGTGCCGCGCGTCGACGAGGAGACGCTCGCGCACAAGTTCGCGCCGAGGACGTAGGTTCAATGGGTTCAATGGGGTCAGACTCGATTGCCATTGGGGCAAGACTCGACTTCCGGGGAGCGGGGTCGGGGAGCATCATTTCCTGTCCGGGGTCATGGCGCGTGGATGGAAAGTCGCGTCCGCCCCCGTTTCTCTGAGAGAGTCGCCATGAACGCACCCCGCTCCGCGCTCGCGATTCGCACCCCCGCCCGGCACTACATCGGCGGAACGTTCCACGCCCCGGCGACCGGCGCCGAGCTGCCGGTCATCGACCCGTCGGACGGCAAGCCGTTCGCGTCGATCGCGCGCGGCGACGCGCCGGACGTCGACGCCGCGGTGCGCGCTGCCCGAGCCGCCTTCGAAGGCGCATGGGGCAGGCTCGCGCCGGCCGAGAAGGGCCGCCGGCTGATGGCGCTCTCTCGCGCGATCGCCGCGCACGCCGACGAGCTCGCGTGGGTCGAGGCGCGCGACTGCGGCAAGCCGATGAAGCAGGCGCGCGCCGACGCGGCGGCCTGCGCGCGCTACTTCGAGTTCTACGCGGGTGCGCCCGACAAGCTGCACGGCGACACGATTCCCTACACGCCCGGCTACACGGTGCTCACCTGGCGCGAGCCGCTCGGCGTCACCGGCCACATCATCCCGTGGAACTACCCGATGCAGATTTTCGGGCGCAGCGTCGGCGGCGCGCTCGCCGCGGGCAACGCCTGCGTCGTGAAGCCAGCCGAGGACGCGTGCCTGTCGCTGCTCCGCATCGCGGAGCTGTCGGCGGAGGCGGGGCTGCCGGAAGGCGCGCTCAACGTCGTGACCGGGCTCGGGCGCGAGGCGGGCATGGCGCTCGCCTCGCATGCCGGCATCGACCACCTGTCGTTCACCGGGTCGCCGGCGACCGGCGCGCTGGTCGCGCAGGAGGCGGCCAAGCGCCACTGCCCGGTCACGCTCGAGCTGGGCGGGAAGGGACCGCAGATCGTGTTCGCGGACG
>CAYVUV010000241.1:0-34141 GCA_964455095.1 uncultured Binatia bacterium (SeqCode)
TCGAGCATTACGGCGACGCGGAGATCACGCCGTTTCGCGCCGAGATCGCGCCCGCGCCGATCGGACGCGCGGCGATGTCGGCGGAGTACTCCGCCGAAACGGCGTCCAGAGTATTGGCCGAGAGCCTCGCGCCCCGGCCGCCGGCCATGCCGGGCGGTGATGCGCGCGTGCTCAAGCTGCCGTAGATGTTTGCCCCTCCGCGGCGCCCCCGCCTCGGTGACCGCTCGCGCTTCGAGTCCTTATGAGTAGCATCTCCGCCGTTTCGCCAGCCCGCCCGCTGCAGCGCTCGGCGCTGTTGCACGCCGGGGGGTTCTGCGATCTGAGCTGCGCGGTGTGCGACTGCGCCGCCATGCAGTCGCCGAAGGACGACGTCGCCCGCGCGCTGCAGGGAGGTGGTATCCGCCTGGTCGTGCGCGGCGCCACGGAGCACAGCCTGACGATCGGCTCGATCGTCCGCCGCGCCCGCGAGGAGGGCTACGGCGACATCGTCCTGCGCACCAATGCCACCTGGTGCCGCACCGCCGAAGCCGCTTCGGTTTACGCGCGCCTGGGAGCCGATGCCGTGCTGGTGCCGCTGTTCTCGCAGATGCAGGGCGTGCACGACCGCATCGCCGGGCGCCCGCGCGCCCTGGTCGACGCGCTGACCGGGATGAAGCACCTCGCGGAGGCGGGCCTCAGAATCGAAATCGAGACACCGCTCCTGCCGCCGCGTCTGCAGAACCTCGAAGCGCTGGTGCGCCTGGCGCGCCAGCACGTCCCCGCGCTGCGCTCCGTGCGCTTCTACATCCCGCATTTGCCCGTCCCCAAAGTGGTCGCCCCACCGCCCTGGGACGTCGCCGCCCCCGCCCTCGCGGCGGGCATCCAGGTGTGTCGCGAGCTTGACCTCAAGGTCAGGTTGGCGGCGGACTCGGGCATCCCGCTGTGTGCGCTGCGCGACTATCCGGACCTCTACGACGCCTACTCGTTGAACCCCAGAGCGCGCTCGTCGACGCGCGGCGGGTCGACGCTCGGCGCGGTGTGCCAGACCTGCGCCGTGCGCGCGCAGTGCCCGGGCCTGATGCCGTCCTACCGGGCGGAGAACGGCGAAGCGGGCATCGCGCCGTACACCCGCAAGCCGACGCTGATGTACGAGCAGCGCACGACGCGCCGCCGCGTGTGGACGGACGATCAGCGCGCCGCCGCGTCGAAGGCCGATCTCCTGGTGCTGCGCCCGACGGTCAACTGCAACCAGGACTGCACCTTCTGCAGCGCCAACGAGACATCGGCGAACGTGTGGACGAGCCACGAAGCGATGATGCGCGCCATTGCCCGCGGGGCGCGCCGCCGGATCAACCGCATGTCGTTCTCGGGCGGCGAGCCGACGCTCTCCCGCCATCTGGTCGAATACGTCCACAGTGCCAAGCGCCTGGGGGTGTCGGAGATCGAGCTCGTCACCAATGCCGTGCTGTTGGCGAAGAAGGAAAAGGTCACGGCGCTGGTGGCCGCTGGCCTGACGCACGCGTTCGTTTCGCTGCACGCGCACGACGAGGCGCTGTCGCTGCAGTCGACGCAGAAGGTGGGCGACTTCGAGCGCACGGTGCAGGGCGTCAAGCACCTCGTCGACGCCGGTCTGCAGACCGCCCTGAACCACGTCATCTCCGCCCGCAACTATCCCTACCTGCGCGAGTACGTCGAGTTCGTGCGGCGCGAGTTCGGCGGCAAGGTGAAGATCTCGTTCGCCTTCGTCACGCCGCAGTTCAAGGCGCTCGACAACATTGAGGTGATGCCGCAGCTGTCGGTCGTCATGCCGTATCTCAAACGCGCCATGTACCGCGCCCTCGAGATCGACCAGCCATTCAGCATCGGCTCGCGGCAGGGCATCCCGTTCTGTTTCCTCGACGAGTTCCGCGCCTGGTCCGACGGCTTCGTGCTGTCGAACTCCGCCATCTCGGAGGACGGCCCGCAGAAGCAGCGCGGCGCGGTGTGCGATCAATGCCGCTTCTCGAACTATTGCACGGGCCTGTGGCGACCCTACGCCGCCAAGTACGGCTTCGACGAGCTGCGCCCTGTCCCTGGTCCGAAAATCACCGACGCGGAAATCCAGTCGCTCGGCGTCGGCTCGATGCCGAAGCCATGGGGTGTGCCGCGCTCGTTCGACCAGGTGCCGGACGCCGCCCGCGAGCGCGGGCTCGAACAGGGTCCGCCCGAGATTCGCACGATCCCGCTGGCCGAACACCTGCCGGCCTTCGTCGAGCAGCGCACGCGCCCGCTGCGCGTTGCGATGCTCGGCAGCGGCCGGCAGGCGCGGCGTCTGGCGCGCGCCGCCAGCGGCGTCGCCGGGATCTCGATCGATGCGGTCGCGTCGCCGCACGCGCCGCAGGCGGACCTGCAGGACTTCGGCGGCTGCCCGGGCTATTCCGACGCGGCCGAGGCGATCGACGACATCCGCCCCGAAGCCGTCATCATCGCGGCCGCCACCAACGCGCACGACGAGCTCACCCGGCTCGCCATCGCGCGCGGCGTGCCGGCGCTGGTCGAGAAGCCGCTCGCGAGCACCGAGGAGCAGGCCGAGGCCCTGGGCGCACTCGCGCGCGCGGCGCAGGCGCGCATCGTCATGGCACACAACTCGCTCCACGCGCCCGGCCTGGCGGAGATTCTCGCGCTGCCGCTGCAGCGACCGGCGGCGACCTACCTGCTGCGGCGCACGCCGGGCAGCAGTGACGCGATGCGCACCTGGAGCCGCTCGTTTCTCTACGAGACGGTGTACCACGTGCTGGCCGTCGTCGGGCGCGCGTGCGGCGGCGGGATCGGCGAGGTCGTCAAGGCCTCGTACAACGGCGAGTCGCACCCCGAGCAACTGCGTGTCCAGCTGCGCTACGGCGACGCGCTCGCCGAGATCACGCTCGACTTCACCGCCGCAGTCGACGAGGACTCGCTGGCGCGCCGCGAGCTCGACGCGCCGGATAGCGAACGGGTCTGGCGCCGGCAGGGGCGCTCGATCACGATCACCAGCGCCGGCGGGGTGCGCCCGATCGAGTCGGACGGCAACGACGTGCAGCGCATGTTGGCGAACTTTCGCGACGTGGTGCTGGGCAAGGCGGAGCCCGGGGCGACGCTCGACGAGGCCCTCGACATCATGCGCACGGCGCGCCGGGTGGTCGAAGCGGTCGAGGCGGCCGGGGCGCCGTTCGAGCGGCCCAATGCGCCGAAGCACGTCGCCTCGCGCGCCGTGCAGCAGCCGTTCCAATAGCGGCGCGGGCGTTCGGACCATGCACGCCACCGGCGATCCGATCGGCCGCCTGGATGTCGAGTGGCTCGCCATCAAGGCCGGCCTCAAGCCCGCCAACCGCGTCACCATCGATCCGGAGCGCGTCAGCCAGCTCGAGGCGCGCGCGCGGCGCGAGGGCTTCACGGTCGAACGCGGAGCGCGAGTGATCGAGTTCCCCGGCCGACCGCCGTCGGTCATCCTGTACATCTCGCCCGACGCCGCGCGAGCCCGCGAGCTGGTCGAGGCCGAGGCGCCGCTGCTGCCGCCGGAGAGCGACCGTCTGCGCGTCGACGAAGCGATTCCGCTCCACACGCGGCTCGGGGCGCTGCTCGGTTTCCCGTCCTGCTGCGTGGCCGAGTTCGGCGTCCGCCTGCGGCGTGGCGTGACGCGGCGCATCGACGGGCGCGACGCGCACGAGGATTTCGTCGCGGCGGAATGTGCGGCGCGCGCGTCGCACCAGTTTCTCGGCCGGCTCAATGACCTGTCGCCCAACCGCCGCGTGCGCATCGTCACGTTCTACCCGTGCCGCTACGACTGCGCCGCAGCCGCGACATACGCCGCGGGCGTCTTTGCCGCGGCCAGGGTGGCCGATCCCGCCGCCGCGGCGGCGCTGCGCGCCGCGATGCTCGGCGAGATGACGATTGCCGTCAACGGCAGTCGCGGCGCCGAGGCGGCCCAGCGCGGCGAAGTGCTGACCCTGACGTTCGCCGAGTTCTAGCCGGGCTGACTCGGCGGCGCGGACGCTGCTTCGCCGGACAGCGGCTGCAGTTCCGCCGTGCCGTAGAGCTCGGCGTAGCCCCGCCGCACGCCGTAGCAGCGATGGCCTTCGGCGCAATGCGCGCAGACATCGCCCTTGACGAACTCGCCTCCGCCCCCGTCGGGTGCAACGGCGATGTCGGAAAAGCTGGCGCGTTCGGCCGCTGGAACCAGACAGAGCGGCAAGCCACACATCGAATCGAACCCGTCCACGCGCAGCCCCGCGGCACGCGCGCGGGCGAGCCCAGCGAAGAGCGACGGCAGGATATCGCTGAAGCGCGGGATCAGCGTCGTCGTGCGCGGAACGACGTCGGTATGCGAGCCGACGAACGAGAAGACGATCGCCGCCTTCGGCCAGCGCGACGCGACCAGGTCGACGAAGCGCGGGAAATCCTCGTAGTTCGCCTGACAGAAAACGAAGTTGAGGCGGACGCGGACATCGGTCAGGCTGAGCTCGTCGAGCCCGCGCACCGTGCCGGCGAAGGTTCCGGGGGCAGCCGTGATGGCGTCCGAGATCTCCGCCGTCGAGCCGTGCAGCGAGACCATCGCCCCCTCGACTCCGGCGGCGGCGAGGGCGCGAGTCAACGTGCGATCGGCCAGGCGGATCGCATTCGTCTGCAGCTCGACGGCGCGCACGCCGGACTGTTTCGCCAACTGCACGTAGTCGAGCAGGCGCGAGTTCAATGTGGGCTCACCCCCGGACAGGACCAACACGGCCCCCTCGTGCCCGGCCTGCTCGATCGCCGCGCGCACCGCCGCTTCGGCGGGCGGCGGCAAATGCGTCGAGACAAAGCAGAACTCGCAGGCCTGGTTGCAGTGGAAATTGACCCGCACGGTGTACTCGGACACCGCACCGTAGACGCCCTTGCGCAGCTCGTCGCGCCCGACGAGCTCGCGCGCCGTCTGCTCCTCCACCGTCGAGACGACCGTCAGGCGCCGCCGCATGCGGTGCGCCACGATCGGGTGGACCGGCGGAAGGGCGTCGCCCGCGAGCGTCGCCTGCGCGAAGCCGGGGCAGCGATCGCGGACCAGGCACGCATCGCACTCAGCGATGTGCCGGTAGTCGGGCCGCGTGGCGTTGCCTCGATTCAGCGCGAACAAGTGGGCGACCCGTTCCGGCTTCTCGAAGATACAGGGCGGGACGAAGGTCGCCGGGTCGAGCCGCACGGCCAGCCCGACGCGTCGGGCCGCCTCGGCGACTGCCACGACGGTCGTCGCGACTGCTGCCAGGGGCGCGCATTCCGAGGCATCGGGCGCCGAAGTCGGCACCACCAGGATCAGCGCCGCGACGGGGACCTCCGCGGCGGCGAGCTCGCGCGGGATCGCCGCCGCGAGCTCGAGGTTTCGGCGCACCAACGGCACCGTGACCTCAACGCTGATCCCAGCCGCAGCCAGGGCGCGGATGCCGCGCAGCGCGGCGGTGAAACCGCCCGGATCGCGGGTGATGGCGTCCGCCGCTGCCCCCCACGCCACCAGCTGCACCCGAGCGGTCGTCAGGCCCGCGTCCGCCAGCTGCCGCGCGCGCGCCTCGTCGATCAGCGCGCCGTTGGTCTCCATCACCACGCGCGCGCCCCGCTCGGCAGCCCGCCGCACGAGGTCGGCGATGTCGCTGCGCAGCGTCGGCTCGCCGCCGGTCAGCACGATCTCCTGCGCCTCGCCCGATTGCGCGGCGGCGATGCGCTGGCGCACCGCCGGCTTCGCGACGAAGTCCGCATCCTCGGCCGGGCGGCGCGCGTTGCAAAACCAGCAATTCTGATTGCAGGTCTCGTTGGTTATGACGCGTTGAACTCGCATGTGTCGACGGCGTTGCTGGCCGTACGTGACGGGGTGTCCGCGCCTTCTAACAGGCGCTGTGAGCGGGGCTCACGTCGGCGGACAGGAGGGGCGTGAGCTCATCGACGCCGAATCGCCTGGCGTAGCTGCGCGCCACACCGGGACAGCGGCGGACCGCGACGCATTGCCGGCAGACCTCGCCGAAAGCCGACAGCTCGGCTTCGATGTGACGCATCGCGTACACACGGTCGCCCGTGGCATCGTCCAGGTAATGCGACTCGCCGAACGTCGAGCGACCGTAGTTCACCGCATCGGGATCCTGGAGGATGCAATTGGGGAACGACTCGAACGAGATGCGCACCCCGAGACCGGCCGCGAGCGCGCGCAAACGCGGGATGCTCTCGCGCACCTCGCCGTAGCGCAGCGCGGCGATGCCCGACCATTGCCCTCCCTTGCCGATGGTCGAGGGGAAGACGAACTTGAAAGCCACCGCGGCACCGAAGCGATCGTGCGCCCCCTGCAGATAGTCGTCGAGCTGCGCCAGGTTCAGCCGCGTGAGCACGCAGTTCAGCATCACCTCGACGCCTGCTTCCACCAGGCGATCGATGCCGGCCATGGTTTCATGGTGCGCGGCTTCGCTGACGCCGAAGAGCGCGGCGCTGGTCGGCGGGTCGAGCGAGTGCAGCGACACGATGGCGCGCTGCAGGCCGGTGTCGACGGCGCGGCGGGCGAAGGCGGGCTTGGCGAATGTCCGCCCGTGCGTGTTGGCGTCCCACACCATCCCGTAGGCCGCGAGCTGTTCGACCACGGTCCAAAAGCCGGGGTGGATGGTCGCTTCGCCGCCGGTGACCACGACGCGGCGGAAGCCGCTGTCGCGCAGAAAGGCCGCGCGGCGCAGCAGCTCACCGGTCTGATGGAAGAAGAGCGACGGATCGCCGGTGTTGCTGCACATCGGGCAGCGGTAGTTGCACTGCTCTCCAAAGCGGAACAAGGCGGTGCTGTCGGCGGTGACTGGCGCTTGCTGGGGAACGCGCTTCTTGAACAGGCGCAGGGGCACGCCGCGCGAGGCACCGCGCGCCTGCGCTGATTCGCCCGCCGGTGTGTCCTGCGATTCACTCACGCGCAACGCCGCCGCCAACCTCGTAGGCTCGCGGGTCTCAGGACTGCTCGGACTTCGGAGAGTCTGGCGGCGGTGCTCCCGCCGGTTTTGCGTCACACGGGCCGAAGCGGCGATCGAGCTCCGTCGCGACGATCTCCTGCACGTGCTCGGAGACCAGGCCGACGACGAGATCGACGATGCGCTTCTCGCCCCCGCCGTCCTCGCGCTGTTCCGATCTGCCCTGTTGCTCCTGGACGATGCGGGCGACGTTCTCGGTCACGAGTCGCACGATGGTGTCGATGATGCGCTTCTCGTCGAAATCGCCATGGTCACCATCGCAATCCCGATCGCGATCGCGGTCGTGGTGGTGACCATGGCCGTGGCCGTGGTGATCGCAGTCATCGCGGTGGCGCTCGCGGCGGCGGTCGCCGCCGCCGGAGCCCCGGCCCTCGCCGTGCGACCGCACCAACCGTTCGAGGTCTTCGAGCCGCTCGAAAATTTCACGCCGATCGTCGTAACCCATGTGAACCCCCAGTTCGGATGTACACCGGTCGATCGAGCGCGGGCAAGAAGCCCTGCCCGACCGACTGCCTCCAAATTACAGCGCGACGCCCCAAAAGGACAGCCTCTTCGGCCGTTCCGGTCGGTGGAGGGGCGGGCGCGGTGGAACTATTGAGCGGCGGCTCGTCCGGCATCGGCGGCGGCAGCAGCCGGCGCCTGCGCCCCGCGCAGCAGCAGCACCAGGGTATCGATCGCCGCCTTGGCGCTGCCCGGCGTGTCGCCGTCGTTGAGCCGGAAATCCACGCCGACCTGGGAACGGCTCCCGCGCGTGGCGAGAGTAAAGCGCACATCGACTTGCGCCTGGCCGGGTCCGCGCGCGGCGAGCTCACCCGCCATGTCGGTCGGCCAGCGCAGCGGTTCGAGGTGCCAGCCGGGGAGCGCAAAGCGGCTCTGCAGGCGGCCGGCGAGTGCGGCGACGCGCTGGCGCCCGCGCATCAACACCGATCCGCGCAAGGCGCGATCGACGGCGTCCTCCGCCAGGGCGGGAGTTGCCGATGCATCGAGCCCGGCGGCCAGACATCCGCGCAGCCACTCGAGCAGGCCTGCTAGCGCCTCGAGCGGGATGCCCATATCGGCCTCCGCATCGACATCGTATGCCGCGGTGGTCAGCACCGGGGCGCGTCCCTTTCCGGCCGGAACGAAGCGGAAGCGCATCGAGCCAGCCGCATGGCTCAGGACGATCTCGACCTGGCGGCGCCGATCCTCGGTGGACTCGTGCTGCAAACGCCACGCGGCGGGCAGCGCCGGCGCGGCGAGCGCGGCGCGCAACGGAGCGAGCAACGGCTCGACGAGGATGACGAAGTTCCGCCCCTCGGGATCCAGCGCGGCCAGGGCCTCGCGGCTGACGGGTTGAAACTCGTCGCCGCCGTGCAGCTCGAGGTAGCCGCGGAAGATGCCGGTGCAGCGCGAGCGGAAGACGCAGTCGGCGCATCCCGGCAGGTGGGTGCGCAGCGAGGCCTGCCAGTCGTACTTGTTCATCTCGTCCTCGAGGCCGGCGCCGTCCGAGGACTTGGTGACCGTTTCCTGCCCGCCGTGGTGAATGCGCGAGGCCCACTCCGGCAGGATGCAATACGGCAGGTTGCCGACGTTCACGTCGAAATCAGGATTCCACCGATCGAAACCAGCCAGCATCTCCGCGTAGTACGGCGCCATGTCGGAGTAGCGCGGCATGATGTCTTGCAGGTAGGCTTCATCGCGCTCGCCGGTGCTTTCCGGCCGCACGATGTCGACGTGCAGCTGGCGAACGCCGTACTCCTTCAGCAGCTCGGGATAGTGCGGCAGCGAACGATAGCTGCGCGCGTTCACGCACATGTTGGTGGTCACCATCTGACCGCGGCGCTGCAACTCGCCGAGGCCGTGAACGATGCGCTGGAACGACTGCGCGCGGCCGGTCACGGCGACATGCGCCTCTTCGGTGGCGCCCTGGATGGAGATGCGCCACTCGAAATTGCCCAGCGCGGTCACCGAGTCGATGAACCCGGGATGCGGGAACATGACGCCGTTGGTAAAGATGACGATGTGTTGAAAGCCGAGCTCGACGGCTTTGGCGAGGGCGTCCAGAAAGCGCTTGTGCGTGGTCGGCTCGCCGCCCAGGAAGGTCAGATGCGTCGCTCCGGCAGCGCGGGCTTGTTCGAGCGCCTCGATGATCGGTTCGAGCGGAACCGGGCGCGCGATCTTCATCGCGGTCAGCTGACCGCTCGAACAGAACACGCAGCGGTTGTTACAAAGATGGCCGAGCTGAATCTCGAACCGGTGTCCGGAGCCGGAGGTCGTGACAGCCGTCGCCGCGCGCCGATCCTCGTCGCTGATATCGGAGTGGACGCCCATTCGCGCTCGGATCGTAGACCACGCTCGCGCAATATAGCAAGAAGGATCGAGGCCACCGTGCCCGGCGCCTTGCTGCGAGCGGTGGTGAGGTGATAGCCGTCGCCCCGCCATGTACCCGCGCGTCCGGCTGGGTCGCAGCCCCCTCGAGGTCGTCCCACTGGGCGTCGGCTGTTGGGCCTGGGGCGACCAGGAGTACTGGCGCTACGGCGTGGACCATGGCCCGCGCGACGTCGTCGCTGCCTTTGGTGCCTGTGTCGAGGCCGGGCTGGATCTGTTCGACACGGCGGAGGCGTACGGGTGGGGCAAGGGGGAACAGATCCTCGGCTCGCTGGCGCGCAAGAGCGGGCGCCCACTGGTCATTGCGACCAAGTACGCCCCGCTCGCTGGTCGCGGCGGGGCCGCGGCGGTCCGCAAAGGGTTGGCCGGGAGCCTGAGGCGGCTCGGCCTGCCGCGGATCGATTTGTATCAGCTGCACTGGGCCGACAGGGAGGAAGCGCCGATCGATGCCGTGATGGATATCCTCGCCGAGGCGGTTCAAGCGGGGCAGGTCCGCGCGGTGGGGGTCAGCAACTTCCGCGCTGGGGAGATGCGCGAGGCGCACGCGGCGCTGGCGCGGCACGGCGTGCCGCTGGCGGCGAACCAGGTGCGCTATTCGCTGCTGCACCGCGGGCCGGAGGTCGACGGGGTGCTCGACGCCTGCCGCGAGTTGGACATCGCCTTGCTCGCCTACAGCCCGCTCCAGCAGGGGTTGCTCACCGGCAAATACAGGCCTGGGACTCTACCGCCCGGATTGCGCGCGGAAGCCGAGTGGTTCTCGGCGAGCAATGTCGCCGCGGTCCAGCCCGTTATCGCAACGCTGCAAGCGATTGCCGGCGCTCACGGCGTCGAAGCGGCGGCGGTGGCCATCGCCTGGCTGCTCTCACAGCCGGGGGTCGTGCCGCTGGCCGGTGCAAAGACTGGAGAACAGGCCGCCCGCAATGCGGCCGCGCTCGACGTGACGCTGAGCGCGGAGGAGATCGAAGCACTCGATCGAGCGACGGCCGCCTGGCGCGTGGCGCGCTGAACGGCTGCCGCTGCCCGTATCCCGCCCGCGACAAGTGCGGGCGGGATACGGGGCTTGCGGGAATCGAGGGTTACGGCGCCTTGCCGATGAAGCCGGCGTCGTCGTTGCGCTTGGTCTGACCCGTATTGAACTCCGCCTCCCAGCACATGCCGTCGCTGGCGTAGACCTGGGCCGTGACGGGCCACTGGAAGGGCAGCGTCGCCGTGTCGGGCATGGCATCGCCCTTGCCGACGACCTTCACCTTGGCATTGCCCAGGTTGCTGGCCTTCGTCTTGATCAGCTTGATGCCGCCCTGGAGCGCATTGCTGTCCTTGTACTTGTATCCCTTGGGGCTGCTGGGCGAGCCGCTCGTATCCCAGCCCGCTCCCGGGGCCACTCCCAGGGCCAACTGCACCCCGAGGTTATCGTAGACACACAGCTCGTAGCGGGTGGTCTGCGTGGGATCACCCATGTCTTCCACCAGCGACGGTCCGCCCTTCCAGAGGAATGCGATACCGTCGCGCGAGTCGGTGGTCGAGTTCTTGTACTTGAACACCGCCTTGGTCGCCGGGGCACAGCTGTTCGACGGCGCCCCCGTGTACTCGCAGCCATCGATCGGGTCGCAGGAGTCTTGCGTGCAGACGTTGCCGTCGCTGCAGTTGAGATTCTGGACGAAGACACAGCTGCCGCTGCCGTTGCATTGATCGGTCGTACAGATGTTTGCGTCCACATTGCACGACGTCGTCGCCGCGACGAAGCCATTTGCCGGGCACGTGGCGCCGGCGTTTCCGGTGCACTGCTCGGCGACGTCGCACACACCTGCTGCTGCGCGACACTGAGTGCCTCCAGGCGTTATGACATTGGCCGGACACGC
Organism: uncultured Binatia bacterium (SeqCode); assembly: GCA_964455095.1. Lineage (GTDB taxonomy): Bacteria > Desulfobacterota > Binatia > HRBIN30 > CADEER01 > CAYVUV01. Next base: position 11,180 of record CAYVUV010000241.1, read on the forward strand.
TTGGCCCGGTACGGCCGTGCAGAACTCGCTCGGGTCGCAGCTGTCACCCGAGCCGGTCCGACAGACCGTGCTGGGATTGGCCACCACATCGGGCGGACAGGGCTGGCCGGGATTGCCGACACACCGTTCATCCGGATCGCAGATGTCACCCGAACCGGTGCGGCAGACCACGTTCAACTTGCCCGGCGCATCGTCGAGCGGGCATGTCTCGCCGGCAACGCCCGTGCAGACCTCGTCCTCGTCACAGATGTCACCCGTCGTGCTGGCACGGCAGGTCATCCCCATATTCCCGGGCGCATCGTCCACCGGGCATCCCTGTCCAGGTGTCCCGGTACAGAGCTCGTTAGCGTCGCAAACGTCGCCCGAGCCCGGGCGGCAGACGACCGCGGTGTTGAGCGGCGCATCGTCGAACGGGCAGGCCGAGCTCAAACCCGTGCACGTTTCGCTGGCATCGCACGGCGCCCCCGCGCCGGGGCGACACACCTCGCCGTTGGGACGGTACGTACAGGTCGCGGTGCAGCAAGAGGTGGGGGAGCCGTTGGCGCCACCCAGGTCGCACTGCTCTGGACTGTCCTCGACCCCGTCGCCGCAGTCCGAGAAATAGAAGCCCAGATCGACCTTGCTGATCTCCCCGCCGCCGGGCAACGGCGTCTGCGTCGGGTCGTAGACGGTGGGGTTCGCGTAGCCAAAAGACGGAAAGATCGGGTCGTTGGCCTGCACGTCGACGCGCACCGAGAAACTGCTGCCGCTCGTGATCTGAAACAGCCGTTCGATGTCGCCGCGCGTGTTGTTCGCGGGGGTGCCCGAGGTGGCAGCCATCGATGCCGAGCCCGAGATCAGCGTGAGGATCAGGCGGTTGTTCACGGCCTGCGTGCCGTTGATGGCGTCAGGGACGGTCGTGGTGCTCGAGTACGTGACCGACGATCCGGTATTGGTCAAATAGCGGAACACGGCCGCGGACCCCGCGCCCGGCGCGCTGCCGGTCATGGTGTTTCCGGTCACGTTGGTGTCGTTCTTGACGCCGAAGTACACCTTCGTGTGGGCGCCGAGGTTGACCCCCGTACACGAAACCGTGGCCCCGCCGGTGTTGGTGGCAATGCCGCTGATGCTGCAACTACCGCCGCCCGGCAAGGAGTACACCGGCCCGCCGCTGATGGTGAGCGCAGAAACGCTGGAGGGAAGGCCTAGCAGCGCCAGTACTCCGACGGTTGCCACGCTCTTCATCACCCAACTTTGCCTGGCGCCGCGCATCGCGTGCGCTGCGACGCGCACCGCCATGGTGCCCGCGGCTGATTTTGAACTCGGTGGCCGTACTAACGCCATGATGCCTCCCCGTTAGCGCTCGGTGCGGTGTGCACCACAATTCTCACCATGAACCGTGGCTGCCGTGACTGCCGTGCGAGCCGTGGCTGCCGTGGCTGCCGTGACTGCCATGCGAGCCGTGGCTGCCATGCGAGCCATGGCTGCCGTGCGAGCCATGGCTGCCGTGCGAGCCGTGCGAGGCGTGCGACATATGCTGAGCCAACAGCATCTTCTCGCTGTTCGGCTCGGTGCGCAGGGCCTGCGCCGCCTCGGACGCGTCGAGCGCCGCGACCGGCTTGACCGCCTGGCGAGCCTCGTCCGGGCTCAAGAAATCAAGTGGCTTCTTCCGCAATGAGGGCAGCCCATTCTTCTTCTCGCTCATCGTTGCTCCTTCACCGTCGGCATGTGTTGATCAGAATCGAATTCAAACCCATCGCATCACGGAACCGGCGCCAGGTTTGCGTACAGACCCATGAATTGACCGGTGCGCGACACCTCGACGCCCTGCAGGCTCAGGCCGAAGAACTCGGGCAGCGGGAAGCCGGAGAGCGCGCCGGCCAGGGACGGAATCAGCGGCTGAATCACGCTCGGCAAGACCGTTTCCACCTGGGATGGGTTGGCACCCAGCGGGTTGCCGATGATGGCGACCGTCAGATCGCCCGGATCGGGCGTAGAGATCGTGATCGCCAAGCCCGAGCCATCCGGCAGGAAGGCCAGGTTCATCCCGAGACGCGCGTCGAGCGCTCCGCTGAGCCACACGGTTTCTGGACCTGGCTCCACCACGTCCAACGCAATGTGGGAGATCTTGAGCTCGGTCAGCTCGCCGTGTGGTCCGGCGTTCCCCGTCGTGATCGGCGCCAGGGTCGGCGCGATGTCGATACGCAGCGGCGTGTTCGGCGGCAGCTGGCCAAACTCGGGGATCAAGGCCGAGAGCAGGGTCGAATTGATGGCCAGCGGCGGCACGGGGCCGGCGCCGTCGAGGTCGATGGTCGTGAGCGACGAGCGCATCAGCCCGCACTCGGTCTGGCCCTTCAGCAGCTGGTTGAACCCGGCGCTCGAAATGTTGATGCCGAGCCCGTACGGCACGTGTGCCACGGGGGTCGTTGCCCCAAAGACCGGGAACGCATCCGATTTCGAGTACGAGCGCGTGAAATCGGGCGCGCCCGGCGGCGGAATGCACTGACCGGGTCCACTCCCCACGCTGACGTAGAACCGTGAGTTCGAGCCCAGCGTGACGCCGGAGTTGTCCTCGGTCACCGCGAACAGCGGCGTTTCGAGCATCAGCCCCAGGCCGGCGCCGACCGGACCGGTGATCGAAATCCCGCCGAGCACCGACTGGATCGCGGCGGCAATCGGACTGTCCTGCACCCCGGCGCCATCGGGATCGCTGAGAAATCCCTTGATGCCATTGACCGCCAGCGCCTCGACGTCCGGTAGCAGGGCCTGGATGATGTCGCCGATGATCGGCGCGTCGCAGAGACCCGAGGTAAAGGTCCGGTTGAAGCCGGCGAACGAGACGCCGATCGGGTTGGTGACCAGGTTGACGTCGACGCTCGAGAGGTCGGAGGGCAGCGGTTCGAGCGCGTAATTGCCCGTCAGATGCATCGCGTTCGCGGTCAATCGGAGCCCGCAATTCGGCACCAACCCACTGCCCGCGATGTTGACGTCGAGGCGCAGGTTGAAGATGCCGATGTCGCCGTAGACCGAGTTGACCTGAGAATCCATCAGCAGGTTGAGACTGCCGTACGACGGCGGCGGGTTCGCGATCGTCACCCGGGCGCTGCCCAGGCAACCGAGGAACGTATCGATGAAGCACGAATCCGTGATGACCGTTCCGGCTGGGATGAGATCTCCGATGTTGAGCTGACCGGTGGCGAGGGTTGCCACCAGCGGTTCGATCGAATCAAGGCCGGTGTCGTTCAACCGCATGGCGACGCTTTGCGGCGAGAAATCGCCGTCGGCCACCGATTGGCCGGCGATCACCACGACCCGGTCGCGCACGTCGTCGCCGCTGGGCGTATGCGTCACCGTCACGAGGATCGGATTGAAGACCTGCGCCTGACTCAGGGCGACCGTGTGCGAGAACGTGCGCAGTGTGGTGTTCACCGAGCTGGCGGGCACGCCGTTGACCTTCACCGACACCTCGCCAGCCACCAACGTCGTGTAGTGGCCGGTGACCAGTATCGAGCTGGCGGTGGTGAAGATGCCGTGCGCCGGGGAATCGATGAACACGTCAAACTTCTGGCAGGAAAGGCCCGGCGTGGGGCAGAGCCATCCCGACTCGGTGCGGCAACTGGCGGTACAGCCATCGCCGTTGGTGGCATCGCCGTCGTCGCATTCCTCACCGCCGTCGAGCGTGCCGTTGCCGCAGGTGGGGAAACAGAGGCTCGGCTGGCCGGCACAGGCATATCCCGGCTCGGGTGTGCAGTTGCCCGCGCAACCGTCACCGTTGGTATTGTTGCCGTCGTCGCATTGCTCGAGCCCGTCCAGATTGCCGTCGCCACACTCGAAAATGCACACGCTGGGCTGGCCCAGGCAGGCGAAGTTCGCTTCGCGCAAGCACAGGTTGCCCGAGCAGCCGTCGCCGCTCATCGTGTTGTGGTCGTCGCAGGTCTCGAAGCCGCGCAGAAAGCCATCGCCGCAGATCGCCGTGCAGGTGCTCGGCACTCCCGTGCACTGAAAGCCGGGCTCGACCTGACACGCAAACGTGCAGCCGTCGCCGCTCGTCGCGTCGCCGTCGTCGCAGGCCTCGGGACCGCGGATCAATCCGTCGCCACAGATTGGCGAACAGAGGCTGGGGGCGCCGGAGCATATCCAGCCCGGTTCGATCTTACATATCGCGCTGCACCCATCGCCGCCCGCGGCATCGCCGTCGTCGCAGGTTTCGCCACTCTGGAAGGTGCCGTTGCCGCACACGAAGGTGCAGACGCTGGGCTCCCCCGCACAGTTGTACCCGGGCTCCACCTGGCAGGTGCTCGAGCACCCGTCGCCATTGTCGGCGTCGTCGTCGTCGCAGGCTTCGCCCGCGTCGAGCGACCCATTGCCGCAGTTGGGCGTGCACACGCTCGGTTCGCCCGTGCACGTGTATCCGTTTTCGACTTCGCAGAGGTGGGTACACCCGTCGCCGTCGTCGGTGTCGTCGTCGTCGCAGGACTCGCCCGCTTCGAGAGTGCCGTTGCCGCAATTCAACGTGCAGACGCTCGGCTCACCGGTGCAGGTCCAGCCGCCTTCGACCGTACACTGATCCGAGCACCCGTCGTTGTTGGCCTGGTTGGAGTCGTCGCACGCTTCCTCGATCTGTAGATGCGAGTCACCGCATTCGGCAACACAGCTGCCGTTGGTGTCGTTTCCGTCGTCGAACGCGTCGCAGTCACGCACCACGCCGCCGACGTCGTTGAGCAGTCGGCAGAGCTGGCAGGCCGATTGCCGTGTCAGGCAGCTCGACAACGTCGCCGCGTCGAGCGGATTGCACGGCGCGAACGCCAGCGCCAGATTGGTGTTGTCGCACTGTCCCAAGACCGTATCCGCGACCTTGCTTCCGCACTTGAGCGCAATTCCGCCGGCGTCGTCCGGCTGCTGGCCATTGCCGGTGCCCAGACACGTTGCCGCGAGGCTGGCGCCGTCGACGATCTGACCGGACTTCATGCCGCGATTCTGGCACTTGACGTATTCGCGCAAGCGCGCGTCTTCGCACTTGAGCAGCGCCCCGCCGGCCTTGGCCTGGCACGCCGCGTCGACCCCGTTGGTGATGAGGTTGACGTTGAGGTCGGGACCGATCGTGGTGTGCATGAGGTCGTACTGCGCCAGCACGGCGCGGACGAGGGCGAGGTCTATCTGGGTCGCGCCGAATCCCGGCAGGCCGGCGGAGCACTGTTGGTCGACCTTGGTCGTTGCTTTGGCGACCGTATCGGCCAACTTCCCGCCCGGATCCGCAGCGATGCACTCCTCGGGAGTGGATCCCGTCAGGCGCCCGGCGGCGAAACTCGACAGACACTTCCTGACGATTCGCGCATGGGTCTTCGCCACGCTGCGGAGGCTCTTGTTGAACGTCGCGATGCAGCGCACGTCGTCCGTCGAAAGCTGCGCGGTCGCCCGCGGCGTGAAGCCGCCGAACGCAACCGCTACCAGAGCTGCACCGGTCAGCGCCGATACCACACGGCTTCGCCGTGACCGCGCCGTTACCACCGTTCCACCGCGCCGAGCGGCATGGTTGCCGTCCCGTTCGTCACCCGACTCATCTTGCCAACTCCGCCCGGCCCTCGCATCCATACGAGGTCTCCCTTCTCAGTCAGTCGAACAACTTCGTTATTCGCGGTGGTTCGAAAAAAGTCGCGCCACGAAAAGTGGCTGAGGCTGGCATTGCCGCGGTACTTGCCGCTTCGGCAGTTCTTGGTGAGTGTTGTCCCGAAGGCGTTAGCCGTCCGGTGAGCCCACCACGCCCTGATTGCCGTCCCCCCCATTTTTCAGTTTGCCTCTTCCGGCGTACAGCGTCGGACGACGTAAAGTCAAGGAAGAAAGCCTTTGGCAACCGAGCTTGGAACAAGAAAGCAGTGGCTGTCTCGATGGATGGAAGGGCGGCGTCGAAGCCTGCTGGCGTGGCGTTGCACGAGTGGCGCCCGTCAGCGACAATCGGCTGGCTCAACCAACGGTAAGGAACATGTCGCCAACGGTACGCACAGTCATGCTTGGAACGCTGCTCGTGGCGCTCGGAGCCGCGGCAGCCAGCTTCGCAATTGCGCGGCGAACTCCCAGCCGGTCAATACAACCCGAGCACCGCAACGTGCGATCGCACATTGCGGTCGCGCCCGCATTTCCCCCGCCCCACCCCGGCCGAGCCATGGGCGATCACCTCGGACCCGCCGAGCACCAGAGCGCCCTCGAGCAGCGCCTGCAGCTCCTCGAAGCCCGGGTCGCCGAGGCGGCAGCCGAACGCCAGCGCCTGCAGGGGCAAATCAATGCGCTCGCGTTGCAACTCGCGGCGCGGGAGAGCGGCGCCGATGAAGCGCTGACGGACCCCGCCCCCTCGCGGGCGTCGTCGAGCGCGCCCGAAACGCCGGCGCCGGCCGTTGACTACAGCAAGAGCGACATGGAGCGCGCGCTGACGTTCGCCGGGCTGGATGCCACCGCCGCGGCCGACATCAAACGACGCGGCGACGAGCTGGCGATGGCCGAGATGCACCTGCGCGACCAGGCGACGCGGGAGCAATGGCTCGACTCGCCGCGCTTCGCCGCCGAGATGGCCGCCATCGAAGCCCAACGGACCTCCGTCCGCGACGAAGTCGGCGACGAGGCGTACGATCGCTACCTCTTTGCCCTCGGGCAGCCGAACCGCGTCCGGATCGACGACGTGATGGCGCAGTCGCCGGCTGAGCAAGCGGGGTTGCAGTCCGGCGACATGATCGTGCGTTACGGCGAGACGCGCATCTTCACTCCCGATGAGTTGGTCGGCGAGACGCGCACCGGCACGCTGGGCGAGAACGTCCGGCTCAGCGTCATTCGCAATGGCGAGCGACTTGAAGTCGAAGTCCCACGCGGCCCACTCGGGCTGCGAATTGGCGCTACCCAGGACCAGCCGGGACCGGGCTGAAATCGAGTGTGACGACCCTACGGCCGGGTGAGGAACCGCCACACGCGCCGCACCCGGTGGTTGGACGTATCGGCGATCCACATCGAGCCCTCGGCGTCGAAGACCACACCCGACGGCCGCCTGAGGCGGGCGGCGACGGCCGCGCCGCCGTCGCCGGTGAAGCCGGCGGTGCCCGTACCGACGACGGTGGTGATCGTGCCGCTGCCGTCGATACGGCGGATGGCGTGGTTGTTCGCGTCGGCGACGTAGAGATCGCCATTCGGTGCAAACCGCAGGTCGTACGGGGTGTCGAGCTGCGCGAGCGCGGCGGGGCCGCCGTCGCCCGCGTAGCCGCGCTGCCCCGTCCCGGCAACCGTGGAGATCATCCCGTCGGGAGCGAGGCGGCGGACGACGTGGTTCTTCGTCTCGCAGAAGTAGAGCGCGCCGTCGGGTCCGAACTGCAGCCGCGCCGGCCCCGCGACCAGCGCCGCGGTGCCGGGACCGCCATCGCCCGCGTAGCCGAGCTCGCCGGTGCCGGCAACGGTGTGGATGATGCCGGCGGCGTCGACGAAGCGGACGACGTTGGCATCGACGTCGCTGATGTAAAATCCGCCGGTGGCATCGGGCAACACGCCAAAGGGAGTGCTCAGCTTCGCCTGCCGGGCCGGGCCCCCGTCGCCGTCGTAGCCGTAGTCCGCGCTGCCGGCAACGGTGAACACGCGGTCGTCGGTGCCGACGCGAAAGACCACCGGGACGTGGTCCCCGGCGACGTACAGGTTCCAATCGGCGTCGAACTCAACATCGCTGGCGTGATGCAGCGGCGTATCGACCGCCAGCGCTCCGTCGGTGGGGAAATCCTCGAAGTCGCGCCCCATGATCGTCTCGATCGTGCCGTCGGAGTTGAGACGGCGCAGGCGCAGGTTGTTCCAATCGAGTATGAGCGGGCGGCCGAGGCGATCGAAGGTGACGTCGATGGGAAAGTAGAATGAAGTCTGCAGTGCCGGGCGGCCGTCGCCGTCGAAGATCGACATGCCGGTGCCGGCGACGGTGCAGATGACGCCGACCACCTCGCAGTCGGGCAGTGCGGTCGCGGTCGCCCGCGCCGTCGCCACGGCGGTCGCGATTTGCGTCGGTGTCGCGCTCGGCTGCACCGTTGGCGTTGCGCTCGGCGTCGGGCTCGCGCTGGGTGTCGGGCTCGCGCTCGGCGTCGGGAAAGTGGTCGCAGTGCGCGTGGCGGTGGGCGTCGGGCTCGCCGTGTCGGTCACAGCAGTCGGACTGCTCGCCGGCGGCGGCGAGGTACCGTCGCCTGCGCACCCCGCCGCGAGCGGAATGCTCAGCAGCAATGCGGCGCAGCGCAGATGACGGGTCAACGGTCTCACAGGAATGCTCGCGGCCACTTCGGCCACGGGGCGGCCCCCCCGGGCTAGTTGCTCTGCGCCCCTTCGCGGACCCAGGTCTTCAGCAGCTCGACCTGCGTCTCGGTCAACGCCTCGCGCCCATTGGGCATCTGCGTACCGAAACGACCTTCGCCGCTGACCTTCTCGATGAGATAGCTGGCGTCGGGATCACCCGGCACGATGGGGCAGATCCCGAGGCTCTGCGCCTGATCGCCGGGCGCGAAGCCGACGCGGTACGTCTGCAGGTCGTAGTCGGAGGACGGGAACAACCCGCCATGGCAGGTCGAATCCAAACAGCCGGCGCTGGTGAACAGCGGCACCACATCGCGCGCGAAGCTCACCGTCGCAGCGCCGCCGGTGGTGCCGGGCGGACAGGCTTCACCCGCCGTGATGGTACTGGCGACCGCGCGGCTGCCGCCGTAGGCCAACACACCGTCGCTCAGGATGGTGCTGAGGTCGCCGCCGACCGCCCAGATGCCGCCTTCCGGGTCGATCCACGTCGCGTGATAGTCGCGAAAATCCCCCTCTGACGAATCGCGCAGTTCCCAACCGAACTCGCCGCGCAAGGCCACCGAGCGTTCGCGCCCCACCGCCACGGCCACGGAGTCGGGCGGCACGAACACGCCGTTCATCTGGGTCAGGCCGGTCGGCGTCTCGTCGGTAAACACCAACCCTGTATCGCTCTCGAGGATCGCGCCGCTGAGAAAGCCGCCCGTGGCGACCAGCAAACTGTCGTTGCCGTGCACGGTAAATAGCGGGCGCTCGCTCGACGGCGGGGTCGAGGCGTTGGACCATGTTTTTCCGTCGAAGCGCAGGACGGTACCTTGCTGGCCGACGGCATAGACCTCGCTGGCACTGCGCCCCCACACCTTGCTGAGCGCCGGGGTCGCCTCGGGCAAATCCGCGGTCGCATCGGTCCACACCGAGCCGTCGAAGCGCCACAGCACCGCGTCGCCGAGATTGTTGTCGCCAACGGCCCACAACGCCTCGGCGCTGGCGCCCCAGATCCCGAAGAGCAGCGCGTCGCCCGGCGTCACGTAGCGCGTGAACGTGCGCGTGGCGAGGTCGTAGCGCAGGATCAGGCCGCCCTCGCCCACCATATAGAAGGAGCCGTCGATCGGGGTGACGCTGATCCACCACAGGCTGCCCGTCGCATGCGTCGCCAGGCGCTGCCAACTGCCCCCGTCGTAGTGCAACACCTGCGGACCCGCGCCATCGCCCGCATCCGCCCCGACGACGTAGACGTCCGTCGTCGACGTCCCGGCGACGGACAACAACGCCCCGGGAAGATCGCGCAGCACCGTGCGCAGCTTGCCGCGCTCGCCGGGCACCGTGCACATGTAGTCGCGCGCCAGGCACTCCTTGACGGCGTGGCAGCCGATGCAGGTGGTCTTGTCGTCGAGCAGCACGCGCCGGTCGTGTTCGACCCACTGCCAGTTCCAGTCGCCGTCTTCCGCATCGAACCCCGGCGCCTCCTTGCGCATCACCCGCCAACGCACCAGGTCCCGGTCATTGTTGCAGTCGGGCGCATCGTACTCTTCCTTGAGGACGATGCTGCCGAGCGGCAGCGGATTGGCATCGTCGAGGTACGCCTGCGCGGCGATCGGATTGGCGAGCACGCGGACACTGACGCCACCGTGCTCGATGCTGAAGCGACACTCGCGCACTTCGATGAAGTCGCTGCGGTAGTCGGCGGGAAAGATCGGTTCGGCCGGGCAACCGTCGAGCGCCGCGTGCACTGCCCCCACGAGCTCGTCGACGGTCACGTGTTGATCGCCGCTGCGATCCACGGCCCGACACGACGACAGTGGTTGGCTGCCGAGCGCCACGTTGACGCCGCGCACCAGCTCCGCGACGTCGACCGCGTGACTTTCGTCGCAATCGCCGGGACACAACGCGCCGGCGGGCTGTGCGAAGAGCATCGCGGCCAGCACGAGCGCCGCGACCGTCACAGGCCCGTTCTCGCGCCGGAACATCTCGCTTCTGAACACGGAACCCGGCGCCAACTTTCTATTGGGTGAGCTTCACTTTGCGAATGCGGCTGTTGAACGTGTCTGAAATGTACAAATCGCCGTTGGCGTCGAAGGCGACGCCAAACGGCCGGCTCAACCGGGCAGCGGCGGCCGGACCGCCGTCGCCGCCGTAGCCCCTCTCGCCCGTGCCGGCGACGGTGTCGATGGTGTTCGTCGTCAGATCGATACGGCGGACGCGGTGGTTGTTGGTATCGGCGAAGTAGAGGTTGCCGTCGGGGCCGATCTCGAGATCTTGTGGGAAGTTGAGCTTTGCCTCGGTGGCCGGACCGCCGTCACCACCGTAACCGGCGACGGGCTTGCCGTCTTCGCCCACCGTACCGGCGACGGTCGTGACCTGTCCCTCGGTGAAGGTGGCGTTGGTGAACACGACTTTGCGGATGCGGTGGTTGTTCGTGTCGGAGAAGTACAGCACGCCGTTGGCATCGAGGGTCAGGCCGCCGGACGGTTCCGGATTGCCGCCGGTCGGAAAGCTCAACTTCGTTTCCAGCGCGGCGCCGTCGCCGTTGAAGCCCGGCGTGACCGGGTCGCCCGGATTGCCGACCACGGTGTGGACGATGGCGTTCTTGCGCTCCTGGTCGAAGCGGTAGATGACGCGAATACGCTGATTGCGCTGGTCGATGAAGAACAGGTTGCCGTCGTGATCGAGCACCCCGTGCGGCGGCTGGTTGACCAGCGTGGCATCGGCGATGGTGTCTTCGCCCGTCCTGCCGGCACCGCGGCCGAGGAGCACGCGGACGCGACCGGTCTCCACGTCGATGGTGCGGATCTTGTGGTTGTGCCAGGCCATGAAGATCAAGTCGCCGTTCGACAGCTCCTGGATATCGGTGGGGTGATTGAGATCGACGGTGAGCGGCGGCGCCCCCTCAGCGGTGAGATCGCTCAGATCGGCCGGCCCATCGCCGACGAAATCGGTGCCGACGATGGTGACGACGGTTTCATCGCCGCGGATCTCGCGAATCTTGTGGTTGTTCCAATCGAGCAGTACGCGGCGCCCGCGGCTGGTGAACTCGATGTCGAACGGCCAGTACAGGACCGTCTCCAAGCGATCGTTCCCGTCGCCGGAAAAGCCGGTCTGACCGGTGCCCACGTAGGTGCAAATGCTGCCCACCTCGTCCGTGCACGGGATGATCTCGGGCGGCGGCGTCGGGCGCGGTGTCGGCACCGCCCCGCCGGAGAAGCCGGTGATCTTGCGAATGCGCTGATTGTGGGTATCGGCGACGTACACCGTGCCGTTGGGCGCCAGTCCGACGCCGTAGGGGCGGTCGAGCTCGGCTTCATCGGCCGGACCGCCGTCGCCGGCAAAGCCGCGCTCCCCGGTGCCGGCCAGGGTGTGGATGGTTCCGTCGGGGCGCACGACGCGTACGACGTGGTTCATCGTGTCGGCAATGTACACCGTGCCGTTCGGCGCGACGGCGACGTCGCTCGGCGTGTTGAGCTTCGCCTCGGTAGCCGGGCCGCCATCGCCGCTGTACCCCGCCTGACCGGGAGTGCCGGCAATTGTCTCGATCGAATGATCGCCCGGGTCGATGCGGCGGATGCAATGATTGCCCGTATCCGCGATGTAGATCCGATCGCGATTGTCGATATCGATGCGACTGGCCGGCGGAGCTGACTGGCCCTTGGGCGCGTTGAGCTGCGCCTCCAGCGCCGGTCCGCCATCGCCACCGTAGCCCGGCACACCGGTGCCGCAGACCGTATGGATGGTGCCGTTGGGCTCGAGCATGCGCAGGCGGAAGTTGGCCTGGTCGGAGATGACGATGTTGCCGATGCTGTCGACCGCCACCGAGCTGGGCAGATCCAGGCGCGCCGCGTTGCCCGGCCCTTCGTCGCCGCCGAAGGCGCGGGCGCCGGTACCAGCGAGGTTCTCGACGTAGCCGGTGGTGAAGTCGAGGCGCTTGACGAGGCTGTTGTGCCACGCGGCAATGATCATCCGCCCCTGGGCGTCGAAGCAGACATTGGTCGGGTGATTGAACTGAGTGTAGATCGCGATGCCGTCCTTGCCATCGCCGAGCTCGCCGGTCCCGGCGATGGTCTCGACCACGTCATCGACGACGCGGCGGATGCGGTGGTTGTTCCAGTCGACGATGTACAGGTTGCCGTCCGGTCCGACGGTAATGTCCTGGGGCAGATAGAGATGCGACTCGATCGGCGGCAGGCCGTCTTCATTGAGGCCGGCGATGCCCGTGCCCGCGACAGTGTTGATCTCCGGACGCGGACAGCCGTTGATCGCCGCGCTCACGGCCCCGACCACTTCGTCGATGGTGACACCACCGTCACCGCTCTGATCGAGAGCCGCGCATTGCGACACGGGAAGGGTTCCCAGCGCGGCGTTTACTCCGCGCACCAACTCGTCGATGCTGACGCTCTCGTTTCCGTTACAGTCGCCGGTGCAGGCCGCCGCGGGTGATCCGAGGCTCGCCGTCATCGCCACGAACAGCAGCGCGATGGCGCCCTGGCCCCAGGTCAGCCTCATCGTCTTCTTCCGGAACATCAGGCGATTCCCCTCCTGCGCGGTGGCTGCGGAACACCCTGTTGCGGAACAGCTCGAAGCTGCGGGTCCACCGGAGCGACTGCAGTCGGCATCCGCCGTAGCCCAGGGCATTCCCGAGTGGCTCGACACCGTCGCAGCACCCAACAGTGTTTAAGGAATCGCCACCGGTGAATCAAGGCGCTTGGCGGAGCGAGCAAGGCCCGTAGCGGCGAACTCCCACCACCTTGCCCCGCCCGGCGCCGGTCACTAACGTAGCCGTCCGTGTACCACGCCCGCCGATGAAGATGGCTCGCGCTCGGGTGCCATTGCGCTGCCGTTGTCCGCGCCGCGGAGCCGGGCTGGGCTGCGCATTGCTGCTGCTCGCCCTCGCCGCCAGTGCTCGGGCGCACGGCGGAAGGCAGTCGCTCGAGCAGTGGGGCGCATTCGAACCCGGCCCTGCGCAGTGCCAACAGACCATTGGGCACGCGGCGGCCGAGTGTGGGGCGCGGACGTGGGCGGCGCGCAGCGCCTGCTTGGCCGCCCCGCTGGACGGCGCCGTGTGCGATGCGGTCGCGACCGCGCGCGCGGTCACCGCGGCGCGCCTCGACGCACTGGACCAGATCGACGCGCGCTGCACCGAACGGCAGGCGGGTGATTTGTCGTATCTGGGCCTCTTCGACCTCCAAACCGACCTGATCGACTTCTGCCGCGCCTGGGACGATGCCGCGACCTCCGCCGTGTTCGGCCCTCCTGGTGCCAGCGCGCCGGCGGACAGTGCAACGGCCGAGTGCGTGCGCCAGGCGGCGCGGGCCACCAGCCAGCTCACGGCGTTCATCTTTCGCGTCCGCCGCCAGGTCATGGACCGCATGGCGGGCATCGCCATGTCGCTGGCGAGCAAGACCGCGCTGCTCGATCTGACCGGGCAACGCATTGCGCAGGCGCGATCGAAACTCGCCGATCGCCTCACTGCGGCATGCTCCAGCGAACGATTCCGCTCGATCTACCAGCGCGACGCGCCGGCCTTTCTCGATGGCATCGGCGCGCGTGCCGATTGCCTCGGCGCGCAGTTCTACATCCAGGACACGTTCCTTTGCCCCGCTGCCGTGTGCGGCAACTTCATCGTCGAACCGGGCGAGACCTGCGATGACGGCAACCAGCTCGACGGCGACGGGTGTGACGGCGACTGCGTCTAGCGGGATCTGACTTGCGACACCGCGCGGCTCACTGCGGCCGCGTCGGAGTCGACGTCGGGGTGGCGGTGCGGGTCGGGTCGGGCAGGTCGGGAATCTCCGTGAACGTCAGCCGCAGCCGCAGGGACTCCGTCACGGTGACGTCGTCTTGATCCGTGACCGACACGACCAGGTTGGCTTCGGCGTCCTGCATGTCGTTGTACGGGCGATTTCCGATCTCGAACTCCAAGGCCACGCGACCCGTTGTACGGTCCCCAGGAGGGAAGTTGAGGAACGTCCGCACCTGTTGGTCGAAGACCACCGGGCGCTCCCTCGTCTGCATGCGAGCGCGAATCGTCACGCGATTGTCCGGGTTCAGGCAGCGCGTTTCGACGTTGAAGCGCGCCACCGCACGCGACTGCGCGAAGTTTGTGACCTTGTAGAGATCGCAACTCTGCATGCGGCCGAACCCCAGGGGGTTGCGCCCCAGCGACAGACGCAAGCCCTCGGGACATCCGACCGCCGGCAAAGCCACCCGTTCGGGGTCTCCGGTGCAACAGGGCTCGGTGAGAGGCGGCGCCGAGCTCTGGCAGCCCGTCGCCGGATCGCAGGCGGGGATCTGGCAGGCGTCGAGGGGCGTTACCTGAAAGACGAGCTGCCCGGCGGCGGCGCCGGGTGGTTCGGCCGTGTCGCGGCAGGCGTAGGGAACGTAGAACGGTCCGAGCTCATCCTCACCTGGCGTCCAGGTGAAAACGCGGCTGACCTCATCGAGCGCCGCACCGTCCGGCAGGTCTGGTGACGTGCAGCGCACGGCGTCACCGTCGGGATCGATGGCCGCGATGGCGAACCGGATCGGGTTGCCGGGGTAGGCGGGGTAGACGCTCGGCGCGGGCAGTTGCGGAGGGCGATTGGGACTCCGTGTGGCCGTGGGAGTGGGAGTCGGAGTCGGCACCGTCGTCGGCGCGTCGCATCCTGCCAGGGCGAACCCGACCGCTTCGACCAGCTCGTCGACGGTGACGGTCCCGCTCGTGTCGCGATCGAACCGATCGCACAGCGCCAGGGGCGCGCGCCCGAGGCTGATGTTGACGCCGATCAGCAGCTCGTCGATGGCGACGGCTCCGTTGGCTGAGCAGTCTCCGGTACAGGCGCCCGCTGGCGGTACCAGCAGCGAGACCAGCGCCAACAATGCTGCCACTCGCCCTACTCGGCGGGTTTGCCGCGCGGCGGCGCGTCGATCCGAAAGAACCCTCACAGGCTCATCACCATAAGGGAACGGACGCGTCTTGGTAACCCATCGGGACATCCCGAGGCGCTGGACAGCGCCCGCCCGCCGCGCTACGCGGCGCGACATGGAGGCAAGGCTGCGCCGCTGGAGTGACTATCTGCAGGCGCCGGTCGACGCGGCGTCGGTGGCGGCGTTCCGCATCGTCTTCGGCCTGATGGTGGCGTGGGACGCCCTGCGGTACATGACCAGCGGGTGGATCGACGAGTACTACATCGCCCCGCAGATCCATTTCACCTACCTGTACTTCGGCTGGGTGCGACCCTGGCCGGGCCAGTGGATGTACGTGCACTTCGCGGTGATCGCTCTCGCCGCGGTCGCGCTGGCGTTCGGCATTGCGTACCGCAGCGCGGCCGTCCTGCTCTTCGTGGCCTACAGCTACGTCTTCCTGCTCGAGCAGTCGGTCTACATGAACCACTATTACCTGATCTCCCTCCTCGCCTTCCTGCTCATTTGTATTCCGGCCCAGCGCGAGTTCTCGTTCGCACGCTGGCGCACGCCGTCGAACCCGGCGACCGTACCGCGCTGGGCGGTCCTGATCCTGCGCTTCCAGCTCTTCGTCGTGTACTTCTACGGCGCCATTGCCAAGCTCAACCCCGACTGGCTCTCCGGCGAGCCGATGTACTCGGAGCTGGTGGCCCGCGGGCCCGACGTGCCGGCGATCGCCGCACACTTTCCGCCCGCCGTGTTGGCGTACGGCATCGCCTACGGAGGCATCCTCGTCGACGCGACGGTGCCGCTGCTGCTGTGTTTTCGGCGCACCGTCTGGATCGGGTTTGCCTGTGCCACCGTCTTCCACACCCTGAACGAGCTGTTCCTTCACATCGGGATCTTTTCGTATCTGATGACCGGCGCGATCACGATCTTCTTCGCGCCCGACTGGCCGCGGCGCGCGTGGCGGCGCCTGACCGGTCGCTCGCTGCCTCCGCCGGCCGTCGTCGATCGGCCTGCGCATGGCCGGCGCGAGGCACTGCTCATCGCCGCGCTGCATCTCTACGTCGTGTGGCAGCTCGTGTTCCCGTTCCGCCACTGGCTCTTCCCTGGATCGGTGGGGTGGACCGAGGAAGGTCACCGTTTCGCGTGGCACATGAAGCTGCGCAAGAAGGACTCGATCATCGCGATCCACGTCTTCGACCCCGCCAGCGGCCGGCGTTGGGACATCGACCCGAAGGCGGATCTATTCCCGCGCCAGATCAGGAAGCTGGAAACCTTCCCCGACATTCTCTTGCAGTATGTCCACCACCACCGCGATCGGCTGCGCGCACAGGGAATCGACCCGGTCATCACGGTCGACTGGTTGTGCTCCCTGAACGGCGCGCCGTACGAACGGCTGGTGGATCCGAAGGTGGACCTCGCCGCGCAGCCGCGCACCTGGCGCCACGCCGACTGGCTGCTCCCGGAACGACCGGCGCGAAGGCGCTAGACCGCTTTGCTCTCCAGCGGTGTCTCGGCACCGGTGTCGAATCCGTACGCGTGGGCGAGCGCCATGACCGGATGCACGGTCTCGCGTTTCGCCCCTTGCCGGATGTGGAGCGACGCCAGGCGGCAGTCGGTGCACGCCAGCGCGCAGGCTTCGCCCGCATCGGCCCGCATGCCGTCGAACGCCTTCTGCCCCCAACGCAGCGACTCCTCGAAATGCTCCACTTGCATGCTCCAGGTGCCGTCGTGCCCGGAGCATTCCTGCACCGCCTCGACTTCGTCCGCCACCAGGCGCAGCAAGTCGCGGCCGCGGATGCCGATGTTCTGCACGCGGATATGGCAAGGCACGTGGTACTGCACCTTGCCGAAGCGGCGTTTGAAGTCGCGTTTGAGGCGCCCTTCGCGCGCGACGCGGTAGAGGTATTCGTTCAGATCATGGCTGTGTTGGGCCAGCGCCTCGACCCGGGCGTTCGGCGCCAACTGCGGGAATTCTTCGCGGACCATCAGGCTGCAGCTCGGGGATGGAATCACCACCGCGTAGCCGCGCTCGACGTACTCGGCGAATACATCGGCATTGGCGCGAACGTTCTTGGCCGCCGTCGCCAGGTCGCCCTCATCGAGGAACGGCATGCCGCAGCAGACTTGTCCCGCCGGGCGCACGACTTCGATGCCGTTGTGCTCGAGGACGCGGACGGCGGCCTGACCGCAGGCGGGGTCGTTGTAGTCGACGAGGCAGGTCGAGAACAGCGCCACCTTCATCGGCGTGACCGGCGCCACGCCTTCACGCGGCGGTTGTGCCTCTTCCAGGTGCGGGCGGTGCCGCGACCACCAGCGCGGAAACGTCTCGGGATAGTAAGTCGGCATGAGCTTGTCGCGGTGAATGCCGACCGTCTTCTCCATCAGCGCCCGATTGGCCGGGTTGCGCAGCCCCCAGTTTGCCAGCCCGGGAGCAAGGCTGGCGGCGCGGCCGATCAGCGCCGTGTCGCGCATCAGCCGGGTCTTCAACGGCACGCCGTTGCGGCGCGTGCGGTGCGCCTTCCAGCGCAAAAGGAGTCGGGGAAAGTCGAGGGCGAACTCGTGTGGCGGTGTATACGGGCAGTTCGGGTAGCAGAGCTTGCACTGGAAGCAGAGGTCGACGACCCGGTCGACCTCCCCCTCCTTCAGGTCATGGGCATGGGCAGCGAGCTCTGGCAGCTCATCGCCGTAGGTGACTCCGACCTCGAGGCCGTGATCGTGCTCCTCGACCGGGGCGGGTGCTGCGGCTGCCTCGCGCCGGCGCTGCTCGGCCGTGGCGCCGATCTCGGGATGGGCGGCCAGGTAGTCGTGTCGCAGCTGATCGGTCTTGCCATCGATCATCTCGAACAGGGTCGGGAAACTACCGCAAAATTTGAAGCACAGACGGCAGCTGTGGCAAATGTCGAAAATTCGGTCGATTTCGCCGCGCAGGTCAGCCGTATCCCAAAAGCGGGGATCCTCCACCTTCAGACCAATCGCCTCAGCCATACTGCCCTCCTCGATCCCGCGTTCCCGCCGCGGCGAGCCCGGTCCCGGTCAATGAGCCGGGAGATCGCTCATTGGGTTACCAGTATTGCAGTATCAGCCAGTTGACAATTCCCTCCGCCGCGATTGGTAGCGTGACCCGCGAAGGCCCGTCGCCACACACCGGGGCGTGGACAGGATCGTACGGCGCACTTTTTTGTCGCGGCGCGGCAAATATTGTCCTGTTGCCGCCGTGGTCGGTCCGAACGGCCTCAGGCCACGGGTACGCGATGTCGTCCTCGACGTTCTGGCATCGCGCTTGCGTAGGTCGCCCTGCCGGTTGCTTGCCGGTTGATTGGAGGGTGGAATGGTACAGGGAAGGATTCTGACGCCGCAAACCGATTCTCGGACCCTGATGTCCGAGGAACTGTTGATGATCGCCGTCCTCGAGCAGGCGTTCGCCGATTTGGACAGTACGTGTCCGGCGGTGCGCGCCGACGCCGAGGCGTACTTTCTCGCCTACGAGGCGGATTCGAGCGCCTTCAGTCTCGACGCGGTGTGCGCGCAGTTTCACCTGTCGTCAAGCGCGATCCGCGGTGAAGTGCGCAAGCGCATCAAGCAGCGCCTGGCGGCGAAGGCCAAAGCGCTGCCGCAAGCGGCCTAGGCAGTCATCGATCCCCGCCCGCGCCTCGCCAGAGGCGCGGGTTGGTGTCAACGCGCGGCAGCGAGACGATCGCGCCAGAGCCGCTGTACCTCCGCGCGCAGATCGTCCACCGACCCGCTATTGTCGATCACGACGGTCGCGTGACTGCGGCGCTCCGCATCGGTGAGCTGAGCTTGGATCCGCACCGCGATCGCGGCGCGGTCAATTCCCCGCTGCGCCGCGACCCGCTCGACCACAACCTCCGGCCGGGCGACAACCAGCCACAGCTCCTCGACCAGCGAAAGCCAGTTGGCTTCGATCAGCACCGCCGCCTCGAGCACAATCGGCTCGCGCGCTCCGGCGGCCCGATGGGTGGCGATACGCCGGCCGATCTCCTCCCGCATCAGCGGGTGCATGATCGCATTCAGGCAATTGAGCTGCGCCGGGTCGGCGAACACAATCGCGCCCAGACGTCGCCGGTCGATCGTTCCGTCATCGGCCACCACAGTGCGGCCAAAGCAATCGACTACCGGCTGCCACGCCGCCGAGCCCGGGCGGTACAGGTCGTGACCGACCGTATCGGCGTCAATGACGTGCGCGCCGAGCTCGCCAAGAATCCGGGCGGCGGTAGTCTTGCCCGACCCAATTCCACCCGTGATTCCGACGGTTTTCACCGGCGCACTGCGCTACGGGTTGCAAGCAACCAGAGGGGACGAGTTGCCGCAGTCTGCGGAGAGCTCATCACGCTCCGCAACCACCCCGGGACGCTCCTGACACGCCCCGGCGGCCCCCTGCGACTTCGTCAGCCAGCCGCGCGCAGCGTCGCCTGCTCCGGCTTGGTCGCCGGGCGGGCATGCCGCGCAACCCCCGCGGCCCCCGCGGCCCGATCGCGCCAGACCTCGAGGCCGCGGCGCAGGTATTCGGGGTTGATCTCCAACGTCTCGCAAATGTTCTCATAGGAGAAGAACCATCCGCGATCCGTCGAGAGGATCCACGCGTAGGCCTCTTCGAAGAGCTGCTGTCCGTGTCCGTCGCGCGCTACCGCATACTTCTGGAAGCAGTCGAGCGCGTCCTCGAGTACGGCCAGCATGAGGCGCTTCTCACCCCGAACGCCGGATCCGCCGCGAAAAGCCGCATAGAACTGGGCAGGAAGGAGAGCATCAGGTTCAAAAAGACCAAATGAGCGGTCAGTCATAATACAGGTCCCCACCTCCGCAACTTAGCATTGCCCACCACACTACAGAGGACAGGTGGCGTAAACCAAATGAAAAATACTTCCCGCGCATCAAAAGCTGCCTTATCACCTCGCGCGCATCGCTCGTCGGCGCGCACCGGCGGGCATACCCCCTCTACGCCACGAATTCGGGCGAGGGGAAACGGCGAGTTACTTCTTGCCGCCCAGCACCTGTTCCTTGAAACTCTTCGCCACCGTGAAGCGCACCTTCTTACGAGCCGGAATCTTGACCGGTTCCCCCGTCTGCGGGTTGCGTCCCATACGCGCCTTGCTCTGTACCTTGCGAAACGTACCGAGATCCGGAATCTTGACCGGATCGCCCTTCTTGACCGAACCGACGACCGTCGTCACCAGTCCCTCCATGAGGGCCGCGGCCTGCTTCTTGGTCACTCCCCCCGCCTTCGCCAATCGCTCAACCAACTGAGACTTGGTCATGTGAGCCCCCGCCTTTCGAAAGAAGTTGTCCGCTCCAGGGACGAAAAATTCGGTTATCATTGCACCGAGACGGCTCTCGGTGTCAAGAAAATTTTTCACTGTGGCGCGCGTTGATTGACGTCGACTAAAGCGTCTGTGGTCGGATGACGACGTAGCGAAATGGTTCGCGCCCAACGCTTTGCGAGCGCAGCCCGTACGCGTCCGCGAGTTGATGCTGCAACCGGCGCACGTACGATCCTTGCGGCGCGAGCTCAACCGGCTGTCGGCGCGCGATGACCTCGACGACGGCTTCCTCTGCCTGGCGCAGCGCGTCTTCCTGATCGGGATGCAGCTCGCCACCGTCGCGGCCATCGGCGAACAGGGCGTTGATCGCCTCTTCGATTTTGGTCGTGGTGTTGGCGGACACTGCCTGAACGCGCGCATTGCGCGCCATCATCTCGCGCAGGCGGCGCGGCTGTTTCTTGGCAATTGCGCGCAGCGTCAGGACGACATCTGCCGAGCGGGCGTCCGAGACCACTTCGGCAGGAAAATGCCCCAAACGGATTGCGCGCTCGACGCGATCGCGGCTGACGGCGAAAGGAAAGATGCGCAGCGTCCCCTCGATGGCCGAAGACGGCGGTGGCGCTGCGACCGCCGGCGTCTCGACATCGACGCCGCCGTCGGCGCGCCGCACGCGAATCTCGGGCTCCACGGAACGGTGCCGCAGTAGCGCGTCGACAACCGCGGCGACGTCGTGGTGAACGGCGAACCGATCCTTGTCGCGAATTTCCACCACCACGGTGAACGTCGGCGGCGCCTTGCGCTCCAGCACGGTCTTCTGCGAGCCGCGCCGGCGCGCCTCGTCGTCGCCCAATGTGACGGGCTGAATGCCTCCGATGAGGTCGGAAAGCGTCGGGTTGGCCATCAGATTCTCGAGGCTATTGCCATGGGCGGTGGCAATCAGCTGGACGCCGCGCTCGGCAATGGTGCGGGCGGCGAGGGCCTCGGCTTCCGTGCCAATTTCGTCAATGACGATGACCTGAGGCATGTGGTTCTCCACCGCCTCGATCATCACGGCATGCTGCAGCTCGGGCGCCGGCACCTGCATGCGCCGGGCGCGGCCGATGCCGGGGTGCGGGATGTCACCGTCGCCGGCGATTTCGTTCGAGGTGTCGACGATCATGACTCGCTTTTCGAGATCGTCGGCCAGCACCCGTGCCGCTTCGCGCAGGAGCGTCGTCTTGCCGACACCGGGCCGGCCGACGAGCAACACGCTCGCACCCGCCTCTACCACATCGCGCACGACGTCAACGGTGCCGTACACGGCCCGACCGACCCGGCACGTGAGCCCGACGATTTCACCGAACCGATTGCGCAGCGCCGAAATGCGATGCAACGTGCGCTCGATGCCGGCGCGGTTGTCCTTGGTGAAGCTGCCGACGCGGGCAGCCACGTAGTCCAGCTCCTCACGCGTAACCGGGCTACTGTCGAGCTCGCGAACGCAATCGGGAAAGCGCGCCTCGGGCACGCGACCAAGATCGCAGACGATCTCGATCAAGCGCTCCAGGCCGTCCATGTGGCGGAGCCGCTCGCAAAGGCGCGGCGGGACAACGGATAGCAACTCGTCGAGGTTGTCCGTCACCTCGATCCGTGTTTCGCAGGCCTCGGCCGCAATCGACCGCACGAAACCACCCTAGCCGATGCGACGAGAGAAATCGACTCGCGCCGCTCATTCGCGCGGCGCGACCCGCAGCGACGGGCGCGCAGGCGCCGTCGGGCCAGGCACGTTCACTAGCTGGTGCACGAGGCTGGACTCGCGCTTGAAGAAGCCGTCGGTGTGAAAGGAATCGCCCAATCGCAGCAGCGCATAGTCCAGGTGATGACAGATTTCGTGCACCAGCGTGCGCAGGAAGGTCTTGAACGCCACGACGCGGCGGAGCTTGGCGGTTTGCATCCAGAGCTCGATGCGGTGGCCTTGCCGAGGCCCGGTGGAGAACAATCCGTGCAGTTCGCCGCGCTGGTTGGACGGGCGCACCCCCTTGACCACCACCTGAGCGGGCGGCACATGCAGCGCGCCGCACACCTCGTCGCAGATGGCCTGTGCCGCCCGTTGCGCCAGGGCGCGATCGCCCCCGTCGCGCAGAAGCGCCTCCTGCAGCACCGTCACTGCCCGTTGCAAGCGCGGTGAGACGCGCAGCGGAATGGCACTGACGGCGTTGCTGCGATCGTACTCGCGTTGCTGGGCCCGTGTCAGCCGATGGCGAAAGTTTGGCATGCCGTGCGCCCGGATAGTGCATCGACGACCCCGCCGCAACGCCAGGTGGCCGATGACAGGCAACGATGGAGGAGCGCAACTTTCCTCGGTCTCGCCCGTTGAAGACGTTGTAGAGGCACGGACGCCTCGCAGGACACGGAGGATCAATGAAGAAGTGGTTTGTCGCTGTGGTAGTAGCGGTCGTTTTGCTCAGCCCGATCGGAGCATGGGCGGGGGGAGGTCGGTACGGCTACGGACACGGATACGGATACCACTCCGGCCATCACCACAACGGCCATG
>CAYVUV010000242.1:0-2406 GCA_964455095.1 uncultured Binatia bacterium (SeqCode)
GCGCGCAAGGCCCATCCCGGATTGCTCGTGCGAGGTCTCGATGTGCTGGTGCAAAGGCTTCGCCAGGCGGGCATCGATGTGATCGACGACGAGCCGCTCGAGGGGTACAGACGCATCTACGTGAGCGATCCGTTCGGCAACCGTCTCGAGCTGATGGAACCGCACGGCCGTTGAGCTGGCGCGATCACAGGATGAAGACCGCGGTCGCGATTCGGCCAGCCAACGCCGCCGATGTGTCCGTTCTGGCGGCGCTGATCCCGCGCTCGGCGCGCGCCCTGAGCGCCGGCTTCTACTCGCCCGAGCAGATCGAGGCCGCCATCCGCTACGTCTTTGGCGTCGACTCGGCGCTGGTTCGCGACGGCACCTATCTGGTCGCGGAATCCGGCGCGGAGATTCGCGGCTGCGGCGGCTGGAGCCGGCGGCGCACGCTCTACGGCGGCGACCAGCACAAGGAGGCGGAGGATCCGCTGCTCGATCCGCGCACCGACGCGGCCCGCATCCGCGCCTTCTTCGTCGCCCCGGAGCATGCCCGGCAGGGTATCGGCCATCACATCATGCTGGCCTGCGCCCAAGCGGCGTACGCGGCGGGCTTTCGCCAGCTCGAGCTGGTGGCGACGCTGCCCGGTGTGCCGCTCTACACGGCCTTTGGGTTCACCGCGCGGGAGGAAGTGGTCGAGCGGCTGCCGAACGGCGTCGCCATCCCCTTCGTGCGCATGCACCGGCCGCTCGCCGAACCGGTGCTCCGGTAAAGGGGGCGGCGGGTTCACCCAATTTCGAGCGCGGAGGGCGCGGATCTTCTCCCATCGCCCCGCCGCGTGATATGAAACCGGCCCGGCACACACCTTTCCGCACCAGGAGATCGGAGGGGAAACATGGGAAAATACTGGGACGCTCTGCCGCAGCTTTCGAACGACCTGTTCATCACCGACGGCGGCATCGAAACCACGCTCATCTACCACGAAGGGCTCGAGCTGCCGTACTTCGCCGCCATCGACCTGATGAAGAACCCCGCCGGAGAGGCGGCGCTGCGGAAGTACTTCCACGCCTACACCGACGTCGCGACCGAGTACGACATCGGCTGCGTGCTCGAGAGCGCGACCTGGCGGGCCAGCGCCGATTGGGGCGAGAAGCTGGGCTTCTCCAGCGCGGAGTTCGCGGCGCTGAATCGGCGCGCGATCACCGAGCTGCGCGAGATCCGGCGCGAGCACGAACGCACCAAGACGCGGGTGGTGGTCAGCGGCTGCATCGGCCCGCGCGGCGACGGCTACAACCCGGCCACGTTCATGACCGAAGCGGAAGCGGCGCGCTACCACGCCATGCAAGCGGAAGCGTTTCGCGAGGCCGGGGCCGATCTGGTGACCGGCATCACCATGACCTACCCGGCGGAAGCGATCGGCATCGCCCGCGCGGCGAAGGCGGTCGACCTGCCCGTGGTGTTGTCGTTCACAGTCGAGACGGACGGCAAGCTGCCCACTGGTCAGACGCTGAAGGACGCCATCGCGCAAGTCGACGCGGCCACCGGGGCATCGCCCGCCTACTACATGATCAACTGCGCCCATCCGACGCACTTCGCCGACGCGCTCCCGGCGGGCGAGCCGTGGCTGGCCAGGATCCGCGGCATCCGCGCCAACGCGTCGGCCAAGAGCCACGCCGAGTTGGACCAGGCGACGGAGCTCGATATCGGCAACCCCCAGGAGCTGGCCAGGCAGTACCAGGAGCTGCGCGACAAGCTGCCCAACCTGAACGTGGTCGGTGGGTGCTGCGGGACGGATCATCGACACGTCGACGCAATCTGCCGCGCGTTCCTGGCGCAGTGAGCGCGCGCGGTCCGCGAGACGGCGAATGGCCGCGGACGGGATGCGCACGCAGCGGTTGCGCCTGCGCCCCTGGCGCCCGGCCGATCGCGCCCCGTTCGCCGAATTGAACGCCGATCCACGCGTCATGGAGCATTTCCCCGCCCGCTTGTCGGCGGCGGAAAGCGACGCGCTGGCCGCGCGTGTCGAGGCGCACTTCGACGCACACGGGTTCGGCCTCTGGGCGCTCGAGATTCCTGGCGTCACACCGTTCGCCGGGTACGTCGGTCTTTCCGTCCCGGGCTTCGCAGCGCACTTCACGCCATGCGTCGAGATCGGCTGGCGTCTGGCGGCCGCGCACTGGGGATGCGGCTACGCCACCGAAGCCGCGCGCGCGGTGCTGGCGTTCGGCTTCGAATCGCTCGGGCTCGCGGAGATCGTCTCGTTCACCGTGCCCGCCAATACGCGCTCGCGCCGGGTGATGGAGAAGATCGGCATGGTCCGCAACCCCGCCGACGATTTCGACCACCCCGCAGTGCCAGAGGGAAGCGCGTTACGCCGCCATGTGCTGTATCGGATCGCGCGAGGGTTCCTTCTCCCGGATGGGAGAAGG
>CAYVUV010000243.1:0-2802 GCA_964455095.1 uncultured Binatia bacterium (SeqCode)
CCGTAGTCGTTGGCGACGGCGGTGAGCGCCGACGTGTCGGTGGACAACGCGATGGCCGCGAGCTCGGGTCGTTCGCGTTCGAAGCGGCCGACCAGCTCGGCCGCCATGTGCTGGCTGTCGGCCGCGGAGCCGCCGTTGCCGCAGACGAGGAGCTTGCGATCGGCCGCCAGGGCCGCGGTCAGCATCTCGACGGCCTGCGCGATCGGGCCGGCCAGTTGCGCCGCGGCCGCGCGCTTGAGTTCGGCACTGTCTTCGAAGTGCTGGCAGATGCGATCGACGAGGCTCATGGGCGGGCCGCCATGGCACCGACGCCTGCGGCGCAGGCGTCGTGTGGCGCTGGGCGCCGATTATACCGGCGGCTCCTGTGCACCACGCTCAGAACGCGTCGCGGATCCAGTCGATCGCGGCACCGTCGAGCGCGCAGACGTCGAACCGGCACGCGGGCCAGCGATCGCCGAAGTGCGCGTTGAGGTAGCGCTGCGCCTCGCGCCTGAGCCGGCGCTGCTTGGCCGGCCCCACCGAAGCGGCCGCCCCGCCGAAGTCGGTGCGGGCGCGGCTGCGCACTTCGACGAAGACGAGCGTCTCGCCGTCGCGCATCACCAGGTCGATTTCCCCCAGGCGGCTGGCGACGTTGCGCGCGACGAGGCCCAGGCCCCGTCCGAGCAGGAACGACAGCGCCCGATCTTCGGCAGCGTCGCCGCTCGCCTGCGTCGGCGAGCGCCGGGTCATTGCAGCGCCAGCGGCACCAGCACGCCGGCGCGGTACTCGGCGAGCACGCCGGCGCGATCGACCGCGCCGCCGTCGCGCACCGTCAGGCGCAGGCGCCCGGTCACCCCGTCGAGATCCACCTCGGTGCCACCTTCGAGCAACTGAAGCGCGAGGCGAAACGCGTCGATGCCCAGCGCGTAGAGCTTCTGCAGCTCCATGTGCAGGTCGGCCGGCTTCGGATAGGCCATGACCGCGACGCTGTCGGGCTGGACCTGCCACGGCATGTCCACCAGGCGCACGCCGTCGAGGTCGGGCGAGCGGATGAGCGCCGCCGCGGTGCCCGGGGCGGCGCCGAGCACCGCGCCCGTGTTGAGCATCGACGTGCCGTAGATCGTCGCACGAGCGCCCAGCGCGATTCGCAGCGCGCTCGCCACGGCGGGCGACGCGGCGACGAAGAACACGTCCGCCTTCAGGCGCGCGACCGCCGAGCGCACGCGCCCCGTGGTCACGGTGGCGATGGTCACCGGCTCGTAGACGTCGCCGCCGAGGTCGCGCCAGCGCTCGGCGAACGCGGAGGCCGCGCGCCGGCCCAGGGCCGAGGCGTCCTGCACGATCGCCGCGCGCACGCGGCGCGAAGCGCTCGCGACCGACGCCTCGTCCCAGGCGATCGACGCCGCCTGGCGCGCCTCGGTTTCGATCGACAGCCCGAAGGTGACCATGTTGGCGGGCACCCCGCCGCTCTCGGGCTGGTTGAGCGCCAGCGTGAACACCGGCGGCGGCCCGCCCGCAGCGACCAGGCTCACGGCGCTGCGCGTGAGCGGCCCGATGACGAGCGAGAAGCCGCGCTGCTTCAATTCGTCGTACAGCGCGCGCAGCATCGCCGCGTCTTCGTCGATCTCGATGATCTCCAGCGACACCTTGTCGCCTTCGCGCGCATGCGCCGCGCGCACGCCCGCGATCAGCGCCTGCGCGGCGCGCCGGTAGATGCCGTTGTCGGGCGGCACCAGCAACGCGACGCCGATCGGCCCCTTGCCGACCGTCTGGCGCTCCTTCGAGGCGGTGCCGCGGCTCTCCGGCCCGATCGCGCTTGTCTCGGGCTGGGCGAGCGCGGACAATGCCGGCACCGCACCCAGCACGGCGCCGACCAGCGCGGTCAGGACGTTGCGGCGAACGGGCATCACGAATCGGATGACTGAAGAGCTGTCGGGCATCGGCGAGGTCGGGACATTATATGTAGTGGCCACGCCGATCGGGCACCTCTCCGATCTCGGTGCGCGCGCCGCCGAGGTGCTGCGCAGCGTCGACGTGGTCGCCGCCGAGGATACGCGCACCTCGCGAGTGCTGCTCGAACGCGTCGGCTCGCACGCGCGGCCACTGGCAGCGCATCGCCACAACGAACGCGAAGCCGGCGAGAGGATCGTCGCGCTGCTCGCCCAAGGGCGTCGCGTCGCGCTGGTCACCGATGCCGGCACGCCCGCGGTGAGCGATCCGGGTTCGCGCATCGTCGCGATGGCGCTGCGCGCGGGCTTTCGCGTGGTGCCGATCCCGGGCCCTTCCGCGCCGATCGCGTTGCTGTCGGCCTGCGGCCTGGTCGAAGGCCCGTTTCACTTCGAGGGGTTCCTGCCGACGCGCACCAGGGCTCGCGATGCCCGCCTCGCCGTGTTGGCGCGCATGCCGCACGCGTTCGTCCTCTTCGAGGCACCGCACCGGATCGCGCAGACCGTTCCGGCGATCGCGGCCGCCTGCGGCGATGCGCGCTGGATCGCACTCGGGCGCGAGCTGACCAAGCGCTTCGAGGAAATCCACGTGTGCCGCGCCGGCGAAGCGGCAGCCTGGCTCGCGGCGGACCCGAACCGCGAGCGCGGCGAGTACGTGCTGGTGATCGCCGCGCCCGACCACGATCCCGAGCGCGCCGGCGAGAGCGCCCCGGCCGCAGCGCACCCGGCGGCCGCGCCGGACTCCGGGGTCGACGCGCCTGCCACGGCGAGCGTCGACGTCGCCGCGCTGCTGGCCGCCCTGCTCGACGAGATGCCGCTCAGCCGCGCGGTGAAGGTGGCCGAGCGGGCGACCGGCCTGCCGCACCGGACGCTGTAT
>CAYVUV010000244.1:0-2053 GCA_964455095.1 uncultured Binatia bacterium (SeqCode)
ACGGACGTCCGTTTGGGCGCCCAGATCGTGCGGTTCGAGGGCAACGGCAAGATCGAGCGCGTCGTGTTCACCGATGGGTCGACGCTTGCCTGCGATCTCCTGATCATCGGTATCGGCATCGTGCCCAATGTCGAATTGGCCGCCGAGGCGGGCCTCGTGGTCGACAACGGTATCGTCGTGGACGAGCACGGCCGCACGTCGGATCCGGATATCTTCGCGGCGGGCGACGTGGCGAACCAGCCGAATGCCTGGGTGGGACGGCGGCTGCGTCTCGAGTCGTATCAGAACGCGCAAGACCAGGGCATGGCGGTCGGCCGCAACATGGCGGGCGAGGCCCACATCCACAACGACCGGCTGTGGGTCTGGTCGGACCAATATGAGACCAATCTGCAGATGATCGGTGCGCCGTCGGCATGGGACCAGTTGGCCTATCGCGGCGATCCGGCCTCGGGCAGCTTCACGGTGTTCTATCTGCACGGCGGCAAAATCGTGGGCGTGAATGCGATCAACAACGGCCGCGAGGTGCGGACCCTGGAGCGTCTGATGGCATCCGGCGTTGCCGTGACGCCCGACCAGTTGGCCGATCCCGCCGTCAACCTGCGCAAGATCGGCGGGTGATCTCGCGCCGGACACTGCTGGCCGCGTCGCTGCTGACGGCGCCCGCGGCTTGGGCCTTTCGTGCCGTCGCGGATGATTTTGAGGACGCGCTGGCGGCGCTCGAGCGCCGCCATGGCGGCCGCCTGGGCGTGGCCGTGCTCGATACCGCGAACGGTCGATTGCGGTCGCATCGCGGCGACGAGCGGTTTCCGCTCTGCAGCACGTTCAAGTTTCTGGCTGCTGCTTTGGTTCTGGCGCGGGTCGACCGCAAGGAAGAAAGCCTCGATCGCCGCATTGTGTACGGCAAGGCCGATCTCGTGACCTATTCGCCCATCACCGAGAAGTTTGCAGGTGAGGGGATGACCGTCGGCGCTCTTTGCGAAGCGGCGGTGACGCTTAGCGACAACACGGCGGGCAATCTGCTGTTGGACAGTTTCGGCGGCCCGGCCGGTTTGACGGCCTATATGCGTTCGCTGGGTGACCCCGTGACGCGGCTCGACCGGCGCGAGACGGCGCTGAACGAGGCCGCGCCGGGTGATCCGCGCGACACGACCACGCCGGCGGCCATGGCCGCCGCGCTGCAAAAGACCGTGTTGGGTACCGCCCTGTCGCCCGCGTCACGCACGCAACTCGCCGACTGGCTCGTGGCCACGAAGACCGGCGACAAACGCCTGCGCGCGGGCGTGCCCAAAGGGTGGCGTGTGGGCGACAAGACGGGCAGCGGCGGCAACAACGCCACGAACGATGTGGGTGTGTTTTGGCCCTCGGACCGCGCGCCGATTATCGTGGCGGCTTACTACGTTGGAGCCGACGCGTCCGACGATCAGAGAAGTGCGGTGCTGGCCGAAGTCGGCCGGCTCGCCGCCTCGACCTAACGCAGGCCCGGCGGGCGGGCGAGCAGGGTTTCGCCTTCCTTCGCGATCCGGGCAACGATCTCCGCTGCCGGCGGCAGGTCTCGGATCAGATCGATGTTTTCGCCCGCGAACATCACCATCGTGTTGGTGTCGCCTTGCGCGGCCGCGTCCTTGTAGCGCGGCCCCTCCGTTTCCATCGCGGCCAGCAAACCGGCATCGTTGCCCTGCCAGCGCTCCAGGAACGCGTTGCGAATGGCGCGCCCGTCGTAGGGCTCGGGCCAGGTGTAGCCGCGGACCGTATCGAACACCTTGGTGCGGGTCGTCGAATCGCCTTCGGACTCGACGATCTGTTTCTTCAGGTTGGGGTGGGTGAGCGACTCCTGCGAGGCCGAGAATCGCGTGCCGACCAGGACGCCGGCGGCACCCAGCATGAGCGAGGCCGCCAAGCCGCGTCCGTCGGCGATACCGCCGGCGGCCACCACCGGTACGGGCGAGACCGCGTCGACGACGGCTGGCACCAGGGTGAAGGTCGCGCGGCCCGCGCCGTGGCCGCCGGCTTCGGTGCCTTGCGCTACCACGAGGTCGGCGCCATGGCGCACCAC
>CAYVUV010000245.1:0-21798 GCA_964455095.1 uncultured Binatia bacterium (SeqCode)
CACGGGTTGGTTGCGTCGGTCCGGTTCAACCGAACGTTACAACCCGTGGGGTGAGGCCTTCCAGATGATCTTCAGGGGAGGTTTGCTTCTCCGCGCCGCGGGATTCGGAATCGACCTCCCCCCGACCCCCTCCTTGGCAAGGAGGGGGAGCCAGAGCGCCCTTCGTAGCGAAAAGGATCGAGGCAGCACGCTAGTACGTCATCCCGTAGAGCAAGTAATAGATCAGCCATCCGCTGGCGGCGACGTACAGCCAGATCGGCAGTGTGATGCGCGCCAGGCGGGCGTGGGAGCGGTAGTCGCGTTTCGCCAGCGCCAGGTAGATGAGTCGCAGCGCCAGCGGACCGACGGCGATGGCGAGGATGATGTGCGGGACCAGGTTGACGAAGTACACCGTCCGCCACAGGCCCGTGCCCGCGAACGGCTTCGAGCCGTAGAGCGACCAGCGCGTGACGTAGAAGACGAGGAAGAGGCCGGCGAACGCCGTCGCCGTGAGCATGGTGTTGCGGTGCAGGGTCATGTCGCGGCGCCAGCGGATGAAGTACCACCCCAGCAACAAGCTGGCGCCGCTGAGGACGATGCAGGTGGTGCTGATCAAGGTGAGTGTCTCGAGCGACATGCGGTCCTCCGGCGCCGCGCAGCGGCGGGCGTTGCGAAACCCGGACCCTAGCATGTCGCCGCCGGGCCGCGCATCTGGCCCCGCCTGGACTTTTCCCCTGCCGCGCGGTTGAGTGCGCGACCGCGGAGGGCGCAAGCGATGTCGCGAACGGGATCGGAGACGGTGGCCGTCGTACTGGTAGGGATGCTGTGTAGCGCCTGCGCAGTACGCATGCCGTTCTTCAGCGGCGACGCCCATCTGACGCATGGCGTCGCGGCGGGGGAGGTGACGGAGAACAGCGCGGTGGTGTGGGCGCGTTGCGATGCCGCCGCGACGCTCCACGCGTCGCTGCAGCCGGCCGAAGGCGGCCCCACCCAAACCAAGCGCATCGCGGTCGACGGCACGCGCGACTTCACCGGCCGCCTGGCGTTCGACGAGCTCGCGCCCGGGACGACCTATGCGTACCGCGCCTGGTGCGGCGCCGAGGGTCAGAAGCCGGCCGGCGCCGCCGATGCACGCGGCGTGTTCCACACCCCGTCCGATCCCAGCGAGGCGCATCCGGTGCGCTTCGCCTGGGGGGGCGATGTCGGGGGCCAGAACGCCTGCCGCGACCAGTCGCTCGGATATCCGATCTTCGACAGGTTGCGCAGCGAGAAGATGGACTTCTTCATCGGCCTCGGCGACATGATCTACGCCGACGACGATTGCCAGCCGACCGGCCGCTACCAGAACGCGCAGGTGCCGGGCCCGCCGGCGGCCGTGGATGTCCCAGGGTACTGGGCGCACTGGAAGTACAATCGCGAGGACGAGAAGTTGCGGCGCTTCATGGCCGAAACGCCCTACTACGGCGTGTGGGACGACCACGAGATCGCCAACGACGCCGGCCCGCACAACGACATCGCGGCGCGCGCGCCCGGCGTGCACCTGCTGCCCATGGCCCGCACCGCCTTTCTCGACTATCAGCCGCTGGTCCCGCCGTACGACGACCCGACGCGCCTCTACCGGCGCGTGCGCTGGGGCAAGCACCTCGAGCTATTCCTGCTCGACACGCGCTCGTACCGCGATGCCAACAGCCAGGTCGACGATGCCGCGCATCCCAAGACCATGCTCGGCGAGACGCAGCGCGCCTGGTTGCTCGACGCACTCGCCACCTCCGACGCGACGTGGAAGATCATCATCTCCAGCGTGCCGCTCTCCATTCCGACCGGCAACCCCAACGGCCGCGACGGCTGGGCGAATTTCGAGCAGAACACCGGCTTCGAGCACGAAGCGTTGGCGATCGTCAACTTCCTGCACGACCGCAAGCTGCGCAATGTGGTGTGGTTGACCACCGACGTGCACTTCGCCACCGGCTTCCGCTACCGGCCGTTCCCCGCCGACCCGAGCTTCACCATGCTCGAGTTCACCAGCGGCCCGCTCAACGCCGGCGTCATCATGCAGCTCTACATGGACTCGACCCTCAACCCCGAGCGGCTCTTCGCCTACGGTCCCGAGGCGATCGCCAATTTCGACGAAGCACAGCGTTGGTTCAACTACGGCGTCGTCGACGTCGACCCCAACGGCCGCCTGGTCGTCCGCATCGTCAACGGCCTGGGCAAGACCGTCTACCGCCACGCCGCCGACCCTGCCGGTTGACTTGAAAGCAGGCGCTCACTAGAATTGCGAAATTACGCAATCTAGCAAGAAGCCAAGCCTGAAGAAGAAGCGCGACTCCCAGGTCGCCCTGCGCCGTTTCAAGGCCGAAGTCTTCCAGGCCCTGGCCCATCCCACCCGCATTCACATCGCCGAGTGCCTGCAGGAGGGCGAGCTGCCCGTGAGCGTGCTCATCGAGCGCCTGGCGATCGAGCCGGCCAATCTGTCCCAGCATTTGGCAGTGCTGCGCGCCAAGGGGCTCGTCGTCAATCGCAAGGAGGGCGCGCAGGTATTCTACGCCCTGCGCGATCCGTTGCTGAGCGACGTGCTGCGGAGCATGCGGCGCTACTTCCAGGCCCACGTCGAGGACGCGCTGCGAATGCTGAGCGAGCTGTAAATGTCGCCGAAGGTGGGCGACATGAACGGTGGGCAGGGGTCAGCCGTCCCGTTGCCGAAGCTAGCGCTGTGTCTGCGCGACTACACGGGCGGCATCTTGGTCGCGGACGTCATCGCGGGCGTCACGGTGGGTCTCGTCGCGTTGCCGCTGGCAATGGCCTTTGCGATCGCCTCCGGTGTCGCGCCGCAGGCGGGGATCTACTGCGCGATCGTCGCCGGTTTCCTGATCTCGGCGCTGGGCGGATCGCGCACCCAGATCGGCGGCCCCACCGGGGCATTTGTCGTCGTCGTCGCCGCGATCGTAAGCAAGCACGGCCTCGACGGGCTCTTCATGTGCACCATGATGGCCGGACTTGTCCTGATGCTGCTCGGGCTGACGGGTCTGGGCACGGCGGTCAAGTTCATCCCGCGCCCAGTGGTCATCGGATTTACCAACGGCATCGCCGTGCTCATCGCCAGCACGCAGATCAAAGACCTGTTCGGGCTGACCATTGCCGAGGTGCCCGGCGATTTCCTGGGGCGCATCGAGGCGATCGGCGCCCACTGGGGCTCGCTGTCGTGGTCGGCGACGACGATGTCGGCGGCCGCCCTGGCGACGATGCTGGGCCTGCGGCGTTACGCCCCGGCGGTGCCGGGTTCGGTCGTCGCCCTGTTGGTCGGCACCGCGTTGGCCTGGGGCCTGGGCTTGCCGCTGGAGACCATCGAGGCGCGCTTCGGCGGCATCCCGAGCGGGCTGCCGACCTTCGCCATCCCGCACTTTCGCGCCGATCTGATTCTCCCCCTGCTCTCGCCGACGCTGACCGTGGCGATGCTGGGTGCGATCGAGTCGCTGCTCTCGGCCGTCGTCGCCGACCGCATGTCGGGGGACAAACACAACCCGAACGTGGAGCTGTTCGCGCAGGGCGTCGCGAACATCTTCTCGCCGCTGGTGGGTGGACTGCCGGCCACCGGCGCCATCGCGCGCACCGCGACGAACATCCGCTCGGGCGCGCGCACGCCGGTGGCCGGGATCGTCCACGCCCTGACCCTGCTCGTGGTCATCCTGGTGGCGGCACCGCTCGCGAAACACATTCCGCTGTGCGTGCTGGCGTCGATTCTGATGGTGGTGGCGTACAACATGGGCGAGTGGGCCGAGGTCCCGGAGATCCTCATGCTCAGTTGGGCCGACATCGCCGTGTGGGTCATCACCTTCACGCTGACGGTCCTGGCCGACCTCACCGTCGCCGTCGAAGCCGGGATGATCCTGGCGGCGCTGCTCTACATCCGCAAAGTGACAGTCACGACGACGGTCTCGCGCGTCACACCCGACTACGTCGAGGGCGGCGTCGCACACAGTCTGCAATCGAACCCGATTCCCGACGGCGTCGTCGTCTACCGCATCCACGGGCCGTTTCTGTTCGGCGCCACCGACAAGCTCGCGCTGATCGAAGAGGAGCTGGCCGAGCTCCCGCCAGTCGTGGTGCTGCGACTGCGCAACATGACCGCGATCGACGCCAGCGGCCTCCACGCCCTGGAGCACCTTGCGGACACGCTCCACGCCACCGGGCGTCACCTGGTGCTCTGCGGCATGCGCACCCAGCCGGCGAAGCTCATGCAGCAAGCAGAGTTCCATCGCCACATCGGCGAAGCCAACATCCAACCACACCTCGCCGCGGGTCTGGCGCGAGCCCGGGAGATTCTCGCGCCGATGCCAGGGAACGCGACGCGAGTCGGCATGGCTGCCTCTTGAATCCAAGGCCTCTTGCGGTTGACCATCGCCCCCGCACTTGGCACAACCAGGCGGCATTGCGCTGCTGCAGGGGGAACGCGATGAGCTCACTTCGGACGATTGGGTTGTGCGCGGCGACGGCGCTGCTCCTCACCGCGGCACCGGCAACCGCGGCACAGCGGGTGTTTGTCTCCAGCACGACGAGCGCCGGCAACCTCGGCGGCCTCGATGGCGCCGACGCGACGTGCCAGCAGCTCGCCAATGCCGAGGGCTTGGGCGGCCTGTGGGTCGCCTGGCTATCCATCGCGAACGTCGACGCCATCGACCGGCTGAAGGGCAACGGACCCTTCGTACTGGTGGGCACCAACGAGGTCGTCGCAACCAGCCGAGCGCAGCTTACCAGCGGCAATCTGCAGAACGACATCGAACGAACCGAAAGCGGCACCCAGGTGCCGGCGTCGGTGTGGACCGGAACCGACCCCGACGGCACCGCGGCCGCTAGCAACAGCTTCTGCAGCGGCTGGACTGACGCGACGAACGGTTCCTTCGGCCAGACCGGTTTCACACAGGAGACGGATGCCGACTGGACCAACGCCAACCAGATCTTCTGCAACCTCGACGCCCGCCTCTACTGCTTCGAGCAGGCCGCCTCGGCCGCGCCCGTGGTCTCGTGGACGGGGCTCGCCGCCCTGGTCGCCGTGCTGTCCCTCGCCGGCATGCTGATGATCAGCCGCCGGCCTCGATCGGCTTCCCCGCACCGGCTCGTCTGACGCATTGACGCCCGGACCGACCGGACGCTGCTGGAAACCCAAGGCTTCCAGGTGACGCTGCTCGACGAGCGGCCGTCGTACATCGAAGCGCGCGTCGTCCGAGGCCACGATGTCGTGCTGGTCGAGTGGGCACGCGACAGCGCGTTTCGGTTGTTTCCATTGGTGGAGCATCCCGATCTGGGGCTCGTCCTGCATCCTTCGATCTGGCGACGAACAAGGTGCTCGCGCTGGTGGGTCGCCTCGAACCGCGCGACTGGATCGACGTCATCGAGTGTGACAGCCGCCTGCAGCCGCTCGGCTACCTGGCTTGGGCTGCAAGCGGCAAGGATCCAGGTTTCAGCCCGAAGGGCATCGTCGACGCCGCGGCGCAGAGCGGTCGTTACTCCTCGGCGGAAATCGACGCTCTCGATTTCAGCGAACCACGTCCCGACACGGCAGACCTATCGCGCCGCTTTTCGGCATGGTGGAGAACCCCGCCCCGTGCTTCGACGGGCTCAGCATGAGCGGTTTCGCCCCCCTTCTCTCCATAGGCCCATCGAAGTATATTCTTGAGCTCAACTGGCTGATCCGTTTTCACGGCTCGATCTCTACTTCGTGACCTTCGTGCTCTTCGTGGTGAACTCTTTCTCTGCTCAACGCTAGCGGCGCGTTTGACTTCTGCGTCGAACCTCCGCGACAAGTTGACGCTCCAACCAATACCTCTCGAGATTCGCTTCTGAAGGAAAGGACATCGATCCATGATTCGACGCCGCGCAGCTATTGCCCTCCTGCTTCCCATCGCCATGAGTCTCGCTGGCTGCGGGGGAGGCGACGACGACGGTGGCGGTGCCGCCGCCACGGCCACGGCGACAGTTGTCGCTGCGACGGCGACCGCGACGGCCACCGGGACGTCGACGCCGACTTCGACGGTGACCCCGACCGCTACCTCCACGGCGACTGCGACGAGCACGCCGACGAGCACACCGACCACGGGGCCAGCGGTGGCAGCATATGCGGCGCAGGAGTGCGCCAGCGCCAAGCAGGCGGCTGCGGCTGCCTATTGCGAGGCCACGCTGGGGGCATGGGCGCTGTGGGAAACTTCCGCCGATGCCGGCGCGCGCGATGCGGCGATCGCCGCTGCCAGCAGTGCGCTCGGCTCGGCCTGGAGCGCAGCGGAACAAGCGGCACTGGCTGAGGGCGTCAACTGTTCCGATCAGGCACTCAGCGCTGCGGGAGCCGCCGCGATCGTCGACCCACTGGTCGAGGGCATCGTCGACGACGTCAACGAAGGCATCGATTTGAACGACGACACCGAGGCACACTGCGGATGGGCCCTGTTGGCGGCGACGGCGCAACGGTGTGAAGCCGTGCTGTCAGCCGAGAGCCGCCACCTGCGCAACCTCGCCGGTGATTTCGACGAGAGCATCCTGAATGCTGAGAAGGCCGCCGCGGAGAGCGCGTTCGCGGCGGACTGGTCCGATACGATCGATGCCGGCTGCCCGACCACGGCAACGGAGGGTGCCATCGGCCAATCGGCCGATGCACTCGCGGCGCAGCTGGTGCTCAACACCATCGTTGCCCCCGGCGTGTCGTCGGAGGAAGCCACGACCATCTCTCCGACCGGCACCACCGAGTACCTGGGCAAAGCGATCACGCCGATCTGCATGAACGGGTCGCCGTATCACTTCTTCGTCCGCCGCGGCTCGGTCAACAAGCTGGTCATGTACTACCAGGGCGGCGGCGCGTGCTGGGAGGGGCTCACCTGCTCGGTGCCGGTCTGCGACACCAACGTCGATCCGAACGGCGGCGACAATCCCAACAACGCCTCGAGCGGCTTCGCCGACCGCAACAATCCCGCCAACCCCTTCCGCGACTGGAACGCGGTCTTCGTCGCCTACTGCGGCTGCGACATTCACTACGGCGATTCGGCCCAGGACTATCCAATCGGCGAGGGATCGATCCACGTCGAGCACCGCGGCTTTCACAATGCCCAGATCGCGGAGAAGTGGGCGCGCGAGCACTTCATCAATCCGGAGGTCGTCTTCGTCACCGGTTCGAGCGCCGGGGCTTACGGCGCGTGGTTCAACGCGGTGCCGCTGCAGCGGGCCTGGCCCGCATCGGATTTCCACGTCCTCGCCGACGCCGGCAACGGCGTCATCACGCAGGAGTTTCTCGACGGCCCGTTCGCCAACTGGAACTTCGAGGCCAATCTGCCCACCGACATCCCCGGCATTCGCGAGGCGCTCGAAAACGGCACCCGCATCCCCGGCTATACGAAGGCCGTGGCCGAGTACTTCCCGCGCACCAACTGGGCCCACTACTCGACCGCCTACGACGGCGGCACCGGCGGGCAGACGGGTTTCTACAACATCATGCTCAACGACAATAACCCGATCGCGGGCCTGACCTGGTGGGATGCGAGCTGCGCCTTCAACTCGGTGATGCGCGACCAGGTGATCGCCACGGCCGCGGAGTTGCCGTCGAACTACCGCTACTACATCGGCACCGGCTCGCGGCACACGATGTGGGGCAACAACAAAGTGTACGCGGACACCACGGGCGGGGTCCCGCCCATCGTCGACTGGGTGAACGCCATGCTCACCAGCCAGTCCGATGCGCCGAATCCGCAATGGACCAACGTCGAGTGCGAGAACTGCGGTCTGACGTTGTCCGGCGACCCGAAACCCTCGCCGTTGGAGCCGCCCTTCGCACAGGTCGGCGACAATGTCGTGATCCAGTGCCCGCCGGAAGATTGAAGGGCGAAGTCGCGGCGGCCTTGAATTCGAGCCGGCATTGCCGCCGGGCCCGGGGGGCTCAGGGAGCCGCGACTTTCGCCTTGAACAGATCGGCATCGTTGCGGGTCACGTCGCCCGCGGCGTAACGCCCCTCCCAGCACAGGCTGTTGGCCGCATTCACCAGTTGCACCACGACCGTCGGGGCGAGAGCCTCCGTCGGCAATGCCGGGAGCTGCGCGCCGCCCGCCTTGACGATGATCTTGGCGCGGTCGCTCGCGTGCCCCTTCAGCAGGATCTGCTCGACGCCCTGCCCCGTGCCCGCGACGCTGCGGTACTTGTAGCCGCGATCGCCCAGGGCTCGCCAGGGTCCGGCACCCGCCGGCGCGCCGACGCTGAGCAAGCGCCCGCGGGCGTCGTATACGCACAACCCGTAGAGCGCATTCGCGAGCGGGTCGGCAAACTCGGCCTGACTGGTCGCCTGGCCGCGCACCCATTTCCACGACACGCTGCCGCGCCCCCCGGTGCCGTCGCGCTTGATCGACAGGCGGCTCACGGCGGCGCCGCGGCAGCCCGTGCGCGGCATCGTCCCGCAGTCGACCGGCGGAACCGGTGTCGGCGTCGCTCCCGTCACCGACGTCGGCGTCGGCGTCGCCACGTTGCCGCCGACCCCGACCGACACCGAGCCGAGGTTCGAGTTGGTCGAGCCGTCCCACGCCGCGAAGGTGAACGCGTCCTGGCCACTGAAGCCGGCGTCGGGGAAGTAGGTCGCGATACTGCCGCTCAACCCGACGGTCCCGTGCGCGGACTGCGACACGATGCGCAACGTCAGCCCGTTGCCGTCCGCATCGCTGGCATGCAACGCGATCGCGACGGGTACGTCGACCGCCGTCGTCGCCAGCGCGTCGGTGACCACGGGCGCGCGGTTGGGATTGCGATCGTCGCTGTTCGGCCCCATGTGGCAGGCATAGCAACCGATCTGAAAGCCGCGCCAGAAGTACTTGGCACCGAGCTCCGTGTTCAAGCTGCGATCCGCCAGCGACCGCGACAGCACGGTGCCGCGGTAGTCGGCGCCGTGGCAGGCGCGGCAAGCAGAAACGCCGCCGTTGTCCGCGACATCTCTGTGCGCCTGGATCCATGCGCTGCCCAGCGGGTGCATGCCGTGCGGACCCCCGGTGACGGTGTTGGGCTGGCCGCCGTGGCACGTCGAGCACTCGGCGAGCGTGCCGACATGCCCCTGATGCTGGATACTTTGAATGTTGTCGTTGGCGTGCGCGGCGGGAAACTCCGCGTGGGTCGAGCCGTGGCAGGCTTCGCACTGCAAGCCGCCGTGGCCGGTCGAGAAGCGATACAGCGAGAACCCCGGCAGGGGCGTGTCCGGATTGGTAGCGAAGGTCGTGTCGATGGCCATGCGCGTCTGCCCCGAGGGCTCGAACACCGAGGTGAAGCGGATCTGCCCGTTGTTGTGCACCGCCGTGCCGGTGTGACACTGCTGGCAACCAGGCTCGTCGAACCAACCGGTGCGCCCCGGCATGCCCACGTTGCTCATCGCGCCGTGGCAGCTCTGGCACTGCATCGCCAGCGTTCCATCCGCGGCCACCGCGGCGCCCATGGCACCGCGCAGACAGCGCGTGACCGAGCCGGGATGGCAGCGATAGCAGGCCGAGCGATTGTCGGTCGCGCCAAGGGGCACGCCGTTCGCCGGGTCGTTTACCGTCGCGTGCAGGCCGTGCAGCGCCTCGGTGAGCGGCTTGACGCCCGGCCGGCCACTGCCCGTCAAGGCCTCGGAGAGATGGCAGTTGGCGCACAGCACGGCCTGCCCGTCGCCCTGCACCGTGGCGAAGAGACCGGCCGGATTGTAGCCCCCCGCCGCCAGCGTCGTGTCGTACGCCGGGTCACCGGCATTGCGCTCGTCGTGAAGGCGAATGATGTTGAGGCGGAAGTCGCGCTCCGGGTTGGGATCGTTGACCCACCCCGCCACCGGCCGCGCCGCCGGAGGCGAGCTCGACGAGTGGCACGTCCGGCAGTCCATTTCGTCGGAGACCGGGAGGACGATGTCCGTGGTCGCCAGCACGGCGCCACCGGCATCGCGCGCGATCAGACGCATCATCGGGTAGTAATTCTTGTGCCCCGCATCGTCATAAGGCGTGATCGGGATTCCCTCGGCGATGAACCACGCATGCGCGGGATCGAAGGTCATCGCCTGCGGCTGGTTGCCCGGCCCGGGCATGTCCTTACCGACCAACCCCTGTTCCGGACCGAGTGCCACACCAAAGAGATCCTGGACGTGCTGTGCGAAGTTCAGCTTGCCCTGCGACGTCGCGTTGATCGAGCCGGCAGGGTCAGCGACCGCCTGGTAGGTGACGGTGATGCCATTCGCAGCGGTTACGAGATCGCCTTGCGGATCGACCAGCTGCGCGGCGATGGTGTTGTAGGGAGGAAGCAGCGAGAAGACCGAGAAATCGCCGTCGGTGCAGTGCATGCCCAGGTTGTTCCAGCCGACCAGTGTCCAGCCGGCGGCATTCGCCGGCGTGCAGCCGATCATCGCGCCGAGCAGCAACGCGACGACGCCCCCGGTGCTTCTGCACAACTGTTTCCCGATGTTGTTCATCTGCGGGCCCCTCTCGACGGCTCGGATCGCGCCTTCACGCCAGCTCTCGTTCAGGAGCCACCTCTGGCGTGCAATCACACGGCCACCGCACCGCGCAGCCAATGCCCGGCAGATTTGGACCGCGCCAAACGAAAGCTTCCCATGGCTGCAGATCGAGGCCCCGGGCGTCCTCCGGATCGTGGGAATATTTCACATTTCCGCGTCGCGCCTCCCACCCAAGCGGGCGGCAACTGGCACGACTGCGGCGCGCTCGGCCGGCCCCGCGAGACAATGAGCCGGGCTTGATCCCGGTATTAGTCCTTTTCGCTCTCGTGCGGATTGCAGCGACGACGTGCTGCATTACACTTACTGCAACCGAACTTCTGGCAGTGGTCAGCGGAGCATCCGACGACCGAACCCAGACATCGGGCGCGCCCTCCGGTCGCGTCAAGCCGTCGGCGACGCCCAGCCGAGCAACAACCTCCCAGGCGATGGGTGCGTCTGCGCGAGCGGGTCATGGTGACCGGCGTGTGCGTCGCGCTGGGATTGATTCACGCCTCTCCATTGTCCGTTGCCACCACCACCGTCCCGGTCTCGGAGACGGCGGCCCGACCGACGGCGCTCAGCGGCCTCTACGCGGCGCTGGCCGTCTGCAGCGCGGCGCTGCCTGAGCGGGAGCGCTGGCGCGTCGCGTGGGTGATCCACAGCGAGAGCCAACGACACGGATACGACCCGCTGTTCGTCGTCGCGCTCGCTGCGGTCGAGAGCGGGTGTTCCCCTACCGCACGCAGCCGACACGGGGCCGTCGGCCTGATCCAGGTCAAGCCATCAACCGCCCGCGGCATGGCGGCGGCCGCGGGGTTGCCGTGGCTCGGCCCGCAGACGCTCACCGTGCCGGCCGTCAACGTCGGCCTCGGCTTGCGCTATCTCGTTCACCTCGAGAGCCAACTCGGCGATCCGTACGTCGCCATCGCGGCGTACAACCTCGGCCCGCGGCGCGCCGCCGCCATGACGCGCGCCACCGCGCGGCACACGCCGTACGTGCGCAAGGTCCTGCGTCGCTACGAAGCGCTCGTCAAGGCACACGCCCTCGCGCAGTCGTCGCGCAGCGGCATGTCCTGAGATTCAGATCTTAGCTCAGCGATTCGCAGCGCGACGCGGCCCAGCTGCGCTCGGGACGGCGATGCGCGCGGGTGAGAATCAGACGCTGCCAGGCGGCCGGGCGGTGGGCAGAGCGGTCGGCGATCGCGAAGAGGATCAGGGCGGACACGGCAAGGGCCACGCCGAGGAATATCGCGGCTGGCGAGAAGGACATCGTCGGAGGGACGGCAACAGGGAAGGCTCCCAACGCGATGAACCAAAGAGACGCAGCGGTCATTTCAAATCTCCTCTCTCGGTTCTCAAGATACGGCCAGAAAGCGGACCCGACAATTGGCTGCGGGGTTCATTTTTCGCAGGCCAAACGGCCTAGTACTGCAGTACTGGTTGAGCCACCGGCGTTGCCGCGCGCGCGCCTTCCGGGCATGCTCCGCTCATGGCGCGCGACGCGGTGCAAGTGTTGATCGTCGACGATCACCCGGTCTTCCGCGACGGCTTGCGGCGCTGTCTGGAAGCGCGCAAGGACGTGCAGGTCATCGCGGCCGCCGGCGGGGCCGAGGAGTTGTGGGAGGCGATCCGGGCGCACGGTGAACCCCAGATCGTGCTCATGGACATCGAGTTGCCGGGGCAGAGCGGCATCGAGCTGACCCAGGAACTGCGCGCGCGCTACCCCGACGTGCGCGTGCTCATGCTCACTGCGCACGCGGATTCCGAGCATGTCTTCGCCGCGCTCAAAGCGGGGGCGGTCGGCTATCTGCTGAAGAACGTCTCACCGGACGACATCCGCACCACCGTGCTGCGCGCCGCGGCGGGCGAGGCGATCCTCTCGGGCGAGATCGCCGGGCGCGTGCTGCGCGAGTTCGAGCGCGAACGGGCCGAGGAGCACGACCGCGCGCAACTCGACGCCCTGACCGCGCGCGAGGAGGAGATCCTCAAGCTGCTCGCCACCGGCGATTCGAATCGCGAGATCGCGCAGCGGCTTTTCATCAGCGAGCAGACGGTGAAGAACCACGTCGCATCGATCTTTCGCAAGTTGCACGTCAACGACCGCACCAAGGCCGCGCTGCTCGCCGTCAAGCTCGGCCTCGGCGTCGAGAAGGGGCGATGACCCCCTCGCAGCGCGCGGTCGTTCGCGCGCTGGTCATCGCCGCCGGCATCGCGGTCGGGCTCGCGGCGCTGTGCAGCTTCCGCCTCGCCGATTGGCCGATCTACGTCGCCTTCGTCCTGCTCTCCACCGGGCTCTTCCTGCCCGGCATCGAGATCCTGCCGCGCATCCGGCTGGCGATCGCGGAGATGGCGGCGACCATCGGCTTCCTCTACATCGGCGGCCTGCCGATCATCGTCCTGCGCCTGATCTCGCCGCTGCTGGCGCGCTGGTTGCGGCGCACGTTGCCGCCGGCGTGGATGGACCGCCTGCCGCCGTCCTCCGCCTACCGCGAGCTGTTCTTCGACGCCATGACGACCAGCGGCGCCGCGCGCGAC
Source organism: uncultured Binatia bacterium (SeqCode) (assembly GCA_964455095.1). Classification (GTDB taxonomy): domain Bacteria; phylum Desulfobacterota; class Binatia; order HRBIN30; family CADEER01; genus CAYVUV01. The sequence continues at coordinate 12,983 of CAYVUV010000245.1, forward strand.
GGCATCATCGCGGAGTGGGCGACGTTCTCGCTCGGCCTCGCGGCCCGCTGGGGCGCCGCGGCGGCGCTGGCCGGCACGGGGCCGCCGATCACCGACGCCGCCGTGATCGTCGCCGCCGAGGTCTGCGGCTACGCGGCGTGGTGGGTGCTGTCGCAGCTGTCGATCTATCCGGAGCGCACGCTGATTCCCAGCTCGCTCACCGACCCCGAGGAGACGGCGTTCTCCGACATGACGCTCGTCGTCGTACTGGCGCTGACGCCGTTCGTCTTCCTGATCGCGTATGGCTACCGGCTGCACGGGTTGGCGGGCGCCGTCGGGTGGTCCGTCAGCACGCTTGGGCTGCATGCCATGTTGAAGCGGATGCACGAACGGCGGCTGCGCCTGGCGGAGCAGAATCGCCGCCTGGAGGCGCTCAACCGCGAGCTCGAGCACCGCGAGCGGCTGTCAGCGATCGGCAAGATGTCGTCCGTGGTCTCACACCAGATCCTGCAACAGCTCGGCGTCATCGGTATCTACGCCGACTTGATCCGCCATGCCGGCGACGAGGCCGAGGGCAATGCGCTACAGGACGCGCGCGACAACGCCGCCGCAATCGAAACGGCGCTGCGCGACGTCAACCGCGTGCTCACCGACCTGCTCGTCTTCAGCCGCGATCTGCGCCTCAACCTCTACGCCCATCCGCTCGCTCACCTCGCCAACGAGGTCGTCGAGGAGTGCCGCGCCGAGGCGGAGCAACGCGGCGTGCGGCTGCGCGCGGACTGCGCGCAAACCGTCGAGGTGACGCTCGACAAGCTGAAGATCAAGCAGGCGCTGGCGAACATCGTCCGCAACGCCATCGAGGCCTCACCCGCCGGCGGCAAGGTGGTGCTGAGCGCGCGCGTCGAGGGCGACGCGATCGCGCTCGACGTCGCCGATCAGGGACCGGGCGTGCCCGAGCAGGACCGCGAAGCGGTGTTCACGCCGTTCTTCACCACCAAGGAAAACGGCAGCGGCCTCGGCCTGGCCATCGCGCGCGCCTTCGTTGAAGCACACGGCGGGCGGCTGTGGGTCGAACCGGCGCAGCCGCGCGGGGCGGTGTTCAAGCTGCGGCTGCCGGCAGGGTGAGTGTGCCGTGCGCCCTACCACAGGCCTACTGCGCCAGCCAGCTCTGCATGGTGCGGGTGACCAGGTCGGCGGCGTCTTGCTGCACGAAGTGGCCGGCGCCGGGGATGGTGACGAGCGTGAACGGTCCCTCCAGCCACTGCCACGTATCGTTCAGCGCGCCGGGCAGCAGGAACTGATCGCCGAGGCCGTGGATCATCAACACCGGCGGCTTGACCTTGATCACGGGTCCGGTGGGAATCGTGTACGGCTCGCGCGGGAAGACGCGGCGGTAGTAGTTGACCATCGCCTCCAGGTTGGAGCGGCGCAGCGCTTCGAGGTACTTCGGTCTGGCCTCGGCGTCCGTCACCCACAGAGCGAGGAGATCGGCGTTCAGCGTCAGGTAGGCACCATCCTTCTGTAGATTGCGAGCGTACTGGGTGTTGGCATACTGCTGCGGGTTGTTGACCAGCTCGCGCAGGAAACCGAGTGGGTGCGGCAGGTTGCAGATGATGAGCCGCTCGGTCATCTCGGGGTGCAGCAGGGCAAAGGTCCAGGCGATGCCGCCGCCGAAATCATGGCCGACGATCACCGCGCGGTCGCGGTTGAGGTGGTGGATCACCGCCACGACGTCGCTGACCAGCACCGGCAGATCGTAGTTCTCCTCGCCCTGGGGGGCGTCGCTCAGGTTGTAGCCGCGCAGGTCGATCGCCACGACCTGGTGGTCGGCGGAAAGCGCGCGCATCTGGTGGCGCCAGGTGTACCAGTAGTCGGGAAAGCCGTGCAGCATCACGATCAACGGCCCCTCGCCGAGCGTGGCGTAGTGGATCTTCACGCCGTCGTTGTCGGCGAACCCGTGTGTGACCAGCTCGTCGATCGGCAGCTCGGCCGGGCAACCCTCGAGCGCGCCGTTGACGGCGGTGACCAGCTCGCTCACGCCGGCGCGCTGGTCGGCGTCGGCATCGAGGTTGCGGCATTGGGCAATCGAACGCGCCCCCAGCGCGACGTTGACGCCGGTGACCAACTCATCGACGCGCACGCTGCGGTCGTTGTTGCAGTCGCCGACGCACGGCTGCGCAAACGCGCTTTGCGGCGCCAGTGATGCGATCAAGGCCATCATCAGCGCAGCAATCGTGCGAGTCGTATGCATGGGTCTCCTCTCGATTGCCATGTGTTGATTCGTCTTCGTCTGCTCCCCCTCCTTACCAAGGAGGGGGCGGGGGGGAGGTTCAGGGCCGGCTGAGAAGCTACCTCCCCTAACCCCTCCTTGGAAAACGAGGGGAACAGACCTCACGCCAGCGCATTGACCGGCGAGTCGGCGCACGCGGTCACGTTCGGCAGCGGCAGCGACCACAGGCGGCGGGTGCGCGCCATCTCCACCATGTTGGCGTGGAAGCGGAAGTTGAGGAACGGTCCGACCAGGGTCGGCTCGCGAAACATGACGCGGAACAAGTGGCGCAGCGGCAGGCGCTGCACTTTCTTCATCGCGCCCGCAACGGCTTCGACCCACGGATGCGGCGGGGCCGCGCGCATGCGGCGGCGCTGGCCGACGATCGCCTGCAACATGAAGCTCCACTGCAAGGCCTGGCAGAGCACCACGTCGGTGCGCCGGTGCACGGCGCGGTGCCGCGCCGGAGCGCGGTCGGCGAGGTAGGCCATCGCCGTGTAGGCGAAGGTGGCGTGCCGCGCTTCTTCCTCGAAGTGCTTGCGGTGCACGCGCACGTAGAGCGGCTCGAGCGCCTCGGGCGCCGCCTCGAGGTACTGGTAGATCAGCGGCGATTCCTCTTCGGCGAGCAGCACGATCCACCAGAACGCCAGGCCGCCGCCGCGGGCGTTGCGCAGGATGGCGCGGTGTTGCCAGCTCTCGCTGAAGCGCGGCTGCTGGGCGGCGAAGCGCTCGGGGTCGAGCCCGCGCGCCGAGAGCCAGCGCTGGATGTAGCGGCGAAACATCTCAGCGTGCTTGCGCTCCTCGTCGAAGAATTGCGTGCCGAGATCGAGCAGGGCGGGATGGCCGGCGAACAGGCGCTGGAAGTCGGGCCACAGCGCCTCGCGCGTTTTGTTCAGGAACAGCTCGGCGTCGGAGAACACATGCGCGACGATGATGCCGAAGAGCTGCGACAGCACCAGCTGCTCGCCAGCATCGAGCCCCGGGAACATCCGATCGATCTGCGCCAGCGGCAGCAGCGGCTTGTCGACGTCGATCGGCGCCTGCCAGTCGAAGTCGCGGTCGACATCCCAAGCCTTGCGGCGCATGAGGTCGACCAGTCGTTCGATCCGGGCCGGGTTGTCGACGTCGAGTACGCGCATCGCCATTGCAAATCTCCGATTTGTCTATGTACGTACCGATCTGTACATTACGGACAACGTCCACGCAAGCGCTCCACAGGGTGGAAGGCCCAAAGGGGCGCAACTCATCAGCCCAGGGCAACGGTTCATCGATACCTGCGAACACAGCCCTGAAAGGGCGACACGCACGGAGCACGGACGAATCGCGCCCCTTCAGGGCTAAATGGTCGATGCGTTCGTTCCCAGGGCGGCGCCCCGGGCTGGTGGATTGACGCCCCTTCGGGGCTCAGGGTTCCCTTACATCTGCACCCAGATCGACTTCAGGCGCGAGTACTCGTCGAGCGAGTGGCGCCCCATCTCTTTGCCCCAGCCGCTTTGTTTGAAGCCGCCGAACGGGCTGGAGAAGTCGTAGCAGCCGTAGCGGTTGACGAAGATCATGCCCGCATCGAGCTGCTCGGCAACGCGGTGGGCGCGCGCGACATCGGCCGTCCACAGGCCGGCGGCCAGGCCGTAGTCGCTGTCGTTGGCGAGTCGCACGGCCTCGGCCTCGTCGTCGAACGGCAGCACGGCGAGCACCGGTCCGAAGATCTCTTCGCGCGCCACCCGCATTTGCGGCGCCACCTCGTCGAAGATCGTCGGGCGCACGAAGAACCCACTAGCGTTGCGCCCGCGCGTGTCGCGCTCGCCGCCGGCGCGCAGCCGCGCGCCCTCGGCGCGGCCGACGTCGATGTAGTGCAGGATCTTGTCCAGCTGCGGCCGGTTGCACTGCGGGCCCTGCTCGCTGCGCGGGTCGAACGGATCGCCGCACACGACTGCTTCCGCCTTTTCCGCCAGCCGTTCGACCAGCGCCGCGTAGATCCCGCGCTGCACGATGAAGCGCGTCGGCTCGGAGCATTTCTCGCCCTTTTGCGCGAACATGAGCTGGAACGACCGGTCGACAGCGAGTTCGAAGTCCGGCAGGTCGTCGAACAGGATGTTGGGCGACTTGCCGCCGAGCTCGAGCGAGACGTGCTTCAAGTTGGAGTCGGCGGCGCCGTGCAGAATGCGGCGGCCGGTGGCGGTGCTGCCGGTGAAGGCGACCTTGTCGACGCCGCGGTGGCGGGTGAGCGCTTCGCCGCACGCCGCGCCGCCGAGCACCAGGTTGACGGTGCCGGACGGCAGATCCGCTTCTTGGTGCAGCAGCTCGACGAAGCGCAGCAGCGAGAAGGGCGTGAACGGCGAGGGCTTGAGCACCGCCGTGTTGCCCATCGCCAGGGCGGGCGCCAGCTTCCACGCCGCCAGCAGCAGCGGGAAGTTCCACGGCACGATCAGCGCGCAGACGCCGAGCGGTTCACGGCGCGTGTAGTTGAGCTGCGGGCCGTCGACCGGGCAGGTCTCGCCGTAGAGCTTGTCGGTCCAGCCGGCGTAGTAGTCGAACACGTCGGCCGTGTCGGGCATGTCGTCGTCGTACGCCTCGCGGTAGAGCTTGCCGTTCTCCAACGCGATGAGCGTCGCCAGCTCGGCGCGATGCGCGCGCGCCACCTCGCCCATGCGCCGCAGCAGCGCCGCCCGCTCGCGCCGTGCCATGCCGCGCCACGACGGCGCCTCGAAGGCTCGCCGCGCCGCGGCGACGGCGCGGTCGACGTCCGCATCCGATGCAAACGCCAAGGTCGCCAACACGGCGCCGTCGGCCGGGTTGATCGCGGCGTGCCCTTCATCGCCAGTGGCGTCGCTCCAGCGCCCGCCGATGCACAGCCGCTTCGGCGCCACCAGCCACTGCCGCGCCCACTCCAGCCGGGGGTTCTCCATGCGGCGCACAGTATCGCGGCGGTCGGGCGGCGGACAACGCCCGCAACTGGTGGCCATACTGTCCTCTCCCGGAGGGAGAGGAATTTCGCTTCGCGAACTGCAGGGCAAAGCCCGTGGCGCGGCTCACGCCAGGCCGTAGATCTTGGCGAACGGATCCCACGCCGGATCGCGGTGCCACTCGTACTCGGTCCCGACGGCGAGCGCGTCGGCGGTGTCCTGACCGACGAGGCGCGCGATGACAGCGAGCGCCATGTCGATGCCCGCCGACACGCCCGACGAGGTGGCGAAGTTGCCGTCCTCGACCCAGCGCGCTTCCTTCACCCAGTTCACCTTCGGCCCCTGCTCCGCGACCCAATCGAACACCGCCTTGTTGGTCGTCGCGCGCCGGCCGTCGAGCAGGCCGGCCTTGGCGAAAATCGCCGTACCGGTGCACACCGTCATTGCCACCTCGAGCCCCGGCACGCGCGCGCGCAGCCAGTCGAGCAATTCGGTATTCTCGACTTCCGCGCGCGCGCCGATGCCGCCCGGCACCAGCAGCAGATCGAGCGCCGGACAGTCGGCCAGACCGTAGTCGGCCACCGCCGACGGACCCTGCGCGCTGACGACGTTGCCGCGCTGCTGCGCGAACATGACCGGCTCGATGATCCCACCCAGGTGACCGAACATCTCGAGCGGCCCGAACATGTCGAGCAACTCGAATCCCGGGAACAGGAAAGCCCCCAACTTTCTCGGTGTGTTTGGCATGATGCGTCCTCTCCTCACTCTGAGATCAGAAATCTTGGCCGCGAAAATGCGCAAGAGGCACAAAAGAGACGCATGTTGATCCTCCGCCCTTTTTGCGCCTTCTGCGCATTCTCGCGGCTATTCTTTCAGGATTGGATCCTGCCTCAACGCGCACCCACCGCGAGCCTGGGCGGCTCGTGGCGGAACCGCCGGCGGTAGTCTTGCGGCACGATGCGCAGGTGGCGCAGGAAGGTGCGCCGCATGTGGCCGGCGGAGCCGAAGCCGCAGCGCGCCGCCACTTCTTCGAGCGACAGGCCATCGTCTTCGAGCTGGCGGCGCGCCGCGTCGATGCGCGCCTGCTCGATGAATTTCGCCGGCGTCACCCGGGTCTCGCGCAGGAACACGCGCGCGAAGTTGCGCGGACTCATCGCCGCGCGGGCGGCGAGCTGCTCGACCGACAGGTCGGCGTCGAGGTGGGCGAGGATCCAGTCGGGCAGGCCCTTGAGCGGACCGGGCGCCACCGCCTGGGCAGCGAGGTGACTGCTGAACTGCGACTGCCCGCCGGGCCGTTTCAGAAAAACGACCAGGTGGCGCGCCACGGCCAGCGCCGTCTCGTGCCCGAGATCCTCCTCCACCAGCGCCAGCGCCAGATCGATCCCCGCCGTCACGCCGGCCGAGGTGTAAATGCGCCCGTCGCGCACGAAGATAGCGTCCGGGTCGACCTCGATCTTCGGATAGCGGCGCGCCAGGATGTCGGTGGCGACCCAGTGCGTCGTCGCGCGCCGCCCGTCGAGCAGCCCTGCCTGCGCCAGGATGAACGCCCCCGAGCACACCGACACCAGGCGGCGCACCTGCCGCGCCGCGGTGCGCACCCACTGCAGGATCCGCTCGTCGCCAACCACGCCGATGACATCACCGCCGGCGAGAACCAGCGTGTCGACGGGTCGCGGCCAGTCCGTGTAGGCGCGGTCGGGCGTCAGCTTGAGTCCCGAGCTCAGGGTGATCACCCCGCCTCGCGGTGCGAGCAGCTCGAGCGCATACGCCGGCGGCGCCGCCGGATCGGCGTCGAGCCGCAGGCGGGTCGCGGCCGAGAACACTTCCATCGGCCCGCACACGTCGAGCGACTGCGCGCCGTCGTACGCGAACATCACCACTCGCCGTGTCGCGCTGCCACTGCGCTGCCGCAGGTTGGCGATCTTTCCTCGCGGGTCGGTCTTGCGATTCTTCGCGTCCATGCCCCGATCGTAGGCCGGAGCGGTGCGTGTCTGCAATGACAACTGCCGGGCAATTTCTGCCAGCCGACGAGCGCGTCGCTTCCGCAGCGCTCACCCGCCCTTCACGGCGCGCACGATCTCGCCGACCGCATCGGGGCCCGACTCGTTGTAGAGGATCAAGCTCGTGCGCTCTGCAAAGTCGTTTCTCTCGAGCACGGCGCGGCCGACGGCGGCCGGCGTGCCGCTGATGCCGACGGCGTCGAGGATGTCGTCGGTGATCAGCTCGGTCATCTCCATCCAGCCGCCTTGCTTGGAGAGACGGTTCAACTGCGGGTGGAGATCGCCCCAGCCGTGGTGCTCGAGCAGCACCTTGTAGGCCGGGGTCGAGCCGTAGAAGGCGATCTGGCCGCGAGCGTTCTGGCGCGCGCGGGCGATCGCTTCGTCGTTGTCGCCGACCATGGCGATGGTCTGACAGGAGATGGCGAAGCTCTTGCGCTCGCGGCTGCCAGCCGCCAACCCCTTATCGAGGGCGGGCAGCAGTACGCGCCGCACGAAGTCGCGCGAGTGCAAGGGGTGGACGATCCATCCGTCGGCGACTTCTCCGGCGACGGCGACCATCTTGGGTCCGAAGCCGGCGAGAAAGATGCGCGGCACGCCGAACGGGTTGGCGCCGGGGTTGAAGAAGGGCGTCATCAACGTGTGGGTGTAGAACTCGCCGCGGAAGTTGAGCCGCTCGTCCGTCTCCCAGGCGCGCCAGATGGCGCGGATGGCCTGGACGAACTCGCGCATGCGGGCGTTCGGCTTCGACCACGGCTGGCTGAAGCGCTTCTCGATGTGCGGGCGGATCTGCGTCCCCAGGCCGAGGATGAATCGCCCGCGCGAGATGAGCTGCAGATCGTTGGCCGTGCACGCGCACACCATTGGATTGCGCGCGAAGGCGATGGCGATGGCGGTCGTCAGCTCCAGCCGCTCGGTCGCCTGCGCCGCCAGCACCAGCGGCAGAAACGGATCGTGCGCCGCCTCGAAGCTGAGCACGCCGTCGAAGCCCAAGCCCTCGAGCTCGCGCGCGGCCTCACCGGTAGCCGTGACATCGGTAGCCAGCAGTGTTCCGTCGAGTTTCATCTCATTCCCTTCCGCCGGCGCGCGCTCACGCCGGCCACTCGGTCGGCCAATCGCGCCCGACCCGCAGCTGCCACTGTGGCGCGCGCCGCTCGAGAAACGCCATCACGCCCTCGAGCGCGTCGGGCTGCCCCATCACCACGTGGTGCAGCGCGGTCTCCTTGCGCCCGACCTCCGCCGCGCTCAGCCCGCCGCTCTCCCACAACAGGCGCTTGCACAGCGCCACCGACAGCGGCGCAGCGTTGGCGGCGATGTCGCGCGCTATCTCCAGCGCGGCCGGCAACACCTCGGCCGCTGGCAACACGCGGCTGGCGAGGCCGATCGCCAGCGCCTCGTCGCCGCCGACGTGGCGGCCGGTGAGAAACAGCTCCGCGGTGCGCGCCAGGCCGATCGCACGCGGCACGGTGAAGTGCGAATATGCATCGGGAATCACCCCGCGCCGCACGTGCAGGAAGCCGTACTTGCCCTCGCGCGCGAACAGCCGGATGTCGCACTGCATCGGCAGGGTGAGGCCGATGCCGACCGCATGGCCGTTGACGGCGGCGATCACCGGCTTGCGAATGGCGAACGCCGGCGGCTCGACGCCGGCGGCGCTGAACTCCGGCT
>CAYVUV010000246.1:0-13562 GCA_964455095.1 uncultured Binatia bacterium (SeqCode)
CCGCGGTGAAGTGCTGCTCGGCTTCCTTCCAGCGCTGCAGGTGATAGTTCGCCACGCCCTGGTAGTAGCGCGCCGGCACGCGCAGGGCCGAGTCGTGGCCGGCGCGTTCGAAGTTGGCCAGCGCCGGCTCGGCCTGGCCCAGCCGCAACTGAGCGATGCCCAGGAACAGCGACGCTTCGGGGTACGCCGACGGCAACTGCTGGGCGCGCTCGAGCCAGGGGACGGCTTCGACAAAGTTGCCGGACTTCACCAGCACGATGCCCAGTTCCAGCGCGCCCTGTTCGAGATCGGGTTTCTTCTCCAGCACGGCGCGCAGGTCGGCCAGGGCGGCGGGGTAGTCCTCGAGACGGCCGTAGGTGACGCCGCGGTAGTAGAGCGCGTAGGGATCGGCCGGATCGGCGGCGACGGCCTGCTTGAACAGGTCGAGCGCGGGGGCGTAGCGGGCGGCGTGGAACTCGACCAGGCCGAGCGAGTAGAGCTGCTCCGATTGCTCGCTGGCGCGCGCGGCCGAGGTGGCGAGCAACAACGCGACCGCCACGGTGAAGAATGCGGTGACTACTCCGGCTTTGCTCAGCAATTCGCCAAAGAAGTTCCTCTCCCCCCGGCGAGACTGTCGATCTTCTCGTGGGACGCGGATCGGCTCTGGCTTCCCCCTTTGGCAAAGGGGGATTGAGGGGGATTTTCCGCTGCCATAGGGGGGAAGCCGATCGGATCTCACTCTCATGGCTCCACCGTGATCGCGCCGAGCGAGCAATCGGCTTCGGGCGCCGGCACCGGCGCGGGCGGCGGCGGGCTGAACTGTGCCGCCGGGCAGATCAGCGGGCAACGGCCGCTGCGCGCGCGCGCGTCGACCTCGAGGCTGCACGTGTAGAGCACGGTGCCGGCGGGGATGAGGCTGGTGCTGTTGAGGCGCACGGCCACCGCGCGCATGCCGAAGCAATCGACGCCCGGAGTGCAACCAGTCGGAAGGAACGCGGCGGTGCCGTCGCTCGCGACGGCTGCGTTGAAGGTGCAGTCGGGCACCCCTCCGACGGCGGGGACGCGGACGGCGGGAATGAGCACGCGCTCCGGACCGTCGAGCACCTCGGCGGTGATGAAGGCGAGGTCGTTCTGCGTCGCCACGGTGCCGGTCGCCGCGTCGGCCAGCGTGACGTCGAAGGTCGCCGCGCCGCCCACGGAGATCGTCGCGTCGCTGACCGACAGCCGCACCGGGCGCACGCGCTCGATGGCGCCGATGCCGATGCCCTGCGGGCCGTTGCCGACGATGATGCGCGTATCGACGAAGAGGTTGGTGCTGGTGTCGAGCACCGAGACGCTCTTGTCGCAGGTGCGGGCGACGAAGGCGCTGGCGCCGTCGGGGCTGAGCGCGATGCCGCTCGGCAAGCACGACGGGTTGTCGGGCTGCGTCGGATCGCGATCGGGGCACGCCCCGGGACAGCCGGGCAGGTCGATCAGGGTCGCCGCGTTGCCCGGATCGGTCAGTGCGCGCGGAATGTCGATGACGGCGAGATTGCCCGTATTGCGGTTGGTCACATAGGCCGTGACGCCGTCGGGCGCGATGGCGATACTGCTCGGCCGCGCGCCGCTGCCGACCGGCACGGTGGCGACGACCTCGTTGCTCTGGATGACGGAGACCGAGTCGGCGAGGCTGTTGGCGACCAAGATGCTGCCGTCCGGCCCCACGGCGATGCCGTTCGGACCGCACGGCCCACCGCAATCGAGCGGGATCTGGCCGGCAATCGATTCCTGACCGGTGTCGATGACGGTGATGCGGTTGAAGCCGGTGTTGGTGACGAACGCCCGCGTGGAATCGGTGGAGAACGCAACCTGACTGAGGCCGCAGCCCGTGGCGGGACAATCGTTGAAGTCGATCGTGTTCCGCACCGTGCCGTTCGCGAGGTCGATGATGACGACGCGATCGATCACGGCGGGCAGCTCGTTCTGCGGATCGGACTTGCCGACCACGACATACGCAGACAGGCCGTTGGCGGTGGTGGCGACGTCGACGTCGAAGGGGGCGCAGATGCCGACCTGTCCCGGCGCTGGTGTCGGGCAGTTCGACATGCGCAGCACGGTCGGTGTCGGCGGCGCTCCGGCCGGGCCGGCCGCGACCAGCGAGACGCTATCGTCGCGCGAGTTGGTGACCACCAGCGAGCGCCCGTCGGGCGTCAGCGCGATGCCGAGCGGGTTGCCTTCGAAACCGTCGGCGATGGTGTCGACCACGGCGTTGGGAGTCGGGTCGATGACGCCGACGGCGTTGTCGTCGGAGTTGGTGACGAACACGCGCAGCGCCGCCGTCGCGGTGGGCGTCTGCGTCGGGGTGAACGTCTGCGTCTGCGTCGGGGTATTCGTCGGCGTCGCGGTCGGGGTGCGGGTCGGCGTGATCGTCGGCGTGTTCGTCGGCGTGTTGGTCGGGGTGCGCGTCAGCGTGCTCGTCGGTGTGCTCGACGGCGTCGCCGTGCGCGTGTGGGTCGCGGTCGGCGGCGGCGTGCCGGTCGGCAGCGGCGTACCGCCCTGGACGGTAATGGCGTACGCGGCGTCGAGGGCGCGGTCGGGATCGCCCAGCGCCGTGCTGCGAAAGCGCAGGCTGGCGCTGCCCGGGGGCACGATGGCCGGGACGTCGGCGACCTGGTAGCCCGTGACCTCGAGGCGGCCCGCCTCGCTGCAGTTGCCGCTCGTGAAGTCGTCGCACTCCACATACGACGGATCGACGCCGCCAACGGCGGCGCCCGGCGGATCGAACGTCGTGCGGATGGAGTCGAGATCGATCGCACCGACGGCGATTGCCACCGTGAACACCGCGGTCACCGGATTGAACGCGCTGCCACCCGGCGGCGGCGCCAGTGTGCCCGGGACGAGGAAGGGGACGGCGAGGATCTCGATGTCGCGCACGGTGGTGCGCGTCGCCGGCTCGATGGTGAATCCGGTCGCGGCGCTGGCGTAGCTCGGCGTGGCGAAGCCGCCGTCGTCGCAGGCGCGGCCGACGCCCGCCGGCTTGGTCGCGCAACGCGTGTCGAATCCATCCGGCGCCGGGGCGAGCTCGCTCGGGAAGCCGCGAATCGTCACGTTGGCGGGTCCCTCGGCGAGATCGGCGAACACCACCGAGCGCCGCCCGGAGTCGGGGTTGCTGACCGGTGTGCTCTGCGCTTCGCTGCGATCGATGTTGATGCAACAGCGCTGGCCGCCGGCGTCGATGGCGATCTGCACGGCCAGCACGGAGGCGGGAAGGTCGGGACCGAACCCACCCTCCGCCGTTTGCTGCGCGGTGATCGGCGCGCCAGCCTGCCGCGCCGCACGCGTCGCGCGCTGCTGCCAGAGCGCGCGCACGCTCAAGCTCCCGCTGCCGCCGCCGCTACTGCTCGAAGCGCCACCGCCACATCCGGAGGCGACGAGCACGGCAAGTCCATTCGCGATTGCGAGTGCAGCGATCGAAGCCGTGCCGTGTCGTGTCATTCAGCGCCGCCTTGCGCGTGGGTCTCTATCGAGTGGCGGCGTTCGCTGTCAAGGCGCAGCGCGCCTCATTGCGTCAAGACGAGCAATATCTTTCGGCGATGCAATGAGCGTTCTAGGGGTTTACCCTAATTGACTAATTCTACGCCGCTCAAGTAGAGAGCCGAGGTCTCAGTCAGCTCATGCGCGCGTCAGCAGTGAATGCTTCCGTCCGAATCCCGCGGCGCACCGCTGCGTGCTATCGCGTGGGGCTGATCGGAGCGCTGTTGGGTTTCGTCCTCACCGGTGCGGCCGGCGCGCAAGTGACGACGCAGCAGTCCGCGTCCATCCTGTTTTTTCCTGACGTGGTCGCCGACGGCGCGCAGGATACGGTGATCCAGCTGACCAATTTGTCGAACTCCGTGGTCGGCAGCCGCTGTTTTTACATCGATGCTTCAGGCAGTCAGCTCGTGACGGTTGCCTTCACGATCCAGCTGACACGACAGCAGCCGACGCAGTGGGTGGTGTCGCGTGGGCGGGCAGACGACCCGACCGATTCGCTGTGCTCGCCCGCGAACGGTGCCTGTAGCGGCGCGGGGATCGATCCCGGCTTGATCCCGCCGGTGAGCGCCGGGTTTCGCGGCGCGCTGGTCTGCGTCGAGGTCGATCAGTCGGGAGCCCCTCTGCCGGGCAATCACTTCGTCGGCGTCGCGACGCTGGTCAGCAGCGGCGGGAGCGACGTCGGGAAGTACAGTGCGATCGGTGTGCTGGGGAACTTCAACAACGACGGCGATAACGTATTGTGCCTGGGCGGAGACGTCGGGCCGGGTTGTGTGTTCGGCGGCGAGTACGACGGCTGTCCGGTGGAGTGGCTCTACAACCACTCGGCGGCCGGCGCGGAGGACCCGATCCTCGGCGCGGGGTCGAACGTCGCACCCGCGCTGGCGGCTTTGCCCTGCACGATCGACCTGCTCGGCAACGTGCTCACCAGCGTGCCGCTGAATTTTCAGATCATCACCGAGTTCGAGCAGACCTTCAGTGCGTCGACGACGGTCGTCGGTCGGCTGGATGCGGCGCTGGCCGACATCAGCTCGACGTTCGGCGTGGCGGTGCTCGGCTCGCCAGTCGCGCGCACGCGCATTACTTCACCGGATCCCACCGGCGTCGCGATCGTCGGGCGCGAGGTGCGCACCGAGGGGGGACCGTCGCCGGCGTCGATGTCGGCGTCGAGCAACTTACACCGCGACAATGGACAGAAGGTAGATGTCGTCTCGCTTCCGACACCGTGATCGTATTCTGACCCGGCGCGCGCAGCGGGCTGGCGTAGCCGTCAGCGCCGCCATCGCGGTGCTGGCGTTGGCATCAGGCGCGCGCGGGCAGCAGGCCAGCGCCGATGGGGCCGCGGCGCTGATCGTCTTTCCCTTGATTCGGGTCAGCGCGCAGGATGACACCGACACGCTGCTGCGGCTCAGCAATGCGGGTGACGACCCGGTCGACGTGCGGTGTTTCTACGAGAACGGCAACGGTCATTGCTCGCTGTCGTCGCAGGTATGCGACGAGACCGGCTTGGTTTGCACGGGGGGCGGCGACGTCTGCGTGCCGGGGTTCTCGATCCAGGACTTCCGCGTCACGCTGACGCCGCAACAGCCGGTGGAATGGCGCGCCAGCCAGGGCTTGATTGCCCTGCCGGCGCCCGGAAATCAGGGCAGTATTCCCCCGGTTCCCGAGGATCCCTTCATTGGCGCGCTGCGGTGTGTGGCCGTCGATTCCGTCACCCAGCTTCCCGTGCTGGCGGGCGGTCCGGCCAACGACGACCTGGAAGGCACGGTGACCATCGAAGCGGCGGGGGACTTCCCAGACGTCGGGACGTACCGCGCCATCGGCATGCAGAGCATCGCAAACGATGGCGACGGGGCGCTGAATCTGGGTGGCTTCGACACCCCGGAGTATGCCGGTTGTCCGACGACACTGATTCTGAATCACCTCTTCGAGGGGGCCGTCGAGCCGGTATCGGGCACCACCGTCCTGCGCACCGTCCTGGCCCTGGTGCCGTGCAGTATTGACTACACGACGGTCGAGCCGACGGCGGCAACCGTTCATTTCAACGTGTTCAACGAGTTCGAGCAGCGGCTCGGTGGCAGCGCGCGCCTGAGCGGGTTTACCGCCCGGTTCTTGTCCGGCTTCAACCCAGTGATGTTCGATGTCGGCGTGCAGGGGACCCTGGCCGGGCAGACCCGCGTCGTATCGATCGGCACGGGCGTGCTTGGCGCGGCGGTCGAGCAGCACGTCGACCCCGACACGTCCTTCCCGGTCAGCGCCGCGGCCATCGACCTGCACCATCAAGGCAACCGGTTTGCAGCCGATCTGCTCGTCCTGGGGCCGTGAGCAGCGATGAAGATGAGGACCAACACCGCAGGCGCGACCGTCGCGCTCCTGCTCTTGATGGGGGCGCTCAGCGGGACGGCCCAAGCGCAGCCGACAACGGACCGCAGCGCCTCGATAGTCGTCGTACCGAGAGTCGTCGTCGACGGCACGCGCGACACGGTGATCGAGCTCGCCAATACGGGGAACTCTCAGGTGCAGGCGTTCTGCTTGTTTCTGGACGGCACCACCGTTCTGCAGACGAATTTCACCGTCGATCTGGCGGCGCAGCAGCCGACGCGCTGGGTGGCGTCGCAGGGCCGGCGCTGCGCCGGCGATGATCCGCTGTGTCTCGGCGGTCCGACCGGCGTGGTGGGGCTCATCCCCCCGGTGCCGGTGCCGTTTGACGGGGCGATGCTCTGCATCGAAACCGACCAGAGCGGTGCGCCGGTGGCTGGCAACCATCTGGTCGGCGGCGCGACCATCAAGGACCGCAGCAGCGGCGACGTGGCGTCATACAGCGGCGTGGGAATCCCGGGCTTCGATACGAACGATGGCGACGACGTCCTCTGCCTCGGCGGCGAGCCGAGCAGTGCGTGCCCAGGCGGTGCCGAGTTCGACGGATGCCCCGCTACCTGGCTGTTGAGCCACGTGGCGGAGGGGGCGGAAGACGAGTTGATCGGCGCCAACTCCGCCGTGACGACCGAGCTGACGATCCTCACCTGCGGCCAGGACTTTCTGACCGCGACGCCGACCGATGTGCCGCTGCAGTTCGTCATCACCAACGAGTTCGAAACGGTCTTCTCTCTCGCCTCGGCGGTATCATCGTGGCGCAGCGACCTGCTGGGAGAAATCGGCAACACCTTCGACGCCAGCGTGCTGGGCACCCCGTACGCGCGCACGCGCGTGACCAGTCCGGACGGCGGCATATTGCTGGTCGCGCGGGAGCTCCATGCGCTCACCGGCGTGCCCGCGACCGCGACCTCGGTCGCCTTCAACCCCGCCCACCAGGGCATTCGAGCCAATGAAGATGTCATCGTCCTGCCGCCGCGTTGATCGGCCGCGTCGCGCCAGCGCGTGGTGCGCCGTGGGTCTTGCTGCCTGCGTCGGCCTGCTGTGCGGCGAAGCGCGCGCGGCGTTGGTCTCCGACCAGCCCGCCGCCCTCATCGCCTATCCGTACATCGTCGCCGACGCGACCCGCGGCGCCGACACCGTGCTGCAGATCAGCAACAACAGCAACGTCGCCGTCGACGTGCAGTGCTTCTTCGAGGACTCGACTTCCCATTGCAGCGACAGCGGCGCGACGTGTACGGCGCAGGCCGAGTGCGCGCCGACCGGGTCGTGCGACCCTGGGTTCACCATCACGGGCTTTCGCATCCAGTTGACCGCGCAACAGCCGATCGGTTGGCGCGCCAGCACCGGCCGCGACCTGTTGCCTGTGGGCGGGCAGGGGACTATTCCGCCACTGCCCGAGGACCCGTTCGTCGGCGGCCTGCGCTGCTTCGTCGTCGATGCGTCGGGGCTGCCGCTCGAAGCCAACGTGCTGACCGGGCAGGCGACGCTCGAGCAGCTGCCGGTCGGAGGCGTGCGGCTCGATGCGGCGAAGTACAATGCCGTGGGCAGCCTGGCTGTTGCCGGCGCGGTGGACGCGGACGACGTGCTGACGCTCGGCGGTGCCACGCCCGAGTACGAGGGGTGTCCGAACTTCAACATCATGCAGCACTACTTCGAAGGTGCGCTCGAGCCCGTCACGGGAACGAGTCGGATCGAAACCACGCTGGTGCTGGTCCCCTGCGCCGCGAATTACATCGCCCAATCGCCCGGCAGCGCGTCGGTGTCGTACACCGTCATCAACGAATTTGGCGAGCGCTTCGATTCGAGCCAGCCGCTGGTGGTCTCCGGCCGCTTTGCCGGCCGCCTGACGGCCGTCGACCCGACCCTCTTCGACGTCGCCGTGCAGGGCACGTCGGTCGGACAGACCCGCTTCCAAGGGACGGGTAGCGGCCTGATGGGCCTGGCCCTCGAGGTACAGCGCGAGATCGCCGACCCGACCCTCGCCTCGTCCTCCGCCCGCCTGCTGCAAGCGCAGGGCGACCGTGCCGAGGCCGACACCATCCGCGTTGCCGGCACGCTGACCTGCGGCTGCGACTGCAACGACGACGGCATCGTCGACGTCGCCGAGGTGGTCAATGCGATTGCCATCTCGCTCGGCGATAACCCGATCGGTCTGTGTCTCGCCGCCGACACCGACGACAGCAACACTGTCGGCATCGACGAGCTGGTCGACGGAGTGAACCATATCCTGAACGGCTGCCCGTGAGCGGCAGAGCCAGATTCCGCTTGCTGCGACATGCGGCTCGATGCACGCTTTTGGCGTGCGCGGCGTACTTGGCGATCTGGCTTGTCGCGCCAGGGCCAGCCGTCGCGATTCTAGGCCCACCGACGTGCTGCGGCGGGAACGACGGGGGCCCATTCTGTAACAATAGCGTCACGGGCGCCTGTGCGCCGCAGTACCAGCAGGGCACCGCTGTTTCGTGCGACAAGGAACTCCAAACCTGCGTGACCTGTCCGCAGTTCAGCCTCGGCAGCGCCGTGCCGCCGCACAGCGTCTCCGGGGCGACCTACGGAGGCGAGTTCTGCTTTGGCCCGATCTTCGACGCGATCCTCTCGTGCAACCCCGCCCCTGACGTCGACTCCCACGATGCGACTTATGGCTATGTCGCGCCATTCGACGGCGTGTACATCTTCGACACGAGCGGCTCCAACTACGATACCATCCTGGCGGTGCGCAGCGGCACTTGCCACGGAGACGAGCTGCCGTCGGGGTGTAACGACGACGCGAACGGGGGCACCTTCCAATCGAGTGTGCAGGTGCATCTCACGAACGGCCAGCAGGTCGTGGTCTGGATCGACGGCTACGACGGTGAATGCGGCAGCTATCAGCTCCACATCAACGCGACGCCGTCCACTCCCACCGTGACGCCGACGCGGACGCCCACCTACACGGCCAGCCCGACGCGCACGCCGACGCACACACCGACATTGAGTCCCACCCCGACGCGCACCCCGACGCGGACGCCGACCAACACGCCGACGGCCACGCCGACGCGGACGCCAACCAATACCCCGACGAATACTCCGACGCGCACCCCGACGCGGACACCGACCAATACGCCGACGGTTACACCGACCGCGACACCGACGCGCACGCCGACGAGCACTCCAACCCATACGCCCACGCGCACCCCGACCAACACGCCGACGATCACGCCCACGGCGACGCCGACGCGCACGCCAACCGATACGCCGACGCACACGCCGACCCGGACGCCGACCCACACGCCGACGATCACCCCGACGGCGACGCCGACGCGCACGCCAACGGAGACACCGACGCACACGCCGACCCGGACGCCGACCCACACGCCGACAATTACTCCCACGGCGTCGCCGACGATCACGCCAACCGATACGCCGACCAACACGCATACGCGGACGCCGACGAACACGCCGACGGTCACGCCGACGGCGACACCGACGCGGACGCCCACCGAGACGCCGACCAACACGCCGACCGGAACGCCGACTCACACGCCGACAATCACTCCGACGGCGACGCCTACGATCACGCAGACGGTTACCCCGACGTCCACCCCGACCCCGACACCGACGGCGACACCGACGGCGATCCCGACCCGGACGCCGACGGATACTCCCACGCTCACGCCGACGGCGACCCCAACCCACACGCCGACACGCACGCCGACTGCGACGCCGACGCCGACCCCGACCAGTACACCGACGCGGACGCCCACGCTCACACCGACGGCGACGCCGACCCTCACGCCGACGCGGACCCCGACGGCCACCCCGACCGACACGGCGACGATCACGCCGACGCCAAGCCCGACCACGACCGGTACGCACACGCGCACCCCAACGCCGACGACCACTCAGACGCCCACGCTCACGCCGACGTCGACGCCGACCGCAACGCCGACGCACACGCCGACGTTCACGCCGACCACCACGCCGACCAGAACGCCGACGCACACGCCGACGTTCACACCGACCACCACGCCGACGAACACCCCGACGCACACGCCGACACCGACGCCGACACTGACGCCGACGCACACACCGACGGTGACGCCGACTTCGACCGTGACCCCGACGGCGACGGAGACGCCGACCGGGACGCACACGCGCACTCCCACCGCGACGGTGACGCCGACGCCGACGCGCACGGCGACGCCGACGGGCACACCGACCAGCACCCCGACACGCACGCCGACACGGAGCCCAAGCTCGACGCCCACCTCGTCTCCCACCTCGACGCCGAGCGCGACTGCGACCGATACGCCGACGGAGACCCCAACCGCGACGCCGACCGAGACGGCCACACCCACGCCTACGGAGACGGGCACGCCGACGCCGACCGAGACGCCCACGGCCACGCCGAGCGCAACCCCATCCGCCACCGCGTCGAGCACCGCATCGCCGCTGGCGTTCTGCGGCGACGGCACCGTCACCGCGCCCGAGCAGTGCGACGACAACAACACGACGCCGGGCGACTGCTGCTCGTCGCAATGCCGCTTCGAGTCTCCCGCGACGGTGTGCCGCGCCGCCGGCGATCCCTGCGATCTGCCAGAACAGTGCTCGAGCACCAGTGCGACCTGTCCGACCGATCGACGGCGGGCCGAGAACGCGCCCTGCGATAGCGATCCCTGTCTCGACGGCGAGCGCTGTCGGTCCGGGCAGTGCACCGGCGGCACGCTGCGCGCCTGTGGCCAGGTGGGCGACGGCTGCTGTCCTCCCGGCTGTCCGCTCACACGCGATGGCGATTGCGCGCGCTATAGCGCCGGGCAGATGTCGGTGTCGCGGCCGACCAACGATCCGGCCTCGGTGGCAGCTGGCAATATGAATCCGCTGCCGTTGCCAGGCGGCGGGGGTGCCCAGGCGGGCCCCACCGACGCCCTGGATCTCGTCTTCGGCGATAGCGGCTCCGAGGAAGTGGTCATCCTCGTTGGCGATGGACAGGGCCACTTCGCGCCCAGCTCCTCTGCGGTCCTCCGCAGCGCAGGGCAGGGCGCCGGGACCGGTCCCGGCGCCACGGTGGCCGACCTGGCCCTGGCAGACGTAAACGGCGACGGCGATCTCGACGTCGTCACCGCGCTCGGCGGGCCACTGCCCAATACCGATGAGCTGGCGACACTCTTCGGCAACGGCGTGCTCGGCTTGACCCCCGGCCCGCGCGGCCGACTGGCGGGGTTGCCGCTCCGCCTCGAGTTGGTGGACCTGACCGCGGACGCGCGCGTCGACGCGGTGATCGCGACGGCCACAGGCCTGGAGCTGCAACGCAACCGCGGCGACGGCAGCTTCCAGCGCATCGCGCTGCTGGCCGGGGGGCGGCTGGTGACCGACGTGGCCATCGGTCCCTCGCTCGCCGCCGGACGACTGGGGATCGCGGCGGCGCTGCCCGACGAGGATCAGGTGAAGGTGTACTACCGCCGGCCGGACGAAATCGTCCAGGAGGTTGCGACCGTCGCCGTCGAGGAACCGCGTGCGCTCGCGGCCGGAGATTTCACCGGCGACGGGATCGAGGATCTCGCGGTCGGCAGCGGCAACGGGGTCGTCGCCGTATACCCGGGCCGAAGAGAGGGTGGATTTGCACCGCCGTCGGCAGAGCCCGTGACGGCCATGCGGCTCAAGCGGTTGTGGCGCACCGATCTCAACGGCGATGGCCTGGCCGATCTGGTGGGTTTGGAGGACGCCGCCGCGGCACTGCAGATCCTGTTCGGGCGCGGCGATGGCAGCTTCACGATTCAAGCCGGCCCGGCGGTGAGCGGCCCGGCAGCCGGGTTCGTGGTCGCGGATCTCAACGACGACCGCATTCCCGACCTGGTGGTCAGCGGCGCCGAGATCGCGATCGGACTCGGCCAAATCAGCGGGCCACCCATCCTCCGTGGCGACGCGACCGGCGACGGCGACGTGAACGCCGCGGACATCGCGCTGCTGATCGCCGAGCTGTTCGACGGCGACGGCACCGACGCCCTCAGCTGCGGCGCCCCGCCGGCATTGAGCGCCGCCGGCGCCGACGCCAACCGCGACGGCCGCATCGACGCCGCGGATGTCATTGGCGCAATGCTCGGGCAACCGCGCCCCGGCGACTGACCGCCCCCGGACTAGCTCACTACGAAGGACACGAAGAGCGCGAAGGGAATCAAGAGCGATCCGGAAAGGTCAGCCGCGAGAAGGCGCAAGAGCCGCAAAAAGGGGCACGGAGAAGCCCTCGTTCTTCTTCTGTGCCTCTTGCGCCTTTTCGCGGCCCAGAATTCTGCTGGGCTGCGCTTCGTGCTCTTCGTGCCCTTCGTGGTGAATCTCTTCTGTCAGGTGTCGTTGCCTGGTAGGAAGCAGCGGCAATGGCCGCGCCGCCGACTTCCCAGGAACGGTATTGGGCCAAACGGGTTCGGTCCAAAGCCTTTCGGCAAGACCTTGCCCAGCTGTTTGCAGCTGAGCTGCGCGCGCTCAGCGCGGTGCGGTTCAAAGACCTCGTCGATCCCGCCGCGGTGCGGCGCGCCATTGCGAGTTGGGATCGCCAACTGATCGACGCCGAGGCGGTTGGGGACGTCGCCGTCGCGGTCCAACGCAGCGCGCGCAAGCGCCTGGTGCGCCAGCGCGCGTCGGCGGCGCAGTTGTTGGGCTCGGCCTTCGTGGCCCGTATCGAGGCGCTGTTGGCAGCGCCGGCACAGGCGTCAGAAGATCTCGAGGCCTCCCTCAACCGCCTGGTGCAGCAGGAGTTCGTCACCAGCCTGCTGACCGACCTGGTGTTCACCTCGATCTCGACGTTCTACCAGCGCGTCAACCCGCTCTTCGGTGCGTTCGCCATGCGCACCATGGAAGAGCAGATCAAAGCCTTCATCCGCCGTGTCATGCCCATGCTGCAGCAGCGCGTCACCGCTTTTGCTCTCAGCCGCGACAACCAACGGCTGGCGCAGCAATTCGGCCAATCCATCGCGCGGCAGATCCTCGCCGAGCCGCTCGGTCACTACGCCGCCATGCTCTCCGCACAGCAGGACCGCCAGGTCGAAGCGCTGCTGCGCGTAGCGGTCGCCAGTGCCGAGATCGACGCCCTCGGGCGGCGCGTCGCCATGGCGCTCTTCGACGACCTGTACGCCGCCGTCCGCAACCGCAAGGTCGGCGACCTGCTGCGCCTCGAGCGCCACACCCACGCGCTCGGCGAGCAGCTCGCCGACGCCGCACTGCCGCTGCTCAGCCGCCCCGGTGTCGTTGCCTTTGTCGCTGCGGAGTCGGCACGAGCCGCCACCCCCGATGCGGTTGCACCGCCCAAGGCGAGGCGCGCACACAAGTAGCTGGCCGTCCGTCGATTCAACTCTGATCGGGGGCCCCGTTGTTTCAGCGCCGTATCCGCGCCACTCTGGCAGTGTCGGAGGATTGAAATGTCGAGACCGATCGTTCGCGCCTGGGGTACAGTCGATTTTCTCGTCGGGCGCGGAGCGGCTCTGGCCTCCCCCTTGGGCAAAGGGGGATCGAGGGGAATGGTCCGCATGATCCGAGCTCGAAAATCCCGGTTCCTCTCCGTCGGACATTTCCCCCTCATTTCCACGGAGGGGGTCCGGGGGAGGTGGATCTCGCCTACCCCTCAAATGGAACCTCCCCTGAAGATCATCTGGAAGGCCTCACCCCACGGGTTGTAACGTTCGGTTGAACCGGACCGACGCAACCAACCCGTGGGGAGGAGGTGTGGAGAT
>CAYVUV010000247.1:0-15996 GCA_964455095.1 uncultured Binatia bacterium (SeqCode)
CAATGCCATCCAGCCGCTGCACGGCGCGCGCCGGGCTGACGCCGACGATCGCCAGGCGCAAGGCGGGACAGCGCGCCCGCAGCGCGCCGAACACGTCGCGGACGAAGGCGGTGATGGCGTCGACGTTGGGCGGATACGCGAGGTGCCCGTGGAACAGCAGCAGCGGTCCGTCCGCCGGCGCGCGGTCGCCCTCTCCTTCCTGCAGATCGATGATCCCCGGAATCACGTCGATCTCGCCGCGGTACCCCGACTCGTCGAGCTTGGCGCGATCGGCCTCCGACGCCGCCAGAACGATCGGGCACGCGTTCAACGCCCCGGCTTCGAAACGGCGCAGGCGCACGGCCTCCGCCGCATAGGCCAGCCGGCGCGCACCGGCGGCGGCCGTCGACCACTCCTGCACTGCCCACGACATACAGTCCGGCAGGTCGACGACCGATGGCGGCTCCAGGCGTGTGGCCAGGCGCGCCAGCCGCATGCGGTCGACGTGCACGACATCGATGCGCAGTGCCGCGCACTGCCGGTTCAGCGCGGCGGCGTAGCGGCCGTGCGCGACCGTGTAGGCGACGCGCAACGGATCGCCGCGCAGCACGCCGGCCAGGCTGCCCGCCGCGAGGGCGGGCAGCGACACCGGCAGCATCTCGATCGACGCACAGGCCGACGCCAGCCGCGCGTGGCCGTCGGACCATCGTCGGTAGGCGCGCATCTCGTCGGGTCTCGCCAACACGCGCAGATGCACCTCGTGCCTCCGCGCCAGATGCAGGGCGAAGTTCAGCGGGCGGCGCTTGACCGGCGACAGCGGATACGGGCAGACGAACAGGATCCTCACGCCGTCGCCTCCGCGCCGTCGCGCCCCAACGAGCCGTAGAGCCGTTCGAGCGTCGGGGCGATGCGCGACCAGCGCAGCGCCGCGGCGCGCCGCAACCCGTTGGCGCGCAGTCGCCCGTACAGCGCGTCGTCTTCGAGCACGCGGCGCAGCGCAGCCGCAAACGACTCGGGGTCGTCAGCCAGCAGCGCGTCGACGCCGTCGGCACAGTCCAGCCCTTCCGCCCCGATGCGGGTCGACACCACCGGTACCCCCGCCGCCCAGGCTTCGACGATCTTGATGCGCGTCCCACCCCCGATGAGCAGCGGCACGACCGCCGCCCGCGCGCGGTGCAAGAAGGGCAGCGTCGAGGCCACGTCGGCGCTGTACTGGCAACCGGCGGCGACGATCTGCTCGGCCAACGCCGCATCGATGCGACTGCCGACGAAGCGCACCGCGCATGCGGCACCGGAGCCGCGCAACCGCGGCACCACCGCAGCGAGAAACCACCGCGCCCCCTGCACGTTCGGATACCACCCGAAGCTGGCGATGCACACGACCTCGGCCGTCGCTGCGCCCTGCGCTACGGGCGCGGCCGGCACGACGTCGTCGCCGACACAGTTCGGAATCACGTGAATGGCGCCCGCACGCCGCGGCGCGAGGCTGGCGAGCAGCCGTTGGTCGGCGGCGGACACCACCAGACACATGCTCGCCTGCTCCACGGCGCGGCGCTCCTCCGCCGCCGTGCGGCCGCGATCGAACCAGACGCCGTGCCGCAGCACGCCGGCGCGGGCGCGCAGCATGCGCGGCGCCAGGACCGACTCCACATTGTGCGAGCTGTAGACGACCGGCACACCAGACGGCAGCGGGCCGAGGGCTTGCAACAACGACACCTCCTCCACCTGAACGGCGTCGTAGTGTCTCGTGCGCAGCACCTCGGCGACCTGCTGGCAATACGCAGGGGAGCGGAAGCGCGCCGAGCGCAGCGAGTACCCCCGCCCCAGATTCGCCAACGTCCACGCCCCTCGCCGCACCAACCCGTCGAGCCGCACGGTGTACATGTCGCGGTAGTGCGCCAGGGCCGGGGCCGACTGCAGGACGTCGCCGCCGCCGCGAAATCCGATCACGTCCACCGCGGCAAAGCCCGCCAGCACCCGGCCGAGGCCGATCGAGCGCATCTCGCCACCGTTGGCCTGGTGGGCGGAGAGCCACTTCACCAGCTGGAGGACTTGCATCGAACCATTGCCGTGCGCCACCGCCGCGGAACCGCGTGGGCGCGTTACCCCTCGTCGGTGGGCGTTCCGCCTTCGCGCACGACCCGAGACGTCGCGCCACGCTGCGTTGCGCGTGCGTCCGGTACGAAGCGCGCCCCCAGCATGCGGACCGTGCGCGCGATGATCGCGAGGTCCGCCCGCAGCGAGTGCGTCATCGCGTAGTGCCGTTCGAGCTCGGCGCGCAGCGTGTAGTTCATGTAGGCGCCGCCGCTCACCTGCCAGCAGCCGGTGATGCCTGGCTTGCAGTCGCGGATCAGCGCCAGGTACTCGGGGTACTGTTCGAGCTCGGGCGGCACGATGGGGCGCGGACCGACCAGGCTCATGTCGCCGCTGAGAACGTCGAACAGTTGCGGGAGCTCGTCGAGTCCGGAGCGGCGCAGCAGGCGCCCGAGTGGCGTGATGCGCGGATCCTCCTCGTCCGAAAGCTTGTAGCCGCCGGCCACGTAGCGCGCGTACAGGTCTGGAGTGGCGCGCAGGATCTCCTCCGCTCCGCCGCACATGGTGCGAAACTTGTGCACCCGGAAGCGCTTGCCGCGCCGTCCCACTCGCTCCTGGGCGAACAAGACGGTTCCCGCGGACGTGAGCTTGACCAGCACCGCGATCGCGAGCAGGACCGGGGCCAGCAGTGCGATCAACAGCGCCGCGCCGGTCAGATCCACCGCTCGCTTGCCGACCACCGCCACCGCACTGTTCCGCATCTCCATGAGCTTTCGGCCGCTGTTGCGGATACCACGCGGCCGCGTTCAGGTACAGTGCGCGGCCAGGGTTGAACGCGGCGCCGACAGGTGCGTTTTCATTCCGCGGCGGCTGTGAGATAAGGGCGGGCCCGATCTCGACCGCGGGCGGGGTGTTCCGTGTTCTGGTTCGAAATCGTTCTGCTCTGCGGGCTCTTCGCGAGCACCTTTCTGGTCCAGATTCGGCTGCCGATTCTGGCCCTGTCGGCCAACAATCTGGCCGTGCCGCTGTTCGCGTTGGCCCTGGCCTGGCCGCGGCGCGCATTGATCCCGCAGATGCTGCGCGCCCACCGCACTCTGCTGGGCACCATCTCCCTGCTCTACCTCTGGCTGTGGGTCGCCGCCTTCGACAGCCTCCTGCCCGCCGTCTCGATCCGGTATGCCGCCAAATGCCTGGGGTATCTGCTCCTGCTCGGCGCCTTCCTGCTCTGGCTGCACGGGCGGCCGGCAACGCGCCGGGCCGCGCTGCGGGCCGTATACGGAATCGGCATCGCCATCGCCGCGTTCGGCATGCTCGAGTTCTGGTTTCCCCACTTTGGGTTCATCACGTTGCGCGGCGATCTGGTCAGTTATCCGCGCGTGTCATCGCTTTTCATCGGACCGAACGAGTTCGCGGTGTTGATGGCCATCACCGTCGCACTCGGCGCCATCCTCCGTCACGATGGAGAGATCCGGCCGCTGCTCTTTCGCGCCCCGCTCGTCATCTTGCTGATCGTCCTGGCGCTGTCGGGTAGCCGCGACGGCTGGTTCGTGTTCTGCGCTTTGCTCGTGCTGCTGGCCGGTGTGCGCGTCATCACCCGCCGCGAGCTGGCAGTCATCATGGCCCTTTTTGCCCTCGCCGTGTTGAGCTTTCCGATCTCGCGGGGTCGGGTCGGGTTCTCCGAACCTCCGCCGGGTGCCCGGGCGCCCGGCGCGGACCCTGTATTGAGACAAATCACCACGCCGCGAGGCGCGTTGATCCCCCGCATGAGACTCTGGCACGCCGCGCTCGAGCTGATCCGACAGAACCCGATCACCGGCATCGGGCCGGAGGCGTTCTCCAACACAGCCGGCGTTGAAATCCTGCGACGACCCGGCTTCAACACACACAGTCTGCTCCTCAACGTCGCCGTCGAGCTCGGGCTGGTCGGGCTTGCCCTGCTCGCCGTCTGCCTGGGGGTGTTGTTCCGCTCGGGCCATCCGCGCGAATGGATGACGTCCGTCCCCCTGCTCGGCCTCGGCCTCGGGCAGATCTTCGACTGCTTCACCTACGACTACGCGTTCATGACCTTCAGCCTCTTCTTCATTGCGTCGTACGTCAGCGCGCCGCGTGATGTTGACTGAAAACACGCTCTGGCAGCTTCTCGACCAGGGCGTCGGACGCGCGCTCATCTTCCTCTTCTACGCCTGCCTCCCGCTCCTGATCGGGGTGGACGACTACGGCACGTTCGCCTTCCTGCAAGCCCTCATGCTGATCGCCGTCCAGCCGGCGATGGCGCTCGGGCTCGATGTCGTCGTCGTCAAACGCGTCGCCCGGGGCGAGCGCGGCGGGCTGCGGCCGGCGCTGCGCCTGCGCGCCAGCCTCGTCGGCGCAACCGGCGTCCTCGCCGTCGCCGCCTGCGCGTTCGCCGGCAACGAGGTACGCACCGTCGTCCTGTTGCTCTGGGTCTATCTCGCCGTGCTCAGCTTCGAAAACCTCTTGTTCGCCTACTACCGCGGCATCGAATCGATGCGCATGGAAGGCGTGGTCGGCGTGCTGCAAAAGGCCCTGGCACTCCCCTTCCTCGGCCTCCTCGCCGCGCTGGGCGTCGGCGGCGCCGCGCTTCCCGCGGCGAGCCTGGCACTGATGGCCGCGGCCGGGGTGGTCATCCTGGGTCGCCTGTACAAGCGGCCGCTGCTCGACTTCCTCGCCGCCGTGCGCGCACCGGGGGCCGATGCGAGCGCGCTGCTGCACGAGGGCGCCGTCGTCGGCCTGGCGGCCTTCGTCAGCGCCGTCTACTTCCGCATCGACAGCGTCATGCTCGGCCTGCTCGCCGATCGCGAGGCGGTCAGCATGTACAACGTGGCCTACCGATTCATGGAGACCGCGTTCATCGTCCCCTTCGCCTGCACCAACGTCATCTTTCCCCGCCTGGCCAGCGCGGCCCGCCCAGCCACCACGCTGCGCGCGGCGACGCTGATCCTCGCAGCGCTCGGCTTGACGGCATCGGCCATCGTCTATGCCGCCGGCCCGCCGTTGATCGCCTGGCTCTACGGCGCCGAGTATGCCCGCGCCGGCCGCGCGCTCGCCGTCCTCGCGCTGGCCATCGCGCCCGTCTACGTCGGCGGGCTGCTGACGCAGGCGCTGATCGCCTTCGAACGGCCGCGCACCTTCCTGCGCGTCACCGTGCTCGGCGTCGGACTGAACGTGCTGCTGAACCTGTTCCTCATCCCGGCCTACGGCGAGACCGGCGCCGCGACGGCCACCTTCGCGACCGAGCTGGGCGTCGCCGTCCTGGCCGCCGCCTGGTTGCGCGGGCCGCCGCGGGAAAACACCTCAGCGGGAGCGCCCTCCGACAGCTGCTAGCACCCGCCACAGCGCGGCGGCGGAGCGGTCCCAGTCGAAGAGCTGCGCGCGCTCGGCCCCGCGGCGCACGAGATCCTCGCGCAGCGCGGCGTCCGTCTGAACCCGACGCATGGCCGCCGCGATCGCTTCCGCCCGCAACGGGTCGACCAGCAGCACGGCATCGCCGGCTACCTCGGCCAGCGCGGCTTGCCGCGAAGCGATCACCGGAACGCCCGACGCCATGGCTTCGAGCACTGGTAGACCGAACCCCTCGTAGAGCGACACCGACACCAGCGCCAGCGCCGACGCCATGATGCGCGCCAGCTCGGCGAGCGGACGATAGCCGAGAAAGACGACATCATCGCGGTGGCGCATGGCGTCGTGCGCGCGCTGCACGTCGCGAAAGCGCCAGGCCAACCTGCCCATCAGCAGCAACTTGGTGGGGCTCGGCGACGCGTCCTTGAACCGGTCGAAGGCGCGCAACAGCGCGGCGACGTTCTTGCGCGGCTGGATGGCGCCGACATGGAGAAAGAACGGCGCCCCCGCCGCGACTTCGGCGCGCACCGCCTCGCGCTCCGGCGCCGGCAGCGGGCGGAACGCGGGGCCGGCCGCGCACAGGATCACCTCGATCTTCCCGGGCGCCACCGCGTAGCAATCGACCAGGTCGCGCTTGGTGAACTCCGAGACGGCGACGACCGCGCGCGCGTGGCGGACGAATTTCGGCGTGAAGGTGCGGCAGTACGGCCCCTGCAGCGGACCGAACTGGGCGCGGAAGTGCTCGAAGGCGAGGTCGTGCACGACGAGCACGGTCGGCGTTCGAGCGCGCAGCGAGAGGAACCCGTCGGGCGAGAAGAACACGTCGGCGCCGCACGCGGCGAGCGCCCGACGCACGGAGTGCTCGAACCACCAGTACCAGAGCACCGGATGGCGCGCCGGCGGTCGCAACACCAGCGGGGTCACGTTGCCAGAGAAGATGAAGCGCGGATCGTAGGGGCGGTCGAAGAAGAAGACGAACTCGTGCTCGGGATGCGCGCGCGTCAGACGGCTGAGGAGATGGTAGGTGTACCAGCCGATCCCCTCGAGGCGCTGGGCCAGCAGGAAGCGGGCGTTGACCGCGATCTTCATGGCGCGCGCGCGCTCGTCAGCCTCGCCCATCCGAGCCGCTCGGGGACGTCGATCTTGGCGTGCTCGTCCGGCAGATACACCACGTTGGGGCTCCCGGCGGCTTGGAAGACGGTGTACGCCGGCAGCGCGGCGAGGAAGGTGCGCACGCTGACTTCCGCTTGGATGATCGGCCGGCAGCGCTCGATCGTCTGGCGGGCGCCGGCGAGGACCTCCTCCTCGGCGCCCTCGGCGTCGATCTTGAGATAGTCGACGCGGTCCAGGCCTTCCCACCGCAACAGATCGTCCAGTGCCACCGTCAAGACGGACAGCCCCGGCGCAGCGCCGATGCGATGCGTGGTGCTGAACAAGCTCGGTCGCGCGGCGTTGAGCCACAACGTGCCGGCGCCGGTGCGCGCCCCGGCGCACAGGCAGCGCAAGCGGACGGTGGTCAGCCGGTTCGCCTGCACGCTGCGCTGCAGCGCGGCGAAGACCTCGGGGAACGGTTCCAGTGCCAGGACGATCCCGCCGGCGCCGAAGTGGGTCGCGGCCTTGAGCGAGTAAATGCCGGTGCTGGCGCCGACGTCGACGAACACGCCCGTGCGGTCGAGCAACGCTTCGAGGTGATGGAACTCGGGCTCGATCGATTCCCCCAACACGTAGATGCCGCGCCCGCCGTATCCGGCCCGGTTGCGGCCGTAGACGATGGCGCCGTTGGCCAGGCGCGTCTTGAGGAACGCGGTGCGGGGCGTCAGGGCCACCCGGATCTTGCGCAGCAGCTGCATGGCCGTCGGCGGGGCTGTACAGCGCGAGCGCACGCGCGGCAAGCGGCCAGGGTTGCCAAGTGCGCTCCTCCGGCAGTATGTGGCCATCCAAACTAGTGCGCTCGCAATTCCAGTGACGTATCGAACGACGGTCCCTTCTCCCGGATGGGAGAAGGTCAGGATGAGGGGGATACAACTGACCGGCGAAGCCACCCCCGGCTTTGGTGGCCCATTGACGGCTGGTACTTCAGCGGTGGCCTTCGGCGCTATCAAATCCCCCTCACCTTAGTCCTCTCCCATCCGGGAGAGGAGACTTGCATTGCCGAACCTATGAACTGGTGTACCAGGTGAACTACGGTGGCGTGGCGCCACGCGCGCATCGAAGTCTCGC
This sequence comes from uncultured Binatia bacterium (SeqCode), assembly GCA_964455095.1. Classification (GTDB taxonomy): domain Bacteria; phylum Desulfobacterota; class Binatia; order HRBIN30; family CADEER01; genus CAYVUV01. The sequence goes on from CAYVUV010000247.1 coordinate 7,591, forward strand.
GGCGCTCGTCGGCACGGCGTTGCTCTGGGGAATCGGCGCCTGCCAGCGCGGCGCGACGACGGAGATCGGCCCGACGGCGCGCGTCGAGCGCGGCCGCATCGAGCGCATCGTCGTCGCCACCGGCACGATCGAGCCGGAGAAGGAAGTCGAGGTGCGCTCGCGCATCTCCGGCATCGTCGATCGCATCCGCGCCGAGGTCGGCGACGAGGTCGAGAACAACCAGCCGCTGATCGAGATCGAGAGCGAGCTCCTCGCCGCCCAGGTCGCCCGGGCGCGGGCGATGCTGAGCGGGTCGCAGGCCGAGCTGACGCGCGCCCGGTTGGAGCTGCGGCGCGTGCTGACGCTGCGCCGCGACGGCACGGTCCCCGAACGCGATCAGGAAGACGCCCAGGCGCGGCACGACGCCGCCGCGGCCGCCGTCGCGCGCGACCAGGCCGAGCTCGAGGCCCTGCTCATCGAGCTCGGCTACGCGACGGTGACCGCGCCGATGCGCGGCCGCATCCTCGACGTCGACGTCAAGAAGGGCACCGCCGTGGCGTCGGTCGCCTCGGTCACCGGGGGCACGCGCGTGCTGACCATCGCCGACGACCGCGAGCTCCATCTCGAAGGCCTGGTCGACGAGAACGACATCGGCTGGGTGCAGCTCGGCCAGAGCGCCCGCATCCGCACCGAGGCCTTCCCGGGCAAGACGTTCGACGGCACGGTGCGCAAGATCAAGCCGCTCGGCGAGCGGCAGCAGAACGTCACCTACTCCGAGGTCGAGGTACAGGTGCTGGAGCCGCAGAAGTCGCAGCTGCGGACGCGCATGTCGGCCGATGCGGACATCGTCACCGAAGTCGTGCCGGACGCGCTCATCGTCCCCGAAACCGCGCTGCTGTACGAGGGCGAGCGCGTCTACGTCGAGAAGGTGCTCTCGGCGGCCGATCAGCAGGTCGAGCAGAAAACCGTGCGGGTTGGCATCGTCGAGAAGGGCCGCGCGCAGATCCTCGACGGCATCGCCGCCGGCGACGAGGTGCGCCTCAAGTGACCGATCCCGCGACACCGGTCATCGAGCTGCGCGCGATCAAGCGCACCTACCTCTCCGGCCGCTTCGCGGTCGAAGCCCTGCGCGGCATCGACCTGCGCATCGAGCCGAGCGAATTCGTCGCCATCATGGGGCCGTCCGGATCGGGCAAGACGACGCTGATGGAAATCCTCGGCTGCCTGCTGCAGCCGACGGCGGGGCAATATCTCTTCAAGGGGCGCGCGGTCGAAGCGATTACACCCGACGGGCTGGCGGCGCTGCGCGGCGAGGAGATCGGCTTCGTCTTCCAGAGCTTCAACCTGTTGCCGCGGCTCACGGCGGTGGAGAACGTCGAGCTGCCGCTCGGCTACCGCGGCGTGCCGCGGCGCAGTCGGCGCGCGCGCGCGGCCGCGGCGCTCGAGCGCGTCGGCCTGGCCGCCCGGGCGCGGCACTTCCCCGCCGAGCTGTCGGGCGGCGAACGCCAGCGCGTCGCCATCGCGCGCGCGCTGGTGAACGAGCCGAGCGTGATCCTCGCCGACGAGCCGACCGGCAATCTGGATACGCAGACCGGCGAGGCGATCCTCGACCTGCTGCTCTCGCTCAAGCGCGACGGCGCGACGATCATCATGGTCACCCACGATCCGCGCATCGGGGCGCGTGGCGAGCGACTGGTGACCATCCGCGACGGCTGCATCGACCGCGACGCGGGCGGCGCCGCCGTCCCCGCGGACGCGAGCTGAGGCGCCCCGTGCACCTGCGCGAAGCCATCCGCGAAGCGCTGCGCACGCTGCGCACGAGCTGGGTGCGCACCGCGCTGACGCTGTTCGGCATCGTCTGGGGCACGGCGTCGGTCGTCTTCCTCCTCTCCTGGGGGCTCGGCGTCCGCGTCATGTTGGAATCGGCCTACCTGCGCGTCGGCCGCAACCTGGTTCACGTCGTGCCGGGCCACATCGGCGAAACCTTCACCCCCGCCGCCGACCGCCGCTTGCTGTGGTTCACGCTCGAAGACGTCGACGCGCTGCGCCAGCGCGCGCACCTGGCGGCGCTGGTCGTGCCCGAATCGCAGTTCTTTCGCGAGGTCTCGTATCGGCAGACCGCGACCAGCCTGAACGTGCGCGGCGTCACGGCCGACCACGTCGCGCTGCGCGGCGTGACGGTCAGCGCCGGCCGCGCCATCACGCGCGGCGATCTGCTGCACCGGCGGCGCGTCGCGGTGCTCGGCACGGAGGCGCGCCAGCGCCTGCTCGGTCCGCACGGCGGTGTCGGCAGCTCGATCCGCATCGGCGGGCAGACCTTCGAGGTCGTCGGCCTGCTGGCGCGCGTCGGCATGCAGCTGTGGCAGGACGGGCCGAGCCGGATCGACGAGCAGGCGTGGATTCCGCTCACGACGCTGTTCGCCTTCGGCCCGCGCTACGGACGCGATGCCGAGATCGTCGAGAGCATCCTCATCAGCCTCAAGGAGCGCCGCCAGCGCCGGCCGGCCGAGCGCGAGCTGCGCACGATCCTCGCCGAGCGGCTGCGCACCTCGCCGGCGGACGAAGAAGCCATCCGCGTCATGAGCCCGCTCGACGCGCTCGACAAGCTGCCGCTCAACCAGATGAACGGCCTGCTGTTCACGCTCGGGGCGACGACGCTGGTGATCGGCGGCGTCGGCATCCTCACCATGATGCTCGACTCGGTGCAGGAGCGCCGCCAGGAGATCGGCGTGCGGCTCGCGGTCGGCGCGCGGCGACGCGACATCCTCGGGCAGTTCTTCCTCGAGACCTTCGTCATCACCGGCCTGGGCGGCCTGTTGGGCATCCTGCTCGGTCTGGCCGGCTGCGCCGCCCTCGGCAGCCTCGAAGCGGCCGACCTGATCCCGGTGCCGATCGTGCGCGGCGAGACCATCGCGGTCACGTTGGCGGTCATGACCTTGGTCGGCTTCACCTCCGGACTGTTTCCGGCCTGGCGGGCCTCGCGCGTCGACCCGTCGGTGACGCTGCGGGCGGAGTGACGGCAGTGGTCGATCTCTTCCTCGCCACGGTGCGCAGCGTGCGCGCCCATGCGTTCCGCTTTGGCCTCACGTCGCTGGGGATCGTCTGGGGCGCGGCCATGCTGACCTACCTCTCGGCGTCGGCGGACGGTTTCGACAAGCACTTCGAAGGCCAGCTCGACAAGCTCGGACAGCGCATCGTCTATCTCTTCCCGGGAGTCGCCACCAAGCAGCACATCGGCCAGCGCGGCGCCCGGCCGGTCGAGCTCGAACGCGAGGACATCGAGCGCATCGCCGGGCTCGCCATCGTCGAGCGCGCCGCGCCGAATCTCTGGCTCGGCCCGCGCGTGATGCGCGCGGCCGGCGCCACGCGGCTGGTCTTCACCTTCGGCGCCTCCGAGGACACCGCCCTGGTGCGCAACTTCGAGGTCGAGCGCGGGCGGCTGCTTTCGCGCCGCGACGTCGAGCGCGCGCGCAACACGATCGTGCTCGGCGCGCGCGCCGCGGCGCGGCTGTTCGGGGCCGCACCGGCGCTCGGCCGGACGGTCCACGTCGAGGGTATTCCATTCGAGATCGTCGGCATCGCGCGGGCGAAGGGCGATCAGATCCTCTACATGGGCCCCGGCGACGACGAGATCGCGCTGATCCCGTTCACCACCGCCCGCTTGTGGTTCACCCGCATCGATGTCCTCGACCAGGTGATCTTCGCGCCGCGCACGCGCGAGGGCAGTTGGGATGCCGTGCGCCTGGTGCGCGCGCTGCTCGGCCGGCACCACGGCTTTCGCCAGGACGACGACGCGGCGATGGGCTACTTCAACATCCAGGAAGTCGTCAACATCGTGCGCGGCCTGCTGCTCGCGCTGCGCGTGTTTTTGAACGCGGCCAGCCTGATCACGCTGGCGGTCGGCGGCGTCGGCGTCATGAACATCATGCTCGCCATGGTCTCCGAGCGCACGCGCGAGATCGGCTTGCGCAAAGCGGTCGGCGCCTCGAACGGGGCGGTCTTCGTCGAGATCCTCGCCGAGACCCTCGCCATCACCGTGCTCGCTGGCCTGCTCGGCATCGCCCTCGGCTGGCTCGGTGTCGAAATCAGCGCCCGCGCCATCGGCACCGGGCAGCTCATGCAGTCCGTCCCGATTCTGCGCCCTTCGCGCGTCGTCATCGTCTTCACCGCCCTGGTGGCCGTGGGCCTCGCCACCGCCCTGCTGCCGGCCCTGCGCGCGATGCGCATCGACCCCGCGGTGGCCTTGCGCGCCAGCGCTTAGTGTTGCGTCCACACTCCAGCAAGGTTTCGGACGAGGGTTCCTTCTCCCGGATGGGAGAAGGACAGGATGAGGGGGATTCAATTGATCGGCGAAGCCCCCCTCGACTTCGTCGGACACTATCGGCAGAGGATTTCATTGGTGGCCTTCGGCACCTATTGAATCCCCCTCACCTCAATCCTCTCCCATCCGGGAGAGGAAGCCAGAGGATCCGTTGCCGACCGGCCGGCCTAACGGTATGGGAGCGCATGAACCATACCCCGACGGCCTCCGTCACCTGTCAGATCTGCAAGCGGCCACACCGGATGAGCAACGTGGTGCCGGCGGAGATGATCAGTCAGCCGGTGCTCGACACGATCCGCAGGGGGCACCCGGATCTGATAGCGGAGGGTTACGTCTGTCTGCCCGATCTCAACCGCTACCGCGCGCGCTACGTCGAAGAGGTGCTGGAGCTCGAGAAGGGCGACCTGTCCAGGCTCGACGCGGAGGTCGTCGAGAGTCTGAAGGAGCAGGACCTGCTCTCGACCAACCTCAACGTCGAGTTCGAGCGCGTGCTGACCTTCGGCGAGCGCATGTCCGACCGGCTGGCCGAGTTCGGCGGCAGCTGGACCTTCGTGCTCTTCTTCCTCGGCGTGCTGGCGGTGTGGATCGCGTTCAACACTGCCGCCATGTTCTGGCGTCCGTTCGATCCGTTTCCGTACATCCTGTTGAACCTGGTGCTCTCCTGCATCGCCGCGCTGCAGGCGCCGATCATCATGATGAGTCAGAACCGCCAGGAAGCGAAAGACCGCCTGCGCGCCGAGCACGACTACCGCATCAATCTCAAGGCCGAGCTCGAAGTGCGCCAGCTCAACCTCAAGATCGACCAGCTCCTCACCCACCAGTGGCAGCGCCTGCTCGAGATTCAGCGCATTCAAACCGAGCTCATGCAGGAGCTGACCACCGCGCGCCACCACCAGCGCTGAGGCTTGCGCCCCACCGCCACGCGGAGTACGCAACCCGCATGTACGAGTTCCTCTACTACCGCGTGCGCGATGTCATGACCGCGGCGCCGATTGCCGTCGCGCCGACCACCCCGTTGTCGGAAGTCGAGACGATCTTCTCGCAGCACGACTTCAACGGCGTGCCGGTGGTCGACGCGTCGCACCATCTACTCGGCGTGCTCACCAAGCTCGATTTCCTCAAGGCCTTTCGCTTCACGCCGGAATCGGTCGTACCGCACTACGAGGAGATCATGCGCCAGCCGGCCGAGAACGCCATGACGCGCGATCCGGTCACCTTCGATCCGGACATGCCGCTGACGCGCGTGCTCGACGAGCTGGTGACGACGCGCCACAAGAGCTTCCCGGTCGTCGCCGCCGGGCAGCTGGTCGGCGTCGTGGCGCGCGAGGACGTGTTGCGCGCCCTGCGCAAGGCCGCCGCCGGCGAGGGATCGCCCGGCACGGCCCAGTGAGGCGATGGTCGACCTGTTCGAAGCGATCCGCACGCTCGGCGCCGTGCGCCGCTTTCGCCCCGACCCGATCCCCGACGCCGACCTGCATCAGATCCTCGCAGCCGCCACCCACGCCCCGAGCGCGCGCAACGCGCAGCCGTGGTACTTCGTCGCCGTGCGCGACGCGACCGCGAAGGCGCCCATCGCCGCGCTCTACCAGCGCGCCTGGCACCAGGCGCAGGCGTATACGGCGCGCACCGATGCGGACGCCGACATCAAGGCCCGCCCCGACTACGCCCCGATGATGCGCCACGTCGACGCGCTCGCGAGCGGGCTCGACCGCGCCCCCGTGCTCGTCCTCGCCTGCCTCGACACCGCGCAACTCGGCCCGATGGCCGACGCCGCCGGGCACATCCTCGCGCCGCTCTCCGCCTACGCCTCGATCCTGCCCGCCGTGCAGAACCTCATGCTCGCCGCGCGCGGCCTCGGCATCGGCTCCACCCTGACCACCCTGCACCAGGCCGTCGAAGGCGAGATCCGCCAACTGCTCGGCATCCCGGCGCGCATCCACCTCGCCGCGCTGGTCCCACTCGGCTACCCCACCCGGCCCTTCCGCCCCACCACCCGCAAACCGGTCGACGCCGTCGCCTTCCTCGACCGCTGGGGCGCGCCGTTTCCGGTCCGCTGACGGATTACCCGAGACGGCCGAAGCTCCCGACTTTTCCTTGACGGGACGGCTCGTCTGTTAGATGAACCAGCTCCGGGAGGCGGAACTGATGATGCGAGCGTGGTGGTCGTACTGGGTGGTGTTGATCGGACTGACTGCCGCGCCGCTCCTGGCGCAGGAGCCCGTCGCGGTCGGCAGCGAGTTCCAGATCAACACGTACACGACCGGCGATCAGTTCCACCCCGCGGTCTGCCGCGCCGATTCGGGTAATTTCGTCGTCGTCTGGGAGCGCGGCGGCTACATCCCGATCGCGGCGCAAACTGAATTGCCGACGATCGCCGGCCAGCGCTACGACAGTGCCGGGCAAAAGCTCGGAGCGGAGTTCCAGGTCAACACCTACACGATCGTCAACCTCTTCCCCGACATCGCCTGCCAGCCCAACGGCGATTTCGTCGTCGCATGGGCCGCCTCTGTGGACAACACATATCCCACCGTGCTGGGTCGCCGCTTCGATAGCGCCGGCAATGGCCTCGGCACCGAATTCGTGGTCCCCAGCGGACCTTCCGTGCAAGGCGGCTCAGGATACCTTCCAATCGGCCCGTTCGTTGTCTACGGCGGCTTGTCGATAGCGCCGGGAGCGGGCGGCGGCTTCGTCGTCGTCTGGCAGAGCTACGGAGCGCCGTGCGCCACGGCGCCCGGGACATCGGCTGTCTGTGCGCCAGCGGAAGGAGACGGCGATGGTCAGGGCGTCTTCGGCAGGGTATTCGACGGCACCGGCATGCCGGTCGGGGATGACTTTCAGATCAACACCTATACGATCAGGAGCCAGGTCCGGCCCGCCCTCGACAGCGACGCGCTCGGCAACTTCGTCGTCGTCTGGGGCAGCGGGTATTACGATGGATTTGGGCAGGATGGCAGCGAGTCTGGCGTCTTCGGCCAGCGTTTCAGCAGCGCGGGCGGACGCGTCGGAACGGAGTTCCAGGTCAACACGTTCACCATCGGCAACCAGGGAGGTTTTTTCGAGCAGGCAGTGGGAGTCGATGCCGATGGGGACTTCGTCGTCGTGTGGGCGAACTACTTTCAGCCCGGAAACATCGAGGGGCAGCGGTTCAGCAGCAGCGGCCTGCCGGCCGGCAGCGAGTTCTCCGTCAGTCCCCTTGTATCGTATCTGGGCGATATACTGCCTGCCGTCGCCATGGATCAGGACGGGGATTTCGTCGTTGCCTGGGCTCGGGAGACCGCATTCTCGGTGTCCTACTTCGACGTCTTCGCGCACCGGTTCGACAGCGCCGGCGCGCCCGTCGGCAGCGAGTTCCTGGTCAATTCGTACACGGACGACTCTCAGGGCTTTGTGGTCGGTGTCTTCGGTCCCGGCTTCGGTCTGATCGGCAGCGGACCGGATATCGCGATCACGCCGGCGGGGGATTTCATCGTCGCCTGGGAAAGCGGGCCGGCAGTGCCGTTGTTCGGTGACAATGCGTTGGGTGGCACCGGCGCGGGGCGGGTCCCAGTGGAAGGACAGGACGGTGAGGGGATCGGCGTGTTCGGCCAGCTCTATGTGATCGACACCGCCACCCCGACGCAAACCCCGACGTCGACGCCGACGTCGACACCCACCAGCACACCGACGAGCACGCCGCCCGAGATTCAATTCACACCGCCGGCCCCCGGCACGGGCCCGGTGTGCGGCACCGCGGATCCCGATCTCGGCGACGACTGCCTCCAGGTGTGCTCGGTCGGCCCCGACAACCAGCCGCAGACGATGGACGACGATTGCACGCTCGGTCAGGGCGGCACCGACGCGAATGGACAGTTCTGCATCCCGGTCATGCCGCCGCTGGGAGTAGGCGAGCGCATCTACGTTCGCGACGTCTGCGGCGGCGGCTCCAGCGTCGTCGTGCTGGTCATCGGACCGGCCGCGGCTCCGGCGCTGTCCGGCACGGCCCTGCTCCTGGCGCTCGGCGGGCTCGGTCTCGTCGCCCTGGGGGCGTTCCGCAGGCTGCGGGTGATGTAGAGCGCAAGACCCGGCTCGCGACGCTTGCTCCGCCCGCTGTGGTGTGGCGAAATGCC
>CAYVUV010000248.1:0-35754 GCA_964455095.1 uncultured Binatia bacterium (SeqCode)
GCGGCGTGCAGCGCTTGCAGGTCCTGCACCGGCTGCGCCTGCAGGCGCGGCTCGGGCGGCAACGCGCGGCCGGCCTCGGCGGCGAGCGGACTGCGCGGCGCGCTTTGCGACGCCTGGCGCGCCGCCAGGGCGGTGAACAGCAACCACATGGCGCCGGCGGTCAGCACCAGAACGATCGCCAGACCGATGCTGGCGCGGACGATCGGGCCGAAGACGACGTCGCGTTCCTCGTGCCCGCCGCCGGCGTGGGCGTCGTGTGGCGCGCTCATGCGGGCGTCTCCAACGGCAGCGAGGCATCCTGCAGCGGCATGAGCGGCTGCCCGCGCAACTGATAGGCGAAGGCCGCCAGCCAGACGCCGCCGACGCCGACCAGCGTCACGGCGTCGAGCCAGTGCACCGTCAGCGCGCCGGGCGAGAAGGCAGGCGCGATCAGCCAGAACAGGTCGACGACGCGCATCGCCAGCACCGCCAGCGCGACCGCGGCGAGGCGGCGGCCGTCGCGTTTGAGATCGCGCGACAGCAGGACCACAAACGGCAGCGCGAAGTGCAGGACGATCTGCGCCACGCCGATCGACTCCCAGCCGCCGCGCAGGCGGTTGAGGTACCACGGCGTCTCCTCGGGCAGGTTGCCCGACCAGATGATCAGGAACTGCGAGAAGGAGAAGTAGGCCCACAGCATGATGAATGCGAGCAGCAGCTTGCCGAGGTCGTGGAACTTGTCCGGCGAGATGATCTCGGACAGCGGCGCGCGATCGGCCAGCAGCGCCATGACCGGGATGACGAAGGCGAAAGCGGAGAGCACCTGGCCGCCGATGAACAGAATGCCGTAGATGGTCGAGTACCAGTGCGGCTCGAGCGACATGACCCAGTCGATGGAAGCGAAGGTCATGGTGAGGCTGTACAGCAACAGCCCGCCGCGGCTGAGGTACTGCAGCCGCCGCTCGCTCACCGGGCCGCCGCGCTCGTCCTGATCGCGCGACCAGCGCGTCAACAGGCGCGCCAGCACGATCCAGGTGGCGAAATAGAACGCGGCGCGGGCGATGAAGAACGGCACGTTGAGGTAAAGCTGCTTGTGCTGCAGGACGGGATCGTGCGCGACGTGCTCCGGGCTGGCCCATTCGTAGAGGTGCGGCAAGCCGAGCAGCAGGGGCAGGAAGAGCAGCGCCAGGACTGGCAGCGTGCGCGTCGCCGACTCGAGCGGGCGGCGGATGATCGCACCCCAGGCGCCGCCGGTGATGTGCTGCAGCATGACGATGGCGAGCGAGCCGAGGGCGATGCCGCACCAGAAGAGATAGGCGACCAGGTACGAGCGGAAGAACTGCGCCGGGCTGATGAACGCGCCGAGGGCCGCGACGGCGAGGCCGGCGACGCCGGCCGCCAGGGCCGGGCGCTGCATGCGCAGCAGCGGGTGGTCGGCGGCGATCTCGAGCGAGGCGGCGGTGGGGGTCATTCGGGTTGTGCCTCGAGAGCCAGCCGCTCGCCACCCGGGACATCGTCGACCGCGGCGTGCTGGCTGAGCTGCAGCGCGCGGATGTACGCGACGATCGCCCAGCGGTCATGGGGTGGAATCTGCGCCGCGTAGCTCGGCATCGTCGCGAAGCCGTTGCTGATCACCTGGTAGATGTAGCCGACCGGGATCGCGCGCAGGCGGTCGGTGTGGAACGACGTCGGGCGCTTGAAGCCGCGCTGCACGATCATCCCGTTGCCGGCCCCGGTGCGGTCGTGGCACGGCGTGCAGTAGATGTTGAAGCGCTCCTGGCCGCGCGCCAGCACTTCGCCCGTCACCGGGAACGGCATGACGGCGGCCGGCTGGTCGCCGTCCTTGCCGGTGTAGAACAGCGCGTCCTCGTTGAGATGCCCGCGCGCCACCGTCCCCGGCAGCAGTGGCCGCGCCACGCGCTGGTCGGGAAAGAAGGCGCTGTACCGCATCGGCTTGTACTTCGGTTGGTTGTGCATGTCCTGCCGGCAGCCGGTGACGAGCACGAAAGATACGACCAGCAACACGGCGCTCAATGTTCTCCGGAATCCGGATCCCCCCCTTTGAAAAAGGGGGGTTAGGGGGGATTTTCCGCTCGAATCTTTCAGAAAATCCCCCTCAATCCCCCTTTGCCAAAGGGGGAAGTCGGAGGTCGGAGCCCGCAGCCCGCTCATGGATCCACCTGCGCGACGTGGCGCGGCTGCATGCGCGACAGGAAGGCCCAGGTCTCGTCGAGGTCGAACATCGGATCGGTCGCCTCGATGCACAGGAAGAAGCGGTCGCGCGAGGCGAGCGCGAAGCGCGGCACGTTGAACACCGGGTGATACGGCATCGGCAGGCCGTTCAGCGCCAACATGCCGAGGACGGCGAACAGCGCGGCGACCAGGACGGTCGTCTCGAACGTGATCGGGATGAACGACGGCCAGCTGAAGAACGGGCGCCCGCCGACATTGATCGGATAGGCGATGACGGAGGTCCAGTACGCCAGGCCGAAACCGCCGAGGCCGCCGAGAATCCCGCCGCACAGCACCAGCAGCGGCAGTTCTTTGTGATGCAGGTGCAGCGCCTCGCCGAGCTCTTCAATCGGGAACGGCGTGTACGCATCCAGGTGGCGGTAGCCAGCCTCGTGCGCCTGGCGCGCCGCCGCGACCAGCTCGTTCGGATCGCCGAACTCGGCCATCAGGCCGTGGATGGATGGGCGCGCGCTCACGTTAGATCGTCCTTCACTTCGGATTCCGGCAGCAGCGTGCGCATCTCGAAGATCGAGATCATCGGCAGGAAGCGGATGAACAGGAACAGCAGCGTGAGGAACAGACCGATGGTGCCGACGAACGTGCCCCAGTCCCACACCGTCGGGTAGTACATGCCCCACGACGACGGCAGGAAATCGCGGTGCAGGCTGGTGACGACGATGATGAAGCGCTCCAGCCACATGCCGATGTTGACGCTCATGGCGACGACGAACAGCGCCGGCACGCTGGCGCGCACGCGGTCGAACCACAGCGCCTGCGGGATCAGCACGTTGAAGATCAGCAGCGACCAGTAGATCGACGCGTACGGGCCGACGAAGCGGTTCTTCATCATGTAGGCTTCGTACGTGTTGGCGCTGTACCAGCTGAAGAACGCCTCCATCATGTAGCCGTAGGCGACGAACATGCCGGTGGCGATCATCACCCGCGCCATGTAGTCGAGGTGGCGCATGGTGATGAAGTCCTCGAGCCCGTACGCCTTGCGCAGCGGAATGGCGAGCGTCAGCACCATGGCGAAGCCGGCGTAGATGGCGCCGGCGACGAAGTACGGCGGGAAGATCGTCGCGTGCCAGCCGGGGATGACGGAGACGGCGAAGTCGAACGACACGATGGTGTGCACGGAGACCACCAGCGGGGTCGACAGGCCGGCGAGCAGCAGGTACGCGGTCTCGTAGCGGTGCCAGTGGCGCGCCGAGCCGCGCCAGCCCAACGCCAGCAATCCGTAGACGGCGCGGCCGACGCGGCGCGGCGAGCGGTCGCGCAGCGTGGCGAGGTCGGGGATCAGGCCGACGAACCAGAACATCAGCGACACCGTCGCGTAGGTCGACACGGCGAAGACGTCCCACACCAGCGGGCTGCGGAAGTTCGGCCACATCGACATCGTGTTCGGGTACGGGAACAGCCAGTACGCCAGCCACGGCCGGCCCATGTGCAGGATGGGAAACAGGCCGGCGCAGGCGACGGCGAACAGCGTCATCGCCTCGGCGAAGCGGTTGATCGACGTGCGCCACTCCTGGCGCAGCAGCAGCAGGATGGCCGAGATCAGCGTGCCGGCGTGACCGATACCGATCCACCAGACGAAGTTGATGATGTCGAAGCCCCAGCCGATCGGCACGGTCACGCCCCAGACGCCGGTGCCGGTGAGCAGCAGATAGGTGATGCTGTAGAGCAGCACCATCATCAGCATGAACGAAATGCCGAAGCCGATGATCCAGCCGCGCGGCGTGCGCTGCAGCACGACGGCGCTGATCTTGTCGGTGACGGTGCCGAGCGTGTACCCGGGCCCGATCACCGGCGGCAGCTGGCGGATCTTGGCGTCGCCCGCTTCGTCGCTCATGCCAGCTCCGGGTTGGGGTTGCGCAGCGAGGCCAGGTAGGTCGTGCGCGGCCGCGTGCCGAGCTCGCCGAGCAGCGCATAGTGGCGCTCGTTGGCCTTCAGCTGCGCGACGCGGCTCTGCGGATCGTTGATGTCGCCGAACGTGATCGCCTCGGCCGGGCACACCGCCTGGCAGGCGGTGACGATCTCGCCGTCGCGAATCGGGCGATCTTCCTTCTTCGCCGCGATGCGCGCGCCGTTGATGCGCTGCACGCAGTACGTGCACTTCTCCATCACGCCGCGGCTGCGCACCGTGACGTCCGGATTGGCGAGCATCTTCAGGCTCTCGGTCTCCCACTTGGTGTAGAGCCGGAAGTTGAACCGCCGCACCTTGTACGGGCAGTTGTTCGAGCAGTACCGCGTGCCGACGCAGCGGTTGTACACCATGTCGTTCAGCCCCTCGTGGCTGTGCACGGTGGCGTTCACCGGGCACACGACCTCGCACGGGGCCTGCTCGCAGTGCATGCACAGCACCGGCCGGTGATGCGTCGCCGGGTTGTCGAGCGCGCCTTCGTAGTAGCGGTCGATGCGGATCCAGTGCATCTCGCGGCCGATGGCCACCTCGCGCTTGCCGACCACCGGGATGTTGTTCTCCGACTGGCAGGCGACGACGCAGGCGTTGCAGCCGACGCAGGCGTTCAAGTCGATCGCCATGCCCCAGGCGTGGCCGTCGTAGGGATGGGGCGGGTACATCGACGCATGCTCGCCGTGATCGGCGGCGAAGCCGGGCTCGGCGCGGTACTCGGCCAGCGACGCGCTGCGCACCAGCTCGCGGCCTTCCATCGAGTGGTGGTGTTGCGTGCAGGCGAGCGGGAAGTGCTCGCCGGTCTTGCGCAGCTCGAGCCCCTTGCCGAACCACTGCGGGGCGGTCGTGCGCAGCGCGTACGCGTCGAAACCGGTGCCGGTGCCGACGGCGCCAGCGCGCGTGCGGCCATAGCCGAGCGATACGGAGACCACGTCGTCGGCGTGGCCGGGCGCGATCCAGATCGGCGCGCGCACCATCTGCCCGACGTAGTGCAGCTCGACGACATCTTCGTTGGCGAGCCCGAGGCGCTCGGCGGTCGCCGGGCTGACCAGCGCCGCGTTGTCCCAGGTCAGGCGCGTCAGCGGACGCGGCAACTCCTGCAGCCACGCGTTGTTGGCAAAACGGCCGTCGAGCACCGCCGCATCGGGGCGGAACACGATCTCGAGCGGGCCGGCGTTTTCGTCTACGGGTGGCGCCGCCGGGAGGCGGCGCAGAAAATCCGGCCAGTCGCCGAGCACGGTAACGTCCTCGGCCTCGAACGCCGTGTCGGCCACCACGCCGTCGTGCACCGCCTTGCGCCACCAGGGTTCGAAATCGCCGCCGATATGGACGCGCTGCCACTGCGCCCGCACCAGGTCATAGGGCGTGCGCCCGGGCTGGTCGGACAGCGTCGCGAGCACTTCGAGCGCCGTCTTGCCGCCATAGAGCGGCGCGATCAGCGGCTGCAGAATCGACACGGTGCCGTCGTAGGCGCGCACATCGCCCCACGATTCGAGATAGTGGGCCTCCGGGACGTGCCAGTGGCACAGCTCGGCGGTCTCGTCCTCGTACAATCCCAGGTGGATGCGCAGCGGCACTTTGGCGAGCGCCGCGCGCAGGTGGAGCTCGGGCGGCGCGGTGTACACCGGGTTGCCGCCGAGCACGATCAGCACTTCGACGGCGCCGCGCTCCATGTCGTCGACCAGCGTCTTCAGCGACGCCGCGTGCTCGACCGGCTCGGGCTCGGCCGCGGCGGTGTGCACCACCGTGCTGCCCTGATTGGCCAGGGCGTGATTGATGGCGTGGACGAGGCCGTGCACGAACGGCGGCTGGCCGTCTCCGGCCATGACGATGGAGCTGCCGCGGTGTTGGTTGAGCTCCTTCACCAGCGCGTCGATCCACTTGGCGTAGGGCTCCATGCCGACCGGGTCGCGCACCGGCAGGTTGATCCCCTTGGCCACCGCCAGCGCCAGCTCCTCGATCTGTGTCGCGCGCAGCGGCAGGCGGTGGTCGGCCATCGCACCGGTGTTGGTCGGCGTCGGCTCGGCGACGTAGAGCCGGTTCATCGCATCGCCGCGAGCGCGCACGCGCCGGCGGCGGCTGAACTCGCGCACGTGACGCACATGCGCGGGACCGGTGGAGAGAAAGTCCGCGTCGAGAGCCAGAATGACGTCGGCCTTCTCGATCAGGTACTGCGTGTCGAGATCGATCCCGAACACCACCCGCGTGCCCATGCGCGCGTTGTCGCGGCCGAGCGGCTCGTACTGGTGCCACTGCGCGGCGGGAAACTCGGCCAACACCGCGCGCAGCTGCGCGGCCAACGACGGCGAGGTGACCGTCTCGGTCAGAATGCGCAGTCCGGCGCCGCGGCGATCCGCCTGTGCCGCGCGCACGCGCTGCATGACGTCGACGAACGCGCTCCACGGGCGGATCTCCGCCACGTTGCGCACCACCTGCGAGCGGTCGGGGTCGTACAGCGTCAGCACCGAGGCCTGGGCGAAGGCGTCGGTGGCGCCGAGGCTGGCGGGATGCTCCGGATTGCCCTCGATCTTGGTCGGGCGGCCGAGGTGGCTTTCGACCAGCACGCCGGAGGCAAAGCCCATCACCGGCATCGCGGTGGCGAAGAACAGCGGCTCGCCGGGGACGATTTCCTCGGGCGCTTTGACGTAGGGATAGATCTTCTCGGCCGGTTGGCGGGTGCACGCGCTGACGCCGGCCAGCGCCAGCGAGGCGCCCATCAGCTTGAGGAACTGCCGCCGTCCGACGCCATCGCTCCACTGCTCCGCCTGCTGCGGGAATTCGGCGTGCAAGAAGGCCGCGAACTCTTCGGTGCCGGCCACCTCTTCGAGGCTGCGCCAGTAGTGACGCCCCTGCCGTTCGGCGAGCTTGGCGCGGATCGCCCCGAGGTCGAGGGCGGAGCGCGGCTTGGCCGTCAGCTCGTCGCCGGCGGTATCGCTCGAGAGTGATGGGTGTAGGGGCATGTGGGTTGGGCTCGCGCGATCCTCGTCTTCAGCGGTGGCACGTCGAACAGTCATCGCGGCGCTCGATGCGGCGCATGGCGACCAGTTCCTTGCCGAGGCGCTCCTGGTCGGCCGGCGTCCAGGTGAGGTTGAACACCTGATCGCGCGGGCGCACGTACTGCTCGGGATTGCGGTGACAGTTGAGGCACCACTCCATGTGCAGGGACGATTCCTGCCACGTGAGGTTCATCCGGTCGACCCGCCCGTGGCAGGTGACGCAGCCAACGCCCTTGTTCACGTGGATCGAGTGGTTGAAGTAGACGTAGTCGGGCAGGTCGTGCACCTTGACCCACTCGATCGAGCGATCGCTGCGAAAGCTGGCGCGCACCGGTTCGAGCGTCGCGCTGTCCGACCAGATCTGCGCGTGGCAGTTCATGCACGTCTGCGTCGGCGGGATGCCGGCGTAGGCCGTCTGCTCCACCGACGTGTGGCAGTAGCGGCAATCGATGCCCAGCTCGCCGACGTGGTGCCGGTGACTGAACGGCACCGGCTGCTCCCGCGCGACGTGGGCCAGCGTCGCATAGTCCGAGCGGTTGAGCACGGCCAACCCGTACAGCAGTCCGCCGACCGCAAACAGCGCCCCGAAAATGCTGACCTTCGAGAACGTATTGGTGCTGCGGTGGAAGATCTGAGCCATGCAACGCCGGGCATAGTAGCGGCGTCGCACCGAAGCGCGCAAGAATCAGACGGGCTAAAATCGACTAAATCGCTTGGTGCTTGGTCCTAATCCCCCGCGCTCCTGGCAGCATTTCGATTCCTTGACTGGAATCATCAGACTTGGTGGGATGCGCCGCCGCACCGATCGACTGCCACGAAGGGAGACGGATATGGGAGGCATGGACGCGGTTGCGATCCCTCTGAGCATCGCCTGTCTGACGGCGCTCCTGACATGTGGCCCCACAGCGGGCGCCGAGGGCGATCACCCGTTGATCACCCGCTACCCGGAGTCGCAGCTGACCGATCGCACGGCGAAGGACTTCGAGTCGTATCAGTTGGTCGTCGGGCTCGACGCGAAGAAGATGGCTTTCGAGGCCAAGCCGATCGAGGGCAAGGTGACGCGCATCGTCTACACCAACCCGGCCAAGCGCTCGACGCTGGAGATCTTCCGCAACTACCAGCAGGCCGTCGAACAGGCCGGCGGCACGATCGTCTATTCCTGCGAAGAGAACGCCTGCGGCCCCGCCTACGCGCGCAGTGCCTGGGGCAAGTTCAACAACCTGTTCGCCGCCAGCGACGGCGACCCGCGCTACCTGGCGGCGCGCGTCGCCAAGGGCGAGGTGCAAGCCTACATCGCGGTGATGGTCGGCAAGCAACGCACGCAAGTCGACGTCGTCGAGGTCAAGGCGATGGACACCGGGCTGGTCGCCGTCGACGCGAGGGCGCTGGCGAGCGACCTCGAGAAGGCGGGCAGCGTGCGCATCTACGGCATCCTGTTCGATTTCGACAAGGCCGACATCCGCGCCGGGTCCAAGCCGGCACTCGACGCCATCGCCGAGCTGTTGCGCCAGCAGTCGACGCTGTCGATCTTCGTCGTCGGCCATACCGATTCGACCGGCGCCCTCGACCATAACATGAAGCTGTCCGCCGCCCGCGCGCGTGCCGTGGTCGCGGCGCTGACGGGTCAGTACGCCATCGCGGCGAGCCGCCTCGACGCGCACGGCGTCGGTCCGCTCGCGCCGGTGGCACCGAACACGAGCGACGCGGGGCGCCAGCAGAACCGCCGCGTCGAGCTGGTCGCGCGCTGAGCACATCGAGAGCCATGAAGTCGTTCGCCACCTATGCAGCCGCCGCGCTGCTGCTGCCCGTTGCGCTCGGCTGCTCGGCGGCGAAGAAGCAGGACGCCGACGAGCCGCGCGCGCCGCTGTTCTCCGATCTCGGCGATCACCACCACCCGGTGACGACCAGCTCGCGGCGGGCGCAGCGCTACTTCGATCAGGGGCTGATCCTCGCCATCGGGTTCAACCACCGCGAAGCGGCGCGGTCGTTTCGCCAAGCCACCCAACTCGATCCCGACTGCGCCATGTGTTGGTGGGGCGTCGCCCTGGTGCTGGGACCGAACATCAACGCGCCGATGGACGCGGCCGATGCCACCGAAGCCTGGGAGGCGACGCGCAAAGCCCTGGCGGCCGCGCGCCGTGCCACCGAGCACGAGCGTGCCTACGTGCACGCCATCGCCGCGCGCTACGCGGCCGAGCCGCCGGCCGATCGCAGCGCGCTCAACGTCGCGTACGCCGAGGCGATGCGCGAGGTCGTGCGGCGCTTCCCCGACGATCTCGACGCCGCGACATTGTTCGCCGAGGCGTTGATGGATCTGCACCCGTGGGATTTCTGGCTGCCCGACGGCACGCCGCAGCCCTGGACTGCCGAAATCCTCGGCACGCTCGAATCCGTCCTGCAGCGCGACCCCGACCACCCGGGCGCGATTCACTTCTACATCCACGCCACCGAAGCCTCGCCGCAACCCGAGCGCGCCGCACCGTATGCCGATCGCCTCGGCGCGCTCGTGCCCGGCGCCGGCCATCTCGTGCACATGCCCGCCCACACCTACATTCGCATCGGCCGCTATCACGACGCTGCGATGGCCAACCTCGACGCCATGGCCGCCGACGAGTCCTACATCACGCAGTGCCGTGCGCAGGGCCTCTACCCACTCGCCTACGTGCCCCACAACCACCACTTCCTGGCCGCCTCGGCCGCCATGGAAGGATGGAGCGCGATGGCCATCGAAGCGGCCTTGAGCACCGACGCCAAGACGCATCACGAGATGATGGGCGAGCCGGGCATGGGCGCCCTGCAGCACTATTCGCTGATGCCGTTGTACGTCTACGTCCGCTTCGGCCGCTGGGACGAAGTGCTCGGGCGACCCGCGCCGGCGGCTGACCTGCTCTATCCGAGCGGCATCTGGCACTACGCGCGCGGCCGCGCGTTGCTCGGCAAGGGCGATGTCGCCGCCGCCGAGCACCAGCTCTGGACGCTGCGCGCCATCGCCGCGCGCAGCGATCTAGAGAAGGTCACGATCTGGGAGATCAACAGCGCGGCGAGCTTGCTGCACATCGCCGAGCAGGTCTTGGCCGGCGAGATCGCGGCGCGTCAGGGCGACACCGGCGCCGCGATCGACATCCTGCGCGAAGGCGTGCGTCTCGAGGACGCGCTGCGCTACCAGGAGCCGTCGGACTGGATGTACCCGGTGCGCCACTCGCTCGGCGCGGTGCTCCTGCAAGCCGGCCGACCGCGCGAGGCCGAAGCCGTCTACCGCGAGGATCTGGCGATCAACCGCGAGAACGGCTGGGCCCTGTTCGGTTTGATGAAGAGCCTGCAGGCCCAGGGAAAGACCGCCGAAGCCGCGCAGGTGAAGCAGCGCTTCGACCGCGCCTGGCAGCACGCCGACATCGTGCTCACGGCCTCGCGCTTCTGACTCAGGCCCCCCTCCTCTCCAAGGAGGGGGTGAGGGGGAGGTCAATCCTTCGCGCGCAGCAATTCCGCGTACGACGCGCGCAGCAGCGCGCGGCCATCGACCCCGAGCGCGCGCGTCAGGAACTCCACCTGCTGGCGGCAGCGCGCGTCGTCGTGCGTTGCATCGACCACCGCCTCCAGTTCGAGGAAGGTGCCCAGGTCCTCGACGCGGTCGAGGTGGATGCGGACATTGTCCCACAACAAGATCTCGCGCCGCTTGTGTACGACGACCAGCGGCTCGCTTTTGGGCACCAGGCACACGCCGGCTTCCTGGTCGCGCACCGGCGTGACCGTGTAGTCGCTGGCGCGCGCGCCCTCGGTTTCCGGGCGGTCGTATGTGATCAGCTCGGCGCGCGCGCCGGCGATCGTGCGCAGCTTCACCCGCCGGCCGCCGTCGAGCGCGTAATAGCGATCGGTTTGCTCTTCGAACGCGAGCGGTTGCGCGCCGCAGGCAAGCGCCGCGGCGCGCACGGCGTCGAGGTCCGCAACGCGCACCTTGATCTCGATGTTGCGCGGCATCGGCGCCTACCCGATCACTTGAGGTGCGCGGCGAGGAACTCGTCCTTGGTGTTGGTGCGCGGGAACGGCTCGTCGGGCACCGGCACGCCGAGCGCGGCGCACAGCGGCGCCCAGCCATCGCCGGCGCGCCATTCGAGCAGACGGCGGGCGGGCACCGCCGCCCGCACGCGCGCGTTGTGGCGCTCGAGCTCGGCCATGCACGCGGCCGGATCATCGAGCGCGGTGGTGAAGCGCGCGGCAAAGAGCGCGTCGACCATGTCGCGCCACGGGCCCGGCGGCTGGCGCGCGATGGCGGGGAAGATCGTCTGGCTGGCACTCTCCCACCAGGACTGCGGATCGCGCACCGAGAGCAACACCAACGCATCGGGGAAGGCCGCGCTCACCTCGGGCCAGAAGGCGGCGACCGGCCAATCGACCGCGGCGCGATAACCGTCGAACAGCGCCGGCCAATCGGGCATCTCGCCGCGCGCGGCCGCGGTCCACAACGGCACGTGTTGCGGGTGCGTAAACACCTCGGCCATGTGATAGCAGGGCCCGCCGAGCAGACGCTCGAGCGCCAGCTTGAGCGACATCGTCCCGGTCCGGCCGAGCCCGGCTCCCACCACGCGCAGCGTCATGCGATCATCCCCTTCTCGGTGGCTCGATACTCGGCGCGTGCGCGCGGCGCAAGGTCGCGCCGATCCTCTTTTCAGGACGGCCCTGCTATGAACGAGGGCATGCAAACGCGACAGCTGGGAAAGAACGGGCCGCGCGTTTCCGCCCTCGGGCTCGGCTGTATGGGCATGTCCGAGTTCTACGGCGCGGGCGACGACGCGGAATCCATCGCCACCATCCATCGGGCGCTCGACCTCGGGTGCACGTTCCTGGACACGGCGGACATGTACGGCCCGTTCCGCAACGAGGAGCTGGTCGGCCGCGCCATCAAGGGGCGCCGCGACGCGGTCGTCGTGGCGACCAAGTTCGGCATCGTGCGCGACCCGACGAACAACATGGTGCGCGCCATCGACGGCAAGCCGGAGTACGTCGGCCAGGCCTGCGAGGCGAGCTTGAAGCGGCTCGGCGTCGACGCGATCGATCTCTACTATCAGCACCGCGTCGACCTGACGACGCCGATCGAGGACACGGTCGGTGCGATGGCCGAGCTGGTCCGCGCCGGCAAGGTGCGCCACCTCGGCTTGTCCGAAGCCGGCCCCGAGACGCTGCGCCGCGCCAGCGCCGTGCACCCGATCGCCGCGCTGCAGAGCGAGTACTCGCTGTGGAGCCGCGACCCGGAAGACGGCGTGCTGGCGACCTGCCGCGAGCTCGGCATCGGCTTCGTCGCCTACAGCCCGCTCGGGCGCGGTTTTCTCACCGGCCAGATCACGCGTTTCGACGATCTCGCCGCCGACGACTACCGCCGCATGTCGCCGCGCTTTCAGGGCGAGAACTTCGCCAAGAACCTCGCCCTCGTCGAGCGCATCAACGCGCTGGCGGCGGCCAAAGGCTGCACGCCTTCGCAGCTCGCCCTGGCCTGGGTGCTGGCGCAAGGCGACGACATCGTGCCGATTCCCGGCACCAAACGCCGCAAGTACCTGGAGGAGAACGTCGCTGCGCTCGACGTGAATCTCAGCCCGGCGGAGCTGGCCCAGATCGACGCCATCGCCCCCAAGGGTGCGGCCGCGGGCCTGCGCTACCCCGAGGCGATGATGCGCTTCGTCAACGCGTAATCAGCGCAAGCCAGTGCAACGCTCCGGATGGTTCACACGAAGGCGCGAAGACGCGAAGTCGGAGCGCCCATTCACGTGCATCGTAGCTGCTGGCACCGGGGTCCGACCAACGTAACACGCCTCAGGACGGTTCTCCTCCCCTCGCCCGGCGTGCGAGCAAGCGTTCCACGTAAGCGACCGCGGCGGCGCGCGACTCCGGATCGGAGGCGACGCCGAGGAGCGCGTCGCCGTCGGAGAATCCGCCCACACTGGCGCCCATGGCGCGCGCGACGGAGTTGACGTGCTCCTTGGTGATCGCGACCGGAACGGGCGGCTTGTCGATCACCTCACACGCCAGCGCCTCCGCCTCGGCCGCAAGCCGTTCGAGGGGAACCACGCGGTTCACCAGCCCCGCCGCCTTGGCCTCGGCGGCGGTGAAGCGCCGGCACGTCATCACGAGCTCCTTGGTCAGCGCCGGCCCGATCTCGCGCACCAGGCGAGGGATGCCGCCCCACGCGAGAGGAATCCCGAGCTCGATCTCGGGGATCGAGAAGACCGTCTCCTCGGCGACGACGCGCAGGTCGCACGCCGCCATGAGCACCAATCCCCCGCCGATGGCGTAGCCGTGCACTTGGGCGATCGTGACCGCGCGCATTTGCTCGATCGCGTCCGCCATGCGCAACCCGTACTGCCCGACCTCGCGGCGCACCGCCCACGCATGTCCGGACTCGGGCGCCGCCGCCGCGATGGGCGGGTCCTGGAGGTCGGCGCCGGCGCAGAAGGCCCGCCCCGCTCCGCTCACGATCACGACGCGCACCTCCGGCTGGCGATCGAACCAGCGCGCTGCCTCCGCCAGCTCCTGCAGCGCCGTTGCACCGAGCGCGTTGAGGCGCTCCGGCCGGTTGAGCGTCAGCTTCCCGAGCGCCCCCTCACACGTGACGCGAATGGTCTCGAAGTCCATGGCCTCCCTCGCTTTCCAGAGAATTCAGATCGCGCATCGTAGCGCCGCCCGCGAGTGCAGGGCCAGAGATAGCCGTCGCACCGGCGCAGGTCTGCGCGCGGAGATACGCCCGCGGCTGTGCACGGAAACCCCTTTCATCACCGAGCGTGTCTCTCCCGGCGGGGTCGGAATCGCTATCGGCATCGGAATCGATTCCTGTCCCAGGGATTCCGCCGTTCCTAGCGGATCGCATCGACACAGGCCGCAATTCATTTCGTTGCCCTCGATCCCGATACCGATTCCGACCCCGACTCCGACCAGAGCGCCGTGCAACGGTGACTTTGTGTGCAAAGCCCCCAACCGCCGCCCATCGATCTGTGCGACGCGAGTGGTAGAACCGCATCGGGAGGGGACCGACATGAGCAAACGGCTCGCAGGCAAAGCAGCGATCGTCGTCGGGGCGGGCTCGACGCCGGGCGAAACCATGGGCAACGGCCGCGCCACCGCCATCGTGTTCGCGCGCGAAGGCGCGGCGGTCCTGTTGGTCGATCGCGATGGCGATTCGGCGCAGGAAACCCAACAGCTGATCGAAGCCGAGCAGGGGGTCTCCTCCGTCTGCGTCGCCGACGTCGTGCGCGGCGAGGATTGCCGGCGCATGGCGGCGCAATGCGTCGAGACATACGACCGCATCGACATCCTCCACAACAACGTCGGCATCGGCACGCTGGGCGGGCCGGTCGAGCTCAGCGAGGCGGAATGGGACCGCGTCGTCGACACCAACCTCAAGTCGATGTTCCTCCCCTGCAAGCACGTGTTGCCGCACATGGAGCAGCAGAAGAGCGGCGCGATCATCAACGTCTCGTCGATGGCGGCGGTGCGCTTCGCCCCGTTCCCGATGCTGCCGTACAGCGCCTCGAAGGCCGGGGTCAACGCGCTGACGCGCTCGGTCGCCATGCAGTACGCGGCGCGCGGCATCCGGGTGAACGCGATCATGCCCGGTCTCATTCGCACCCCGATGGCCATCGAGGGCATCGTCTCGGCGCTCGGCATCGACAAGCAGAAGCTCATCCAGGCGCGCGACGCCGCCGTGCCCATGCAACACATGGGCGAGGCCTGGGACGTCGCCTACGCGGCGCTCTTCCTCGCCTCGGAGGAAGCGAAGTACATCACCGGCGTCGTCCTGCCCGTCGACGGCGGGCTGTCGTGCAAGGGCTAGCGCGGGCCGATCGGATTACGGGTCCAGGAGCTGGCGTCCGAGCGCCGTCGTCCAGGTCACGACCGGCTCGATGAATGCCGTGGCCCACGGCGAGTTGCGCCGCACGTGAAGCCAGCCGAGGGCGTAGAAGCAACGCAGCAGGAGGAACGTCGGCAGCTCGGCGAGATCGGCGTCCGACAGCTGGCGCTGGCTGCGATACCCGGCGAGCCAGTTGGCCAGCAGCGGCTCGTACAGATCCGACCCGCAGTAGGCGAGCAGCGCCGAGGCGGGGTCGTACAGGTACCAGCCGAATCCGGCGTCGTCGAAGTCGATCAGTCGAACTCCATCGGCGGCGATGAGCAGGTTGTCGGGCATGAGGTCGGAGTGGATGAGGCCGTAGCGTTCCCGATCCTTGCCCCAGCGCCCGAGGCGCTCGCGCAGCGCGTCGCGACAGGCGAGCACCAGGGCGCGCTGCTCGGCGGACAGCGCCCAGTTGTCCCAGGCGGGGCCGACGGTCGGATGCACGCCGGCGAGCAAAGTCGTCTCGTCCCAGCGTTGGCGCACGAAGCCGGCTGGCAGCGGCCAGCGGCTGGCGTGGTTGTGGCAGCGCGCGTGCAGATCGCCGAGGATGCGAAAGCACGCGACGACCTCGTCGTCGCCCGGCTGGCGTCCCTCGATCCATTCGAGCAGATCGACCAGACGCGACTCGCCCGCACCGGGGATCGCCGCGCAGACGACCCGTGCGCCGTCGCGCGCCGGGATGACCGCGGGCGTGCGCACGCCGGCCGCGGCCAGCGCCCGCATCCATTCGAGCTCGGACTCGATCGACGCTTGATCCTGGTAGTCGGGCACGTGCACGCGCAGCGCGCCGAGCTTGCGCCCGCCGGGCTCGACGACCGCGAAGACCGTGTTCTCGCGGTGTTTGAGGACGTCGAGCGCGACGCCGGCGGGAACGTCGTAGCGCGCCAGCGCCGCGCGCGCCGCGCGGGTGGCCAGCTCGATCTGCTCCTCGACCGGCATGTCCAAGAAGCGCATGGTCATTTGCCTCTAGCACAGGTTCGCGCTGAGGGCGCCGGCACCGCGGCTTGACCGCGCTCCGGCAGGGCCCATAGTGCAGGCGCACGGGCGCGCGTCGAAACAGGAGGGCCGATGACGGAAGACAAGCGAGCGATCCTCGATCTCGCGGCGCGGCATGTCTGTCCGAACCGGGTGCAGATGCTGCAGGCGCTCGGCGTCGATCTGGTGATCGGCCGTCGCGACGGCTACCGGATCTGGGATCTCGACGGCCGCGAGCTGCTCGACTTTCACTTGAACGGCGGCGTGTTCAACCTCGGCCACCGCAACCCGGAGGTGATCGCGGCACTCAAGGAAGCGCTCGAGGTGCTCGACATCGGCAACCACCACTTTCCGAGCCCGGCGCGCGCCGAGCTTGCCGCGGCCCTGGTGCGCACCGCGCCGGGCGATCTGCAGTACGCCGTGTTCGCGCCGAGCGGCGGCGAGGCGATCGAGATCGCCATCAAGAGCGCGCGCCATGCGACCAAACGGCGCACCGTCGTCTCCATTCAACACGGCTACCACGGTCACACCGGCCTCGCCCTCGCCGCCGGCGACGAACGCGCCGCGGCGTTGTTCCTCTCGCAGGGGCCGGCGGGCGAGTTCGTCCACGTGCCGTTCAACGACCTCACCGCGATGGAGGACGCGCTCAGCGCCGACGACGTCGCGGCCGTGGTGATCGAGACGATACCGGCGACGTCGGGCTTTCCGATGCCCGAAGCCGGGTACCTTCCCGCCGTCAAGGCGCTCTGCGCCCGCCGCGGCGCCGTCTACATCGCCGACGAGGTACAGACGGGGCTGGGCCGCACGGGCACGATGTGGGCGTGCGAGCGCTTCGGCGTCGAGCCGGACATCCTCGTCACCGGCAAGGGGCTGTCGGGCGGCGTCTACCCGATTGCCGCTGCGCTGCTCAGCCCGCGGGTTGCCGGCTGGCTGCACGAGGATGGCTGGGGACATGTCTCGACCTTCGGCGGCGCCGAGCTCGGCTGCCACGTCGCGCTGAAGGTGTTGGAGATCACGACGCGCCCCGCGGTGGTGCAGAACGTCGCCGCCGTGGCGGAGCGGCTGGGCGCCGGCCTCGAGGCGA
Organism: uncultured Binatia bacterium (SeqCode); assembly: GCA_964455095.1. Taxonomy (GTDB): domain Bacteria; phylum Desulfobacterota; class Binatia; order HRBIN30; family CADEER01; genus CAYVUV01. The sequence goes on from CAYVUV010000248.1 coordinate 17,058, forward strand.
TCCGCCGGCGGCATGCCGATTGGTTCGTCGAGATCCGGCGATGCGGCGTGGTGATGGGCCTGCGCTTCGCCGACCAGCGCGGCGCCATGCTGATGACGAAGTGCCTGTACGAAGCGGGGATCTGGGCGATGTTCGCCGGCTTCGACCCGAGCGTCCTGCAGTTCAAGGCTGGCTTGCTCGCCGACGCGGCCTACTGCGACGAGGCGCTGACGCGTTTCGAAACCGGTATCGAGCGCTGTGTGGCGATGCGCGGCTGACCTCGTTTCACGAAGCGGGCGCACCCGAAGTCGCGAAGACGCGAGAAGGGTTCCGCCGCCTGGGGATGGCGTGGTCAAGAATGCGAATCCCCGCGAGGGAAGGCGTGCAATCTGCGCAATACCGTCAGGGCACCAACCTTGCTCTCGACCAATGGTGAGGAGGGTTGTGCGATGAACCTGACCATCGGCATTGTCGGCGTCCTGGCAATTGGTGCGTTGTACGTCCTCATGCCCGTCTTTGCGCACGCCTACAGCCGTTTGCGCGGCAAGCGCGTGGTGCGATGCCCGGAGACCGCGCAGGCGACCGAAATTGCGCTCGACGCGGCGCACGGCGCGGCGGGGGTGTTGGTGGGGCGCTCAACGCTGCGGGTGCATGACTGCGAGTGCTGGAAGACGAGGCCGGACCTCCAGGGCTGCGACCAGGAGTGTCTGAAAGGCATCAGCGTCGAAGCCGCGCAGAGCCATGCCTTGTTGACTCCGCACGCGGCGCACGATGCGTCGTAGGCCAGCGAACGCGGCCATCACAGTTGGGCTCGCGGCGCTCCTGCTGGTCATCTCGACGGCGGCGCCGCGAGGAACCGGCGCCGGGCCCGGGCTGGGCGACGTCATCGTCGAGACCGACACGCTCTGGCCGGAGGGGAGCTTCCAGGCCGACAGCCTGATCATCCGCAACGGCGCGACCCTCGCGATCGCCGGCGGTTCGACGCTCGGCATCGCGAAACAACTCTCCGTCATCGAAGGCTCGATGCTCGTCCTGCAGGGGAAGAACGTCGCGGCACCGGTCGACGACGAGTGGCAGGGCGAAGGGGTTGCGATCGAAGCCGGCGATGTCACGATCGCGGCCGGTTCGCTGATCTCCGTCGACGGACAGGGTTATGCCGCCGCGGCGGGCCCGGGAGCGGGCGGCTCGGACGGCGGCACGCACGGAGGCAGCGGCGGTGGCTACGGCGGGATCGGCGGTCGCGCCGGCGATGCCTTCCATGCCGGTGGACCGAGCTACGGCGCTCCGTTTGCGCCGCTCGATCTCGGCAGCGGCGGTGGTCCCACGCGAACGGCCGCCGGCAGTGGCGGTGGCGCGATCGCGCTCGACGTGCGCGGTACGCTGACCCTCGACGGCACCATCACCGCCGACGGAAGCGATGCCGCAACGGGAAACTGCTTCAGCGCTCCCGCCGGTGGGGGCGGCGCCGGCGGATCGATCTTCATCACGGCGGCGACCATCACCGGCACCGGCACCGCGACGGCGAACGGCGGCAACGGCGCCGACGGCGGCTGCTTTCCGGGCGTCGGTGACGACGGCGGCGGCGGGGCCGGCGGCCGCATCGCGCTTTTCTATGACGACGATGCGGGCTTCGCCGGGTTCACGACCTCGAGCGTCAGCGGCGGCAGCGGCGGCGGACATGTGGGTGCGCCGGGAACGATGGTGTTCATCGACCGAACCACGAACGCGCTGCGCATCTCGCAGAACCTCGAGCTTCCGTCGGACTCGTCCGTGCGCTTCGGAGCGGTGACGGTCGACGACGGCGGCACGCTGACGCTCGGCGGCGGATCGACGCTGACGATCGAGAACGATCTCGTCGTGACCGGCGACTCCGCCGTGATTCTGAAAGGCAAGAACACCGCCGATCCAGTAGACGACGACTGGCGCGGCGCGGGTGTGACCATCCGTGCGCGCAATGCGCAGATCGACCCGGGCAGCCTCGTTTCCGCCGCCGAGCAAGGCTATCTGGAGGGTCGAGGTCCGGGAGCGGGAGGGGCGGACGGTGGCGCGCACGGCGGCGCCGGTGGCGGTCACGGCGGTGTCGGTGGACGCGCCGGCGACGGCTTCAATGCCGGCGGCCCGGCCTACGGTGCGGCGTTTGCGCCGCTCGATCTCGGCAGCGGCGGCGGCCCGACCAGCACGGCCGCCGGGCGAGGCGGCGGCGCGATCAGGCTGGACGTGAGCGAAACCCTCACCTTGGGCGGAACGATCATCGCCGACGGGGGCAATGCCGCACCGGGGAACTGCTTCAGCGCTCCCGCCGGTGGCGGCGGCGCCGGTGGATCGATCTATATCACCGCCGCGACCGTGACCGGCAACGGCACGGTGACGGCGGACGGCGGCAACGGCGCCGACGGCGGCTGCTTCCCGGGCGTCGGTGACGACGGCGGCGGCGGGGCCGGTGGGCGCATCGCGGTCTTCTACGACGCCAACGCCGGCTTTCCCGGGTTTGCGACCTCGAGCGTTGGCGGCGGCAGCGGCGGCGGGCACGTGGGTGCGCCGGGAACGATGGTGTTCATCGACCGAACGACGAACGCGCTGCGCATCTCGCAGAACCTCGAGCTTCCGCCCGACTCGTCGGTGCGCTTCGGAGCGGTGACGGTTGACGACGGAGGCACGCTAACGCTCGGCGGCGGATCGACACTGACGGTCGACGGCGATCTCGTCGTGACCGACAACTCCACCGTGATCGCGCGCGGCAAGAACACCGGCGGTCAGGTCAGCGGAGCATGGCAAGGCACGGGCGTGACGATCGACGCGAACCGCGTGCGCGTGGACGCGGGGAGCACCATTTCCGCCGACGCGCAGGGCTACGCCGGCGGACAGGGCCCGGGTGCCGGCGGTTCGGACGGCGCGCACGGCGGCGCCGGCGGCGGACATGGCGGCGTCGGCGGCCGCGCCGGGGACGGCATCAACGATGGCGGTCCGGCCTATGGGGACGGGTTTGCACCGGTCGAGCTCGGCAGTGGCGGCGGTGTGGCGCGCTCTTTGGCCGGCAGCGGCGGCGGGGCCATCGCGATCAATGTCAGCGACACGCTGATGCTGGACGGGTCGATCACGGCGAACGGCAGCGATGCCGGAAGTGTCGGCTGCTCACTCGCTGGCTCCGGAGGCGGATCGGGAGGTTCGCTCTTCGTCAACGCGACCACGATCGCGGGCGCGGGCTCGTTCACGGCAATGGGTGGCGCCGGCGGCGAAGGGGGCTGCACCGGAACCGGCGACGACGGCGGCGGCGGCGCCGGGGGGCGCATCGCGGTGCGCTACGCGAACGATGCCGGCTTCGGTGGTTTCGCCGCCTCGAGCGCGGCTGGCGGCGGCGGTGGCGGACATACGGCTCCACCGGGGACCATGGCCTTCCTCGACACGACGGCCAACGCGTTGCGCATCGCGGAGCATTTCGACTTCGCCGCCGGCTCGTCCGTGACCTTTGGAGCCGTGACGGTCGACGACGGGGCGACGCTGACACTTGGCGGCGGAACGAGGTTGACGGTCGAGAACGATCTCATCGTGACGGATCACTCCACCGTGTTCGTGCAGGGCACGAACAGGAACGGCCAGGTGAACGGCGGCTGGGAAGGCGCCGGCGTGACGATCCGCGCCGGCAACGTGCGGCTGGATGCCGGCAGCGCGATCTCCGCCGACATGCAGGGCTACCTCGGCGGGCAGGGTCCCGGAGTCGCCCTGTCCGACGGCGCGCATGCAGGAGGGGGAGGCGGGTACGGCGGAACGGGCGGACCCGGGGGCGACCGGTTCAACCCCGGCGGGCCGACCTACGGCACGGCGGTCGCGCCGGTCGATCTCGGCAGCGGTGGTAGTCTGGCGCGCTCCGCACCTGGCAGCGGTGGCGGAGCCGTCGCGCTCTACGCGACCGACACGCTGATGTTGGACGGGACGATCACGGCAAGCGGCGGCGACGCCGGCGGAGTCGCTTGTTCTCTTACCGGCGCCGGGGGCGGCTCCGGCGGATCGATCGTGATCGGTACGACTTTCCTGGCTGGCCAGGGATCCCTGCAGGCGGCCGGCGGCGCCGGCGGCGAAGGCGGCTGTACCGGAAACGGCGACGACGGTGGTGGGGGCGGCGGCGGGCGAATTGCGATCTACTACAGCCTCGACGCGGGCTTCGCCGGCTTCGACACTTCCACCGCCGGCGGCGGGCTCGGCGGTTCCGCCGGCGCACCGGGCACGATCGTCGCCGTCAACTGCGCGGGCGACTGCAATGCGGACGGCCGGGTCACCATCGATGAGCTGGTGCGGATCGTCGCCGTTGCGCTCGATGACGCAGACGTCGACGCCTGCATTGCCGGCGACGAGAGGCACGATGGGACGTTCACCGTCAGCGAGATGATCGGCGCCGTGAACCGCGCGCTCAGCGGCTGCCCCGCGCACTGATGCGTGTCAGCCAAAGCCGGCGCCCAAGGGCACGGTCAATGCCCCTGGCCCGCTGTGGTGTCCACCAGGTGCAGCACCACGACCGGGCGCACCGTCACCCAGCGGCGCAGGAGCACCACGAGGAGCGGCCGGAAGATCGTCAGCATCAGCGCGTGAACGATCGCGAAGGGCGCGGGGGCGAAGAACGGATGCGCGGTGACGAGCGCGCGCTTGCGGGTGAGATCTTCGACGATCTCGGCGCGCGCCGGGACGACCCGACCACCGCACGTTACGCGGACGGCCGGGTCTTTGCGCAGGTTGCGGATCCAGTCCGAGCGCATGCCGTACGTCGACATGGTGATGATCGAGTCCGGCGTTCGCACACACGGCAGAAGCACCTCGCGCGCCAGACCGGTCCGGCGGCCGCGGGTCGTCAGCAGCATCCATCCGGGCGCGCGCTCGAAGTAAGCGCGGAAGGTCCGCACGATCGCCCCTTGCACGGGGCGAATCACACGCGGGATGACGTGCAGCCGCGCGGCGAAGGGCTCCGGCTTCGTTGGGGTGCTCATTGCCGCTCGCTATAGCGCACCGCGCGCCTGCCGACCAAAGGGCTCGGAGGGGTTCACGCGAAGCCGCGAAGACGCGAAGTTGGAGTGCCGCATCCGTGTCTCTTTCTTCCGTTCTGGGCGCCGGCTCTGCTACGTTGTCGCGCCATGACGAAGAATATTCTCATCGCCGTCACTGCCGCGCTGCTACTCGGTTCGCTCGTCATGGCGGCCTCCTGGAACCGCGACGGCGGTGGAGCCGCGCCCGCGTCGCGCGACATCTTCCCGAAGGTGCTGAAGCACTAGCGATCAGCCCTTCACGCAGACCACCTGCCGCAGAACCCGCACGACGTCGACCAGGTCTTCCTGCGCCCGCATGACGGCGTGGATGTCCTTGTACGCCCCGGGCGTTTCGTCGATCACGGCCGCGTCCTTGCGGCACTCGACGTGCGCCGTCGCCGCGGCGTGATCCGCCACGGAGAAGCGCCGCCGTGCCTCGCCGCGGCTCATCCGGCGGCCGGCGCCGTGCGAGCAGGAGGTGAAGGACTCGGCGTTGCCCTTGCCGCGCACGATGTAGGACTCGACGCCCATCGATCCCGGGATGATACCGAGCTCGCCCCGGCGCGCCGAGACGGCGCCCTTGCGCGTGATCCAGACGTCGGTCCCGAAATGGCGCTCTTGGTTGACGTAGTTGTGGTGGCAGTTCACCGCGACGGCGCCCAACTGGAAAGCCGTCAGATTCTCGCGCAGCACCAGCAGAACCCGCTCCATCATCAGGCGGCGGTTCTCCAGCGCGAACTGTTGCGCGAAGGCGACCGCCAGGACGTAGTCGTCGAAGTTCTGCGCTCCCTCCGGCAGATAGGCGAGGTCGGCATCGGGGAGGTGTATGTGCCGCCGCTGCATCTCCTCTTTCGCCTGCTCGATGAAGTACGTGCCGATGCGATTGCCGAGGCCGCGCGAGCCGGAGTGCAGCATCACCCAGACGAGGCCGTCGGTGTCGAGACAGATCTCGATGAAATGGTTGCCGGTGCCGAGGGTGCCCAGCTGCTCGGCGGTCATCCCGCGCCCGACCGGCGGGTGTTTATCGACGATCTCCTGGTAACCGGCCGCCATGGGGCGCCATGCGGACGCCACCGACGCGGGAACCCCATGCCGGCCAGATTCCTTCCAGGAGCCGCGCGTGCCAGGCCCACCGACGGGGATGGCGCGCTCGAGCGCGGTGCGCAACGCCGCCAGGCTGTCGGGCAACTGCTCCGCCGTCAGCGTCGTCTGCTGCGCCATCATGCCGCATCCGATGTCGACGCCGACCGCCGCCGGCACGATCGCGCCCAGTGTCGGGATGACACTGCCCACCGTGGCCCCCATGCCCCAGTGGCAATCGGGCATGACCGCGACGTGCTTGAAGATGAACGGCAGCGCCGCGACGTTGCGCAGTTGCTGGCGCGCCGCGTCCTCGAGCTCGACGCCGTCGATCCAGCCCTTTACGGGCACGCGGCCTTCTTCTGTGATCACCTGCACGGTCGTCGCTCTCTTCGCCAGCAACTCAGACTACCTCAGCGGGCACGGCTCTGACACCACCGGTCGTTGGAGTCCGTCGAGCCCACATACTAGATTGCGGCGCCGATGAGCGCGCGCATCGACTGGCCGGCCGGATCGCACGAGCACAGCGTGGAGCGGTTCTATTCGCACGGCGGCAACAGCGCGACGGACATTCACCGCGGCTATCTGAACTTCGGCCTGTGGAGCGACGCCGGCGCCGATTACGTGCGCGCGGCCGAGGCGCTGGCGCACCGTCTCGGCATGTTGCTCGGGCTGCGCGAGGGCAGCCGCCTGCTCGACGTGGCCTGCGGCATGGCGGCGCAGGACGCGTACCTCTACCGGACGTTCGGGCCGCTGGAGATCGATGCAGTCGATCTGACGTGGCGCCATGTCCGCCGCGCGCAGGAGCGGATGCGCAGCGAGGGTCTCGAACAATGCATTCGGGTGCGCCACGGCTCGGCCACCGCCCTCCCCTTTCCCGATCACACCTTCACGCACGTGATGGCGTTGGAGGGGCCGCTGCACTTCGACACGCGCCGCCGCTTCTTTGAAGAAGCCTTTCGGGTGCTCCGCCCGGGCGGTGTCGTCGCCGTCGCCGATCACGCCCTGCGGCGCTGGCCCCGCAACACGGTCGAGCGAGCGGTGCTGTCGATCACGCGTCGCATGTGGCGGGTGCCACCCTCCAACCTCTCGACGGCCGTCGAATATGGCCGCGAGGTGAGCGAGGCGGGGTTTCTCGCGCCGACCGTCGAGCAGGTCGCTGAGCAGACCTATCCCGGCTACTTCGCCGAGCAGCGGCGGCCGGCGTTTCGCCGCGAGATGGAGCGGGTGCAGGGGAAGGTGACCGCACGGGTTGGTTCTCTCATCAACGTCGCCGCGGAACACGCGTATCGCATGGGCATCCTCGACTACCTGGTGCTGCGGGCGGAAAAGCCCGCGAGTCCTTCGTGACGCGCGCGACCGCGGCGCCGACTCGCCTCCTCTACGTCCAGCCTGGAGACGGTTTTGGCGGCACCGAGCGGCAGGCGGCGATGGTCATTCCGCACCTGGCCCAGCACGGCTTCGCGGTCACCGCCCTGGTCGGCCCCGGGCAGATCCTCGTCGAATGGCTGCGCCGCCGCGGCGTGGTCGATCCGGTCTACTCGGCAGAGTTTCCGAAGAATCGACCCGACGTGCGCGGTCTCGAGACCCTCGCCGTTCCATTTCGCTACGCACGCGCACGGCGCCGGATTGCCGATCTGGTCGAGCAGACCATTCGGGAGCGCGGCATCGAGCTCGTCTACGCGGCGCTGCCCTTCGGCTGGGTCAGCGCGACCGAGAGCTGCCGGCGATGCGGCGTGCCGATCGTGTGGCGCGCCGGCACCCCGCAAATCTATGCGGGGGCGTTCGGGCAGACACTGTTCAGTTCCTGGGCGCGCCGCCACCCGCCGGATCTGATGGTGTGCAGCGCCGGGTCGGTGCTGGCGCGCTTCCGCACGATGGTGCCGGGGCCGAAGTCGGTGGTGCGCAACGGCGTCGATCCCACCGCGTTCGGCCCGGCCCCGGCAAGCGACCGCGTGGCCGATCGGTCCGAGATCACGGTCGGTTTCGCCGCGCGATTGGTCGCACCGAAGGGGATCTCCGATCTCCTCCAGGTGGCGGCGCGGATGTACCGCAGTGCACCACACGTCCGCTTCGCCATTGCCGGCGACGGTCCGCGCCGAGGTGCATACGAAGCCCAAGCCAAGACGGTCGGTGCCGATCGCAACACGCGCTTCCTCGGCTACGTCGATGACATGCGGGCCTTCTACCGCGACTGCGACGTGTTCGTGCTGCCGTCGCGTTCGGAGGGGTGCTCGAACGTGCTGCTCGAAGCGATGATCTCGGGGTGCGCGGTGGTGGCCGGCGACGTTGCCGGGATCCGCGAGGTCGCCGCCGACGGCCACTCGGCGCTGTTGGTGCCAGCCGGCAACGTCGATGCGCTACACGCCGCGATCGCGCGCTTGTCCGGTGACGCGGCGGCGCGGCGGGCGCTGGGCGAGGCGGCGCGGCGCTCGATGGAAGCCGACTTCGACCTGCGCGCGGCCGTGGGCCGCCTGGCCGGCGTCCTGCACTCCGTCGTCGCCGCTACACGGCCGCGCGCCTCGGCATGAGGGTCTGACCACCCGCACGGGACGGCGTTCAGACCCGCGTCGCGGCGAGTCGCCCGTCTCCCAGGCGGCGAAGATGCGCGCGGCAACGGCGCGCTTCGCGCCGGTAGCGCCAGTGCCAACGGCCGCGCCATCCCTTGCCGGCCCAGATCCAAGACGTCTCGTTCATGGCGATATCGACCAGCCTCACGTCGAGTTGTTGCACACCGACACCGGTCCGCCGCGCGTCGAGCACGCCGAGGTAGGTGCCGTGTTGGTCGTTGAAGAATTTGAATCCGAGCTGCGCGATGCGGTGGATGGTCGCGTCGAGAAAGCGCAGCCCCCCGTCTGAGTTGGCCACCAGGATGTGGCCGCAGAGGACCTTGAGGTGGCCCTTGGCTTCGTTGGGGCGCTCGAAGATGGCGACGTCGGCGCCGCCCAGTGCCGCCTGCCACACGCGATCGAGCGGCAGGCGGAGCAAGGCGTCGATATCGAGAAAGAGCATCGAGTCGTAGCCTTCGCTGGCCAGCAGGTCGCGAAAGAACCGGAAGCGCTGGCAGACGATCCAATCGCGCAGCGAGCTCCCGTCGACGCGCACGGAATGGATGCGCAGGTTGGGAAGCACGCGCAGCGGAGCGACCTCGACCTCGGCGACGTTTGCGGCCAGCAAGTGCAGGGGAATGTCGGCATTGCCCGAACGGTGCCACGAGCCGACGAAGGCGTGGGCATGGCGCAGGTAGGACGGCGTGAAGGGGGCGAAGATGGCGCCGCGATGCGGGGCGGCGACTTTACCGGGTCTCGCCAGGCGCGGCGCGGTTTCCACTGCGTCTCACCCGCGCCGCGATCACATATTGTCGAGGGTGACGAGGTCGAAGCCGCGCGCCTGCAGCAATTGCAGCATGGACGGCAGGGCCTCCGTCAGCCCGCGCACGTCGGGGGTCGGATTGTCGTTGTGTCCGTCGTGCACCAGCAACACCATGCGGTCGTGCATCCGGCGCGTCAGTCGCTCGACGAGCTGCGCCGCGGAAGCGCCGCGGGTGTCCTCCAACCCACACGACCAGGCCCAGGGTTGGAGGCCGAGGCGAGAGACGACCCGCAAGGCCGCGGGCGACTTGCGTCCCTTGGGCGAGCGATAGAGCGCCGCCGGCGTCACGCCGAGCGCGGCGATGCGCGCCATCGCCCCGCCGATCTCGCGCTCGGCGGCGGCAGTGCTGGCAAAGGTCAGCGTGCGATGGGTGGTTCCATGCACGCCGATCGCGTGGCCCTCGCGCGCGGCGCGGCGCAACAGGTCGGGATAGCGCTCGGCATTGCGCGCGACGACAAAGAAGGTTGCGCGCACGCCGGCCGCGCCGAGCGCGTCGAGAATCTCGGCCGTGGCGGGACTCGGGCCGTCGTCGAAAGTCAGGGCGCAGCGCGGCCGTCGGTCTGCCGCGACGGGCAAACGCCGGCGAATGCGCCGCCTGGGATCGAGCCACGGGACGAAGCGGAAAGCCAGATGGCTGCCGGCGCCGAGCAGCAGCGCTGTCGCGATCGCCGCCGTGGTCATCAGACGGCCAGCTCGCGCAGGAGGGCGCTCGCTTCGACGAAATCGCGCGTGTTGCGTCCTTCGCCGAAGCCTCCACAGGCCTGTCCGAGGAGATCGTGTGCCTGCGGACGCTGCCCGCGATCTCTCCAGAAGCGCGCCAGGCTCATGGCCGCGCGCAATTCGAGCGAGGGCGAGCGATGGCTGCGCGCCAGCTCCAGCGCGGTGAGAAAGCAGCGCTCAGCGTTCTCCGGATCGGGCTGCGCAACGCCGAGGAGGAACTCGCCCTTGGCGCGGTGGATTTCGGCATCGCAGAAACGGTCCTCGCACTGACTCACCATCGCCAGCCCGCCCTCGAGGATGGCGAGGCCTTCGTCGCAGCGCCCGGCCTTCAGCAACGCCTGCGCGAGCAGCGCCACGCACAGGCGCGACCCGAGTCCCATGCCCATTCCCTGATAGCCGCCGACGGCGTCGAACATCTGCTGCACGCCCTCGTCGGCGTGGCCCTGCTCGGTGAGCGCCCAGCCGCGAAAGATCTTGCCCATCGTCAGCCACAGGGGGAGCTGATGCTCGGTGCTGACGGCGATGCACTCCTCCGCGAGCCGCTGTGCCGCGGCGCCGTCGCGCAGGAAGTGCTGCAACGACGCGGCGAATCCGAGTGCGATGCCGAGGCTGTTGGCGTGGCGCATCTCGCGCGCCCGCGCCACCGAGGCCGCGGAGCGGCGCTGCGCTTCCTCCGGAAAGCCGAGGAACCACAAGGCCGACGCCGCATACGCATTGCACACGACGGCGGAGTCGGTGCCGTAGATCAAGGCGATGTCGCGCGCGCGCTGTGGATCATACCGCGTCAGCGCTTCGCCGAGCTGGGCCCGCGCTTCCTCGAAGTCGCCACGCCAGAAGGCGACGGTGCCGAGGTTTTCGTACACCTGGGTCACCAACGTCGGGTCGCCGAGCGTTTCGGCGAGTGCGAGCCGCTTGTGCGTGAGCTGGAGAGCCGTTTCGAGCTCGCCGCGCGCTTGATGGAAGAGGAAGAGCCCGGTGAGCGCGTCGTAGAACAGCTTGGTCGATTCCCCGATCTCATCGCACAGCGCGTGGGCGCGTGCGTAGACCTGCTCCACCTCCTCGATCGAATAGCCTTTGAGGGCCAACAGCGCCGGACCGAGCGTCACCCGCACCTCGAGCTCGAGGCGCGCTCGCTCGGTGTCGGGCGGGAGGGTCTCGATCAGCTCCAGCGCGGCGCCCAGATGGCTCGTCGCTTCCAGATTGGCGGAGCTCTCGATGGCCCGCTGCCCGGCGCGGTAGTAGTAGTGGACCGCCTCGCGCGGACAGCCGGCGTGGTGCCAGTGATGGGCGAGAATCTCCGGCTGCGTCTCGGCGCTGTCGGTGAACCGCTCTTCGAACACGCGGGCGATACGTTGGTGGTATTCGCGGCGCTTGCTCTTGACGAGCGACTCGTAGGCCGCGTCCTGAATGAGGGCGTGCTTGAAGAGGTAGGTGGTGTTCTGCGGGTCGCCCCGTTCGTAGAGCACTTCCGCCGCGACGAGGCGTGCCAGCTCGACGCGCAACGTCGCCGCATCGTGTGGCCACACGGCGCGCAACACCTCGTACGAGAAGGCGCGGCCGATGACCGCGCCGAGCTGCACGACCTCCTTGACTGGCGCCAGGCGGTCGAGACGGGCGATGAGCGACTCCTGTAGCGTCGCGGGAATGGCCGGCGACGGCATCCGCGCGGCAGGGTCGCTGCCCTCGCCGCGGCGCGGCTGCCCAGACTCGAGTGCCGCTTTGGTCAGCTCCTCGATGTAGAGCGGGACACCGTCCACGCGCTCGCGCAAGCTTTGCAGCACGGCGGGCGCCAGCGCCTTGCCCCCGGCCACGAGCTCGATCATCGCCGTGGTGAGATCGGCGGGCAGGCGGCTGAGTGGCAAGGTGGTGAAGCGCTCGCCCTCGGCCCACGGCGCGGCAAAGCCGGGCCGAACCAGCAAGACGACGAAGATGCGCCATTGCGGGACCTGCTCCATCAGAAGGCGCAAGAAGTCCAGGGTCGACGGATCGATCCAGTGCACGTCTTCCACCGCGAACAGCAGCGGAGTCTCGGCGGCGATGCGCGACACGATGGTCACCAGCGCCTCGAGCGTTTTCTGGCGCTGCGCCTGCGGGTTCAACTCGAGCGGCGCGGCCCGCCCCTCGGGGAGCGGGACCGCCAACAGCGCCGCGAGCAGGGGCAGCAGGTCGGGTACGTGCGCATAGGCGTGCACGGCGCGCTCCAGGCGCTCGAACCTGGCGCGGCTCGAGGGCGCGCGGTTCAATTCCCATGTCCGTTCCAGCAGGTTGATGATCGGATAGAGCGCGCTGTGCTCCCGATGCGGGGCGCAGCGACACTCGAGCCGCGCGGCACCGTCGTCGGCGATGCGCTGTTTGAGCTCTTGGAGCAGTCGGGACTTCCCGATGCCGGCTTCCCCCTGGATCAGCACCATCTGCCCGCTGCCGGCGCGCGCGCGGTGCCAACGCTCGAGCAGGAGATCCACTTCCCGATCGCGGCCAACCAGCGGCGTCAGTTTTCCCAACGCGGCATCGACCCGGCTCTGCGCCCCGGTTTCCCCACGCACCTCGTGCACCTCGATCGGTGCCGACAATCCCTTGAGCGAATGCCGCCCGAGGTTCTCCGCTTCGAAGAAGCCCTGCACCAGACGGTGAGTGTCACCACTGATCACGACGCAGTTGGGTTTGGCGATCGACTGCACACGCGCCGCGATGTTGAGCGTGCCGCCCAACAGCTGACCGGTCGCCCCCGCCGCACTCTCCTCGGTCACCACCAGGCCGCTGTGAATCCCGACCCGCGCGGCGAGCGGGGGGCGATGCGTGCGCTGCGACATGGCGCGCGTGATGGCGAGGCCGGCTTGCACGGCGCGCTGCGCATCGTTCTCCAGTGCGACGGGATGGCCGAAATAGGCGAGCACGCCGTCGCCGAGATACTGGGCCACCTGCCCGCCGCAGCGCTCGATCTCGCCGGCGCACAGGCGGTGGTACTCGAGCATGAGGTCCTGAAACTCCTCCGGCTCGACGCGCTCGGCCAGGGCCGTGGAGTCGACGAGGTCAGCGAACAGCACCGTCACCCGCCGGCGTTGCGCATCGACGGTCCGCGCCAGCGCCTGCTCGCTCTGCGCAGGTCCGGCGGCAAGCCGTTCACCGCATTGCTCGCAGAACCGCGCCTGGTCGCGGCTCTCGTGTCCACACGCCTGGCAGTTCATGAAACGCCCTCGCCCTCAGCTGGTCGGCGCAGGAGAGCGGTAGCGAGCGAGCGGCGCGTAGTCATGGTCCATGATGGCCACTATCTGGAGGAGTAGTTGCGACCCCGCCTCGGTGTCCGGGCACGCGGCGCCCCAGACCAGCGTGATCCACTGGTCGATCGGGGCCTTCTTGATCGGGCACATGTGGAACTGGCCCCGCACCGGCACGGGCTCGTAGCTGACCTGGTTGACCTTCTGCAGAAAGGCGGGCTGGGGCTTGCCGAACACGATGTAGTTGCGCGGGTTGGCCTGGTGTTGCGTCGGATCGTGCAGACCGGAGGGAACATGTGCGCTGACGGCGGCGATGTCCCAGCCGTTCCTTGGCCCGACGCTTGTGGCGGTGGCGCTGAAGCACATCAAGGGAGGGGGACAGCCGAACTCCGCCGCCGTCAGAAAATTGTAGTCGATGCCGGAGAGCAGCAGGAGCTCGTCGAAGTTGGGGTTGCCGTGGGTGTCGTAGCCCCACGCGCTGCCATCGCGCTTGTAGGAGCGAACCGCGTAGGCGCCGTAGAACACGTTGTACCAGGGGCTCGACGGATCGTAATACGTGGAGCAAATGTCGGTAGAATCGAAATCGCCGATACCGAAGAGAATCACCACGTCCATCAACGCGCGCATGTCCTGCGCCGTGTTCATCTCGCGCGTCATCGCCGGAAGCGCCCCCGGCACGTACGGCTCCGGCAAGTCAATGCCGGCATCGTGCATGAAGTCGGTCGTTTCGCTGGCGCCCTTCATGCCGGCGATGGCTCGATCGCGTTGCGCTCCCATATCGATTCCCCTCTTTTGATGGCCGCCGGCCCCATCAGGCCAGGCGGCGAATCAAAACATGGCGCGTACCATCGCCTCGTTGGTCTGCAGGTTCCAGCACGACAGGTGGGCGAGCAGGTTCACCTCCACGGGGCTGAGGTCGAGCTGCTGGATGGTGTCGTAGTAGGGGAAACTGAAGAAGTCGCGCTGCTTTGCGGCAATGGTGCGGACGGCGGACGGCAACAGATCGCACCACGCATCGACCCAGACGTTGTAGACCCAGAGGATCTCCACGTCGCACTCGGGTACGCCGAAGTTGGTGTTGGCCAGCGTGTGGAGGCGCTGGGTGAACATGGCCGGCCCGTGATTCACCTGATTGGCGGTCCACAGGCCTTCGATGAGCGGGGCCAGGTCGGCGGCGCGAAACACCTGACAGAAGGTGGGGTCGTCGGCCGGCGGGGCAAAGCCATCAGACGATGTGTCGGGTTGACCGAACAGGTTGGAGATGACGTGGTCAACGCTGTCGCGCGCCGGCTTGGTATCGCTGTTGATGAAGGCGATCACCTTGCGCGCGCCGCGGCTCAGGAGGGCGGGAATGGCGGTGCTCTCCAACAGCCCTCCGTCGCCAAAGAGATACGGATAGGGCTTGGTCTGTAGGTTGCCGACGGGCCAGTACCTGTACGTCGGCGTCAGCGCTTCACCGACGATGTGGACGGGAAGCGGTATCTTCGCTTGCAGGTAGTGGACGAACGCCGAGCTGCTGATCGCCAGCATATCACTCAGCGCGAACGGTCGCGCCGCTGGCGTCACCCGCACTTCGTTCTCACCGATCTTCTCCTGGAAAGTCGCCCCCATACCAACGGTCTCGATGACGCCGCCGCCAATATCCTGTCCGCCGACGCCGCGGCCCGGAAAGAAGGACGGAACGCCAATCTCGGTCGACGTCGATTGGAAGGGAAGCAGCAGCGAGGCCTCGCTCGACGGGTTGGCGAACAGGGTGCCCTGCATGACCAGCCGCGGACGCGGGCGTTGCACGGTGAGGAAATTTGCCGCACTCAGCTGCGCGTTGCGCGCGACGATCGCGGCAGCGTCCTGGTTCGTCGCCGTATAGTACTGGGTCGGGCGTCGCTTCTCGTCGATGTCCCAGAGGCCGAAGGGTTTCAGAATCCGATCGCCGACGACACCCTGCCAGAGGTCGTAGGGCAGACAGCCCGCTTCGACGGACTTCTTCAGCGCGTGAAATATGTCGAGGAACGAGAGCCGTTGCGGGACCGTCCCGAGGTTGTGCGGCGGCAACACGGCGAGGGATTGCGCGTCGATATCGGCCGGTGCCACGGGCTGACCGAGGAAGTCGGCGTCGGCGATCGAGGTGGGCAGATAGGTGAACAGCGCCGACGCCCAGGCTCCGCCCGAGACCGCGCCAATCATCTCGATCTGGTCGAGCAGGCCGAGCGCACGGAGGCCGCGCAGTTGACCCATGGCGGCCGACAAGGAGCGCGACCCTCCCCCGGAGATGGCGACGCTGACGTCAGCGCTTGGCGGCACGAGGCCCGCGGGCGAATACAGAATGCTGAGATCGCCACTCGGTGTCATGCCAATCGCGCGAGGTTCGCCTAAAAGTCGTCGCCCCTTCTTGCCACAGAAGGGAGCGCGCGCGCCAGCGAGAGCGATCGCGACCAGCCGGCGACGTGGAGCACGGAAGCCTGCATCAGACGCACGCTGCGCTCCAGTCGATCGAAGACCGCCAGGCGATCCAGGATCGGGTTCGACCAACCGGTCGTGATGCAGTAGGCGCGTTTGTACGGAGCCGCGTGATGCCGCGCGTGGCGCGCCGGCGCAACGATGAGCCCCTTTCGCTGCAGCCACGCCACCGGCGCGGAGACGCGCCGCGCGTGGGCCCACATATGCAATTGATTGGTCAGCACCATGGCAAACGAATAGACCAGCCACGACCCGTGCGCGACCAGGGAGTGACAGTCCGTCCGCACCCCGTCTTCGCGCCACCAGGTGACCGCGAGCCCGGCTGACATGGCAAAGAAGCTGGCGCGGCTGACGCGAAAGAATCCCTTGCGGGTCATCGCCTGAGGGTCCAGGTGATGCTCGCGAAACGGCGCGATCAACGCGCGGCCGATCAGCGGCGTCCGCTCGCCACAGAACGTGTCACAGGCCCAGTGGAGGAGACCGGTGGACAGGTCGGCCGCGATCAGTCCCAACACCAGTGCCGGAAGCAAGGCGACGAGATCGGCCGCCGTGCGGATGCCGTAGACGGTCCGGGCCGCGACGGGAACGACCAGGACGAGGAACATCAGCGGTGCGACGGCGTCGCTGACGGCCCAGCGAGATACCGCGATGAGACCTCCCCCCGGCGGGGAGGACGGTCGTGCCGACCGCCGGCGCCGACGTCGGCTTCGCCCGGTTCGCCGCACGAGACATCGCATATCAAAGGCATCAGTGGAGTTGCAATGCTGTGGTGAGCCCCTGCACCCTCGCGGTGATTTGGTGCCGCGCGTGTCCGGTCCCCCTAACTGGCCGGCGGTGGATCCGGAGCGCAGTCCACCGCGCCGGGGCCCAACAGCGACACCGGTTGCCACGGCGCCAGCAGACCGAGGCCGACGCCGCCGGCGTGCGTGCGGTGGAGCAGGAACGCCATCGCGCCATCGAAGTCATCGAGCAGGCGCGGCAGCGGCTCGAGGGCATCGTCGAGCGGCAGGGTGAAGTCGTCGAAGTGGATCGGAATCACGCAGCGCGCGCCGACCGCGTCGACGACGTTGCGATAGTAGCCGTCCATGTACTCCTCGCCCTTGCCGCCCATGCCGGCGACGCCCAGCAGCACGACATCGGCGTGGCGCCCGGCCAGCGCGCCGTCGATCCACCCCGCGCTCCCCTGCACGAGGAGGCTGCCGAAGGGATGTTCGACCAGCACCGAAAAGCTGCCGCCCTCGCGGTAGTCGGTCGAGCATGCCGGCGGCACCAGCGGCGCGGTGATGTCGCCCATTGCCATGCCGTGCGGGAAGTGGTGCGACGGAATCATCGTCACCGTGAAGCGACCGAAGCGCATCGGTTCGCTGGGGTGCACGACGTGAATCCGGTCCTCGCCGAGCCCCCAGCCGCGCGCGACGTTGGCGGTGGACTCGGAGCCGAATAGCAGCGCACCGGTGCGGCGCGCGACTTCGGGGGCGTCCATGGCGTGATCGTAGTGCGAGTGCACGACGAACAGCGCATCCAACTTGTCGATACCGGCTCGATCGAGGGCGCGGCCAATCACCTCGCGATCGGGCGCGATGCGACCGACCAGCGTCGACCACAGTGACGGCCGCGTGAAGAAGCCGTCGGTCATCAACCGGGTTTCGCCGTCATCGATGAGCAGCGTGGCGACGCCGAGGAACGTCACGGTCACCCGCGGCGCGCCGTCGTCCGGCCTGACCGCAGGGAGTCGCACCGCCGCGTAGGCATCGAGGCTCGGACGGCACGCCGCGGCGCCGAGTGCGACGATGGCGAGCCCGGCAACGCTCCACAGCCCGACGCGCAGGCGCTCCCGCCGTTCGATGCGTTCAGTATGGCCCACGCGTTACTCTCCTCCGCAATCGAGACCATCAAACAGGGCGACCGGCGGAGTCAAGGCTTTGCGTTCCTCCTCGTTGCCACGTGCCGCCACGGGGAGTACTTCGGTGGTCTGCAATCAGCATTTCGCTTTGCGGTTCCTGTCCCTGTCGATCATTCGCCGGAGGTACCGATGAACACTATGCCGCGCTCCACCTCAGCCATTGGTCCCGGCACTGCGAGCGGGATCGCCGTGGCGCTTCTCGCGCTCGGCCTGGCGGGCAGCGTTCGCGCCCAGGTCATCGACGTCGACGACGCCTCCGGACACCCGGGAGATACCGTCGAGTTCCAGGTGCGCTTTGCCGGTGGAGGGTCCGGGGCGAGTGCGTTGCGGGTGACACTCGGCTTCGATCCCGCCACCCCGATCGCGGCGCGAAACGGAAAGCCGGCGTGCGCCGTCAATCCCGACCTCATGAAGGAATCGACGACCTTCGGTTTCTTGCCTTCGAGCTGCCCACCCGGCGCCCCCTGCCCGTGCACGCTCGGCGCCGACTGCACCCGGGTTCGCGCCGTGGTGATCTCGTTCACCGAAAACAACCAGCTCCCCATCGCCGACGGAGTGGCTTTTACCTGTCAGTTCACGATTCCGCCGAGCGCAGGGGCAGGAGCCCAGTTCGCGATCGATCTCAGCTCCGCCGCGGCGGTCTTCCCCGACGGCGCCGAGAACGACATCAGCGGCGCCTCGCAAGGCGGCGTGATCCGCGTGGTCGAGGCAGTGCCGTGCCTCTGCGATTTCGATGGCGACGACGATATCTCTCTCGGCGACGTGCAAAAGGCTTTCAATGCGTTCTTGAACGGGCCCGGCTGTGTGGTCCCGCTGACCCGCAGGGCCGGGCCAGCGCATTGAGACGAACCGCGGGGCGCTCGCCGGATAGCCTCACCCGACTTTGCCCTGATTGATCAGACCTTCGACGCCGATCGCCGTGGGATTCCGCTCCGCCAGGATGTCTTCCATGCGGGCGC
>CAYVUV010000249.1:0-4844 GCA_964455095.1 uncultured Binatia bacterium (SeqCode)
GCGCGTTGAGCGGAGCGCGGTCAGTGAACGCCGGGACCCATCGCCAGCGCGCGCGGATCGATGCCGAGCCGGCGAATGGCGACCTCCCACATCGCTTCGCTCGGGGTCTCGAAGAGCAGCGCGTTGTCGACCGGCACGGTCAGCCAGGACGAAGCCGCAAGCTCGCGGTCGAGCTGTTTCGGCCCCCATCCCGCGTAGCCGACGAGGAAGCGGCAACGTTCGGAGAGTCGCGCGGTCTCCATCACCCGGCGCAAGAGATCGCGCGATGCCGAGAGGAACAGCCCCGGACTGACCTCGATGCCATCGCCGAGATCCTCCGACGTCAGAAGCCAGCCGCGGTCCGGCTCGACTGGCCCGCCGATCCACACCTCGAGGCCGCTCTCCTGCTGTGGCGGTGGCTCGAGCTGCACGATCTGCGAGGCGAGGGTGTCGGTCGAGTTGTTGACGACCAGGCCCATGGCTCCTTGCTCGCGGTGCTCGCAGAGCAACACGACGGAGCGCGAGAAGTTGGCGTCCTGCAGCTGCGGCATTGCCACCAGTAGTGACGGCGCCAGCGAGCTGCTCTCGTTCCACGTCGGCTTCGATTCCCCAGGACCGGTCATTTGCGGGTCGATGTTTGCTGCTGAGTTGCCGGCTGTCAATAAGCATGCGCGGCGCCTTGTCACCGGACGTGGGAAGCGAGCGACGTGGACTTGGCCGCGGAGGCGGGCTATGCGCGTTCTCCCATGACCCTGCGGCGCAAGCTCCTGTGGGTGGCGCTTCTGTACTTCGCCGAGGGGCTGCCGTTCGGTGTCGTCAAAGACGTCTTGCCGGTCTACTTCCGCGCCCACGGCGTGTCGTTGACCGAAATCGGCATGGTCTCGCTGCTCGGTCTGCCGTGGACCTTGAAGGTGCTGTGGTCGCCGCTGGTCGATCGTTGGGGCGAACGCCGCCGGTGGATCGCCGCGTGTCTGCTCGTGCTGGCCGTGTGCACGGCACTGGTGCCGCTGTGCGATCCCGCCGCGGTGTCCGTCTGGCTCTGGGCGACACTGTTGGCGCTCACCGTGGCGTCGGCGACGCAGGACATTGCCATCGACGCCTTCACCATCGGCCTCGCGCAGCCCGGAGAAGAGGGCAAGGTCAACGGCGTGCGCGTGACGGCGTACCGCGTCGCGCTGATCGCCGGCGGCGGCGGGATGGTGGTTGCCGCGGGACTGCTCGGGTGGCGCGGCGTGTTTCTCGCCGCGGCGGCGCTCTTCGTCCTGCTCGCCTGCGCCGTGTGGGCCGCGCCGCGCGTGACGACTCCGGCCGCCGAGCGGCAGCACTGGGTGGCGGCTTTGGGCCGGTGGTTGTCGCGTCCCGGGGCGATCGGCGTGTTTCTATTTGTCCTGATCTACAAGCTGGGTGACGCGGCGATGGGGCCTATGGTGAAGCCGTTCTGGCTCGATCGCGGCCTGGCCGTCGCCGAGATCGGACTCGTCTCGACATCCCTCGGGGTCGCGGCGACCATCGTCGGCGCGCTGCTGGGCGGCCAGCTCACCAGCCGCTGGGGGATCTTCCGCGCCTTATGGGTGCTCGGCCTGGCGCAGGCGCTGTCGAATCTCGGCTACGCCGCGGTGGCGTGGGCGAACCCACCACCGCCGCTGATTGCCGTGGCCTCGCTCGGCGAGGCGCTGGCGGCGATCGCCGAGCCGGCGCGTGCCATGATCTACTCCGCCTCGCTGCTCGAATCGTTTACCGGCGGTCTCGGCACCGCGGCGTTCCTCGCCTTTCTCATGCACGTGTGTGAGAAGGAGCACGCCGCCGTGCAATACGCCCTGCTGTCGGCCGTCTTCGCCTTCTCTCGCGACGTCGCCGGCGCCGCCAGCGGTTGGGCGACAACGCGTCTCGGCTACGACAGCTACTTCCTGCTCACGTTCGCCCTGGCGTTTCCGGCCTATACATTGCTGCCCGCCGTGCGAGGTTGGATTCACGACCGCGGCGCGGAACCGGCGTAAGCGCCAGTCACTCCGCCCACGTCCACTCCGGAGGTCCGGCATGGATCTCGCCGATGACGGACAGGGCTTCGCCCGCCGCCGCGCAGGCAATCTGCAACGCGGCAATGCGCTCCGCCGGCACCGCTGCGAGCAGGCCGCCAGAAGTTTGCGGATCGACGAGCAGGGCGGTGAGCGGATCGCCGTTGTCCGCGTCTTGTGCGCGCGCGTTGGCGGCGTGAAAGGAGCTGCGCCAGCCGGCGCGCAACAGTTCCAGCGTGCCGGGAAGGGCGGGCAGCGCGCCATGCGTCAGGCGCGCCGCGACACCGCCAGCGCGCAGCATCTCGCGCAGGTGCCCGGCGAGGCCGAAGCCGGTCACATCGGTACACGCGCGCACGCCGTGGGTGACCAGCAGTCGCATGGCCGGGCCGTTGCTGCGCAGCATCGAGCACTGCGCCGCCTCGACCCAGTCGGCGGCGGCGAAGCCGGCGCGCGCCGCGGCCAGGACGACGCCGGTGCCGAGCGGCTTGGTGAGCACCAGGATGTCGCCGGCGCGCGCCCCGGCCTTGCGCAGCACGCGTTCGGGGTGAACCCAACCGTGCATGGCAAAACCGACGATGGCCTGCGCGCCGGCAATCGTGTGACCGCCGACGAGCGGGATGTCGAGCTGCTGCAGCGCCGCGAGCGCGCCGCGCAGGATCTGATCGAGGTCCGCTTCGCCTGCCGCCGCGTCGGCTTCGGGGAGACAGACGAAGGCGAGGGCGGCGGTGCCTTCGGCGCCCATGGCGTAGAGGTCGCTGGCCGCATTGACGGCGGCGACCTGTCCGACCAGATACAAGTCGTCCGAGAACGGCGGAAAGCCGTCAGTCGTGGCGACGGCGAGCATGCCCTGCGGGTGTGCGAATACGGCCGCGTCGTCAGCCGGCGCGAGGCCGATCAGCACCTGCTCGCTGACGGGGACGTCGAGCCTGCGCAGCACACGTTCGAGCACGTCGGCGCCGACCTTGGCGGCACACCCCCCGCATGGCTGCATGACGCCCCCCATCGCGTCGCGCTGATGGAGCGGCGGACGGACGTACTTGGCGACGAAGGCGCGATCGATACGATCTTTTAAACGCCAGGCCAGCCGCCCGCGCCAGGCGAGCCCGGGATAGCTGAAGATGGCGCGGCCGTCGCCGGTGTTGAGCAGCGACAGAAAGCGCCGCTGCGGCGTGTACACCTGGAGTCGTCCTCCGCGGGCAGCGGCGCGCAGGTTGTGCGCCAGGACAGGCCCCTGGCGCACGGCGTGGACACCTGCCTTGGCGAGCTCGGGGTACGATGCGAGCGCGGCGCAGTCACCGGCGGCGAAGATGTCGGGGTACTCCGCACAGCGCAGATCGTTGCCCACGCGCAGAAAGCCGCGCGCGTCGACCGGCAGGTTCGAATCAGCCAGGAGCGCGGGCCCGGCGGCACCCGTGGCCCAGACTACGAGGTCGGCGACCAGCTCACGGCCGTCGGAGAGCATGACGCCGCCGGCGTGGACGGCCGTGGCTTCAACGTGGCCGATGAACTGGATGCCGTGCTCCGCCAGGGCTCTGGCGACAACCCGGGCCGTGCGTTGTCCGCGCGCGAGCAAGGGAAGGGCCTCGGCGTCGCAAAGCGTCACGCAGCCCTTGCCCTCGCGGTGCATGTGCACCGCAGCGGCAAAGGCAATCTCGACGCCGCCGGCGCCGGCGCCGACGATGACGATCTGCTTGCCCGCGGGTGGCGATGGAGCCGCGAGCGCGCCTTGGATGCCACTCGCTGCCACCTCGATCGGTTTGACGATGACGGCCGCCGCCCCGGCTGCAATGCGTTCGGCGCCGGCGGGTTGCGAGCCGATGTCGAGCGAGAGCAGGTCGTAGGAGAGGGGAGGCCGGGCGGCCAACTCGAGGCGTCGGCCGCGCGGGTCGATGCGCACGACGCGGTCGGGAATGAACGCGGCGCCGGCACGCGCTGCCAGGGCGCGGACATCCATCTGCGCTTCGTCGAGTCGGTACTGCCCGGCCAGGACGCCGGGTACCATTCCCGAGTAGGTGGCGTAGCTGTGCGGCGATACGAGCGTCACGCGCAGGCCGGGCTCGGGGCGCATGGCGAGGGACTTGAGCACGTGCACATGGGCGTGCCCGCCCCCGACGACGATCAAATGAGGCATGCGCGGAATCTCGCGGTACTTTGTGCCTGCCGCGTCAATATGAGCTAATGCCCTGGTCCGCAACTGCATCCGGGATCAGCAATACAGCATCCAAAGGAGAGAGAGCTGATGCGCGCCATCGTGTTCGACGAGCCGGGGCCGGAGTCGGTCTTGAAGATCGCCGAGGTGGCGGCGCCGGCGATCGGCCCAGAGGAAGTTCGGATCCGGGTGCGCGCCACGGCGGTCAACCGTGCCGATCTGGCCCAGCGCCAGGGCATGTATCCGCCGCCGCCTGGCGCATCCCTGTTTCCCGGCCTGGAGGCCAGCGGCACCGTCATCGCGCTGGGCGAAGGCGTCAAGGACTGGAAGGTGGGCGACACCGCCTGCGCCCTGCTCTCAGGCGGCGGCTATGCCGAGAAGGTGGCCGTTCCCGCGGGACAACTGCTGCCCATCCCAAAAGGCGTGAGCCTGGTGGATGCCGCGGCCCTGCCCGAGATGGCCTGCACGGTGTGGAGCAATGTGTTCATGCTGGCCGGACTGAAGCCGGGCGAGCTGCTGCTGATGCACGGCGGCGCCAGCGGCATCGGCACCATGGCCATCCAGATCGCCCATGCCATCGGCGCGCGCGTAGCGGTGACCGCCGGCAGCCAGGACAAGCTCGATCGCTGCCGCGAACTGGGCGCCGATGTCCTGATCAACTATCGCAGCCAGGATTTTGCCGAAGAGGTGAAAAAGGCCAC
>CAYVUV010000250.1:0-13630 GCA_964455095.1 uncultured Binatia bacterium (SeqCode)
CTGCTGCACGGCGTCGGGCCGGGTGAGGACCAGGTGCTCGTTGCAGCCCTCCAGCGCCGGTCCGCCGAAGTCGTCGGCGTGCAGGTCGAGCGCCTGGATGGCGGTGCCCATGGCCCCGTCGAGGACGAGAATCCGCTCCGCGAGGGCCGCTTGCAGCGCCTGCGTACGATCTTTGTGCGTTGGCATATATGGGGATGTTGTAGCCTACGGCCGGCGCCATTTCCAAGGTAGGCCGGCCCGGTCGCTTGACGAACGTGGACAGCGGCGGATATCGCCGCGGGACACAGCGTTCAGGAGGAGTGCCATGGCAAGCGTCGATCTCGGCTCGAAGTACCTCGAAGGCAGCGCGGCGGACGGCGTTCTGCGGGTGGTGATCAACCGCCCCGAGCGGCGCAACGCCTGCACCATCGAGATGTACCACGGCATCAAGAAGGCGGCCGTGCTGGCCGAGAAAGACCCGGAGATCGACGCCATTCTGCTCACCGGCGTCGGCGACGTATTCTGCGTCGGCGGCGAGATGGGCGGCCAGCACGAGGGCGGCGCCGCGCTCGACCGCGAGACCGACGGCCTCGACCTGCTGCCCTTTCGGCAGTTGGAGACGACCTCCAAGATCGTCGTCACCGCCGTCAACGGCCTCTGTCAGGGCGGCGGCCTCAACATGCTGCTCTGCGCCGACATCGGCCTGGCCTCCGACCGCGCCACCTTCCGCGCCCCCGAGCTGCTGCGCGGCGTCGCCGATGCGTTCCTGCCCGTGCGTCTACCGCCGCGCGTCGGCCTCGCCTGGGCCAAGTACCTCCTGTTCACCGGCGCCGTCATCGACGCCGCCGAAGCCTCGCGCATCGGCCTGGTCGCCAAGGTCCTACCGCACGACGAGCTTGCGGCGCATGTCGAATGGGTCCTCGACCAGATCCGCAACACCGCCCCCGCCGCCCGCGGCGCCGTGAAGCAGAACATGAACCGCCACCTGCCGCCGTTCGACATGGCCATGTTCAGCCAATCGCTGCGCTCGCCCGAAACCGTCGAAGGCTTCAAGGCATTCGTCGAAAAACGCCCCCCGCGCTGGCCGCGCGGGTGAGACGGGAAGATCAATCCGTCTCTTTGTCCGCTTTCGGCGCGCGAGCTGAGCCGCGTCGAGTCAGTACCTGGGTGCCCGACGCTGTTCAGCCGTAGTATACCTCTGCCCGGAGGCAGACCAGCTCGGCTGGCGATCGCAGAATGATTGCATACAAGTTGCTGGTCGTGTCGCTTTCTCTGGTGCTGTGGCGTGGCGTCGCTCTCGGCGACGGCTGTTGCATCTGCGAGGGCTGCCCGGGGAGGATGTGCGTCGCCAACAGCGGGGTGGACGGCGGCGTCAACTGCGATCTGGACTGCCCCGCGACTTGCGATGGTTTCACTTCGACGTCGAGCTCCTGTGCGGCTGCGCCGGAGTGTATCCAGGTGTTCCCTTGTTGCATCTGTGAGGGCTGCCCCGCACCGTTGTGCGTTGCCAACAGCGCGGTAGGAGGCAGCATCAACTGTGATTTCGACTGCGGCGCCGCGTGCACAGGTTTCACGACATCGCGGAACACCTGCTCTGACGAGCCGCAGTGTCCGACCCGGACGCGCACGGCAACCCGCAGCGGCACGCCGACGCGGACCGCGACCGCCACACGCAGCGGCACGGCGACGCGCACCCCGACCTCCGCCCCCACCTTCACCGTCACACCGTCGCCATCCAGCACCCACACCGGCACTCCCACGCATACGCCAACGGTGTCGCCGACCGGCACGCCGACACAGACTGCGACTCCCACACAGTCGGCAAGCGCCACCGCGACGAGTACGCCGCCCCCCGCCGCCACTCCGACGTTTACCGCCTCGGTCATGTCAACGCCGTCAGCGACCAGCATGGTGACGCACACGGTGTCCCCAACGCGCACCGCGAGCACGACGGCCTCCCCCAGTCCGGCGCCGACTCTGCAGCCGACACCGACCACTACGCCGTCAACAACTGCCGTCGAAACGCCGACGCCGACGTCCCCGCCGCTGCTCACGCACACGCCACTCTCCGGCCTGCCCGGCGATGCGAACTGCAACGGGCGCGTCGACGCAGCCGATCTGACCGCGCTGGTGGTGCTGCTTGGCCGTGGCGGCCCTGGTACCTGCCGATCTGCCGACGCCGACCAGAGCGGTGAGGTGGATGGACGGGATATTCAGGCGACGATCAAGGCGTTGTTCGGACCGTTGGTGTCAGGGGATACGACGGCGCCCGCGATGCAGGGGTTTCGAAGGCCTGAGCTTCGATCAACTCGACATCCTCAACCGCATGCCCCGCCGCACAGTATCGTTCGACGGCCTCGGCAATTTGCTCCTGCTCGATCCGCCGCAGTTTCTCATCCATGGCCTCTCGTACGAACTCGGAAAGCGTCCGGTACCGCCCAGCGTCGACAAGCGACTGGACGCGCTCAATCTGCGACGCCTCGACGTTTATTATCGTTTTGCGTTTAGGACTGCCCGTGACGGGTAGACTAGTGCTGGCAGCCATTTCGGTCAACGCTTTCGGTGCACCTGGAATTTGAAGCTCTTGTGCTCCGAGGGCGGGTCGAGAGGCGCGGGGCATATCTGCCTGGTGGCGTCGCCTCTGCGGCGGGATTGCGCTAGGGTTTCACTGCGATGACTCGCACCGCGCTTCCCGCCTGGGTGCTCGACAATCAAACCGCCGTTGCGCGCGAGGCGGCCCCATATCGCGGTCTCACCCCAGCGCAACGCGCGCAGGCGCTCGCAGCCGCCTGCCGAGCCGCGGCGCGGCAGCTCGCCGCGCGGCCGGATCGGCAACGGTTGCGTGAGTATCGCGATCCGTTGCCGGAGAGCTCGGTCGCCGTGTTACGCCGCCTACGCGCCGCGGCGCGCCGCAACGCATGAGCGCCCCGACCGACGCGTTCGAGGCGGGCATTCAAATCGCCGCCGCGCTCGAGCGCCACGGCGTACCCTACGCGCTGGGCGGCGCCCTCGCCTATGGTCAGTACGGCATTCCGCGCGCCACGAACGATGTCGACGTCAACGTATTCGTCGGCCCGAACCAACTCGAACCGGTGTTCACCGCGTTGCGCTCACTCGGCGTCGTCGTCGACGCCGCCGCTGCGCGCGCGGCAGCCGAACGCGAGGGCCTGATGATCCTCTGGCTCGGACCGTTTCGGCTCGACGTGTTCACCCCGAGCATCGACTTCTCCTGGGAGGCCGAACGCACCCGGGTGCGACACGACATCGACGGCGTCGGCGTGTGGTTCCTCTCCGCGGAAGCGCTCTGCATCTTCAAGCTGCTCTTCTTCCGCGGCAAGGACGTCGTGGATCTCGAGCGCCTGATCGCCGTGCAGGCCTCCGCCGTGGACGCTGCGTACGTTCGCGCGCGTATCGCAGAGATGCTCGGCGACGATGATCCACGCGTCGCGACCTGGGACCGGCTGTGGTCGGAACACGGTCCGGGTCAGGGGTAACAACCCGTCATCCCCGCCTCGTGCTTCGACGGGCTCAACATGAGTGGTTCCCCTTCCCTTTCTATTTTCGAAACACTTCTTCCGCTCGCTGAGCCGGCCAAAGGGCGTCACTCCGCCGGGTACTCTATCGATTCGATGAGCAGCAGCTCTTCGCCGCGCGCGGTGCGCAGCGAGGCGGCCTCCCCTACTTCGCGTCCGAGGACCGCGCGGGCGATCGGTGCGGTGAACGCGACGCGGCCGTTGGCGGGGTCGGCCTCGTCGACACCGACGATTTCCAGGCGGCGCTGCTCGCCGGTGCGCTCACCGCTCTCGGTGCGCAGCGTGACTGCGGCGCCGAAGCGCACGGTGTCGCGATCTTGCAGGTTGGGGTCGACGACCTCGGCGCTGGCAATGCGCGCGGCGAGATCGCTGATGCGTTTGCTCACGATGGCGTGCCGGCGGCGGCGCTCGACCTCATCGCTCTGCGAGTCCAGCTGCTGGCGATGCGCTTCGAGCTCGGCCATCTCCTCGCGCAGCAGGCTGAGCCCGCGCCGCGTGACGTAATTCGGCACGCCGTCGGGCAACGGCGCGCGCGCCGGCACCAGCGGCTCCTCCCAGGCGTCGTCCTTGGTGAAGGCCTTGTTCATGGCTCGAGCGTATCACCTCGCTCGAGCCACCCGTCATGGCAAGACTGACTTCGTCGACGGCACGCAGAGGAGCGAGGCCTTGCCGGTGCGCAGCCGGAGGTTGCCGAGCTGGTTCGACACCTGGACGTTCACCGCCGGACTGTTGCTCGTCTTGATCTTGTAGCACGCCAGATGATCGACGAGGTTCGCAATGCCCTCGCTGTTCTTGTCGACCGGGGTGCAGAGCAGGAACGGCTTCTTCACCTCGGCCGCGGCCGAGCCGAACTGGTCGGACAACGCCAGCGTGGTGGCCTGGAACTTCGGCGCCTTGAGGTCCTTCGCCTTGTAGCACTTGTAGTGGTCGAGGCCGCCCGCGACGATGATCGCGCCGTCGTCTCCCACCGTCGGCAGTGGGTCGGCCGACGGCGACGACGACGCCTCACCGCTGCCGACCAACGGGTACACTGCCGGCGTTGCCAGGCTGTCGATGTCGACGTTGCAGGTGTAGAGGCCACCGTCCGGAATCGCATCGACGTTGCTCAGCGAGATGACGATCGCGCGCATCCCGGTGCAGTCCACGCCCGGCGTGCAGGCAATTGGTTGGAAGGCGGTGAAGATACTTTTGTTGATGCCGGGGTTCACGCTGCAATCGGGGTCACCCGACAGCGACGCGATCGGTGTCAGCGCATCGAAAGCGATGTCGTTCTGCGTCCCGGAGACCTGCAGCCCGCCGGTGTCGAGGGTGACCGGAAACGTCACCTGGGCGCCGGCCGGACCCGTCGCCGTCCCGACGTCCAGGGTCACGGTGCCCGCCGCGCGCGGCGCGAGGCCGTTTGCAGCGGCGTTGGGCGAGACAGATTGCATCACTTCGGCCAGCGTCACGGCGCCGTTGCCGTCGGTATCGATCTGCGGGCAACTTGCCAGCGACGCCTTTCCCAGCGCGATCGCCACCGGGAGCGGCATGCCGTCGAACTGGGCAGTGCGGCAGTCGGCCCCGCGCGCGGCGGTCACCCAGAACAAGAAGAGCACCACCACCGCGCCAGCGAGGCGCTCAGCCAGCCAAACGGTTCGACGCATGATCCCTCCTCCCGAGGTCCGACGCGAGTTGTCGATCGACGACTGACTCTACTAGGCGCACTACAATACGTTTCGCAAACCGCTCACTTCAGGGCGCGACGGGCGCGGAGCCTGGTGAACAACACGCCGCCGACCAGCAACACCGCGGCGGCGAGCGTCCATCCCCACCACGGCAAGCGGCCGGCGATGGTGATTCCGCCGGCACCGAGCAGGATCTGGAACAGGGTGGTGGGCACCAGGCCGACGATGCTCGCCAGGACGTATGTCCGCGCCGGAACGCGCGCCACAGCCGCGAACACGTCGAGCAGCGGGTTTGCCCAGAGCAGCAAGCGCAAGGCGATGATGGTGGTGAACGGATGCGCCCGCAGCCGCTCCTCCCAGCGCTGGATGGAAGCGGGCACCCGGTCTTGCGCCCAGGCCTGCCCGAGCCAGCTCGCGGTGGCATAGGTGAGCACGCTGGCCAGCAGCGCGGCGACAAACGAGTAGGCAAAGGCGAGCGGCAGAGGCCAGACCGCCGTCGCGGCCCAGACGAGCGGCGACAGAATGAAGGCGGCGAACATGCCCAGCGCCAGCGCGATGAACAGCAACGGGCCCCAGATTCCCGCCCGCGCGATCGTCCCCTGGATCGCCTCGCGGTCAGTCAGGGTGTCGAGCCACTCGCCGCTCCACGCCAGCAGCAACAGCGCGGCCACCAGCGCCACGATCAGAACGGCTGGCTTCTTCACGTCGACCTGCCTGCCGTCTCCACCATCCCGCCTCAGTCGCCGAAGTGGATGCCGACGTTGAAGCAGGTCGTCAGGAACTGAAATCCGTCGAGCGCGTCGAAGGCATTGTGATAGCGGACATCGAGCCCCAGTGACACGCGGTGGTTGATCCGGAAATCGACGCCGCCACCCACGTTCAGGCCAAAGCTGTCGTCGGACTCTTCCGCCTCATAGTCACCGCCGAAGACCTCATAGTCGAAGTTCCCGTCGAGGTGATACCAGCCGACCTGTCCGCCGAGCCAGGGACGAACGCGCCGGTCCTTGGGCAAGAGAAAGACGCGCGCGCCCGGGGTGAACGACACGACGCCGACCGTGTTGTCGTACGAATCGAAGTTGGTCGCGGCCTGCAGTTGCGCCGTCAGCTCGACCCAGTCGCCCAGGCCATACGCGCCGCCGACCACGAAGGCCCCGCCGCCGCCGATGCCCTCGTTGATCTTGGTTCCGTCATCCCGGTACTTCACGTGCTGCACCGGAATGAATCCGCCGGCCTGCAGGTCCAGACGCCACCCCGCATCGGCGTGCGCGGCCCCTAGCGCCAACAACACTCCTACGACAGTCCAGGTCAGAGCAGTTCGCATCCGTCCCCCTTCTGAGCTCGGAAACCCCTACCGACCGAATCACGCGAGTCACTTCGTACCATGACGGCGCGCGACCTGACCAATGGCCGCGTCAATTGCCGCTGAAGCGCGGGCGCCGCTTGGCGAGGAAGGCGCGGATACCTTCGGCGCGATCGGCGGTGGTCTGCAGCAGAACGTAGAGGTCCTGCTCCAGGTGGATGCCTTGATCGAAGGTGAGATCCAGCGACCGGCTGACCGCCTCCTTGGCCGCGCGCAAGGCGACGGGGGCCTTGGCGCACAGGGCCGCGACTTCGCGACGCGCGGCAGCGGCAAGCTGTCCCGCTGGCACGACACGCGTCGCGAGACCGATCACCTCCGCCTCGCGCCCGCGCACGGCGCGGCCGGTGAGGAGCAGGTCCAGCGCTCGCATGCGGCCGATCAGGCGCGGCAGGCGCTGCGTTCCTCCGTGGCGCGGCAGGTGGCCGGCGGCGATCTGCGGCAGGCTGAAGCGCGCGGTCGACGCGGCGACGCGCAGGTCGCACGCCAGCGCCAGCTCGCAGCCCTCGGCGACGGCATCACCGTGCACGACGGCAACGACCGGGCGCGTCAACCGCCCGATCGCGGCGACGAAGTCGTGCTGCGTCTGCCATGACCCGCCGTCTGCGACACCGAGGCAGAACGCCTTGCCCGCGCCGCGCAGGACCACCACGGCCACGCGGTCGTCGAGCTCGAGCTCTTCCGCCAGCGTGCACAGGGCCTGGGCCGCGGTCTGGTCGACTCGATCCCGCGCCAGCGCGATCCAGGCGGCGCCGTCGCGAACGGTGCACGACAGCGACGGGGAGCGGCGGCGCGATCTCGTCCGGCGGATCATTCAGCTCACATCGTCGGCGAACTGGGTGCGCAGATCCTTCTTCAGCACCTTGCCCATCTGGTTCTTCGGCAGCGCCTCAACGAAGTGGATGGTCTCCGGCTTCTTGAAGCTCGCCAGGCGTTGCTGGCAAAATCGCTGGAGTTCATCGGCGCCGAGGTCCACGCCCGGACGCACGACGACGACGGCGACGACGCGCTGGCCCCATTCGACGTCGGGGACGCCGATGACGGCGACCTCCTCAACGCTCGCGTGCGAGTACAGCACCGCCTCGACCTCGGCCGGGGAGATGTTCTCGCCACCGCGGATGATCATGTCGTCCTTGCGCCCGGCGAGGAAGATGTAGCCCTCGTCGTCGATCCATCCCATGTCGCGCGTCGGCAGCCAGCCGTCGAGGGCGGGATTGCTGACGCCGCCCTCCTTGCCGGCGTAGCCCTTCATCGTGCGCGGCGTCGACACCCACAGCTCGCCAATCTCGCCGGGAGGGAGCGCGTTGCCATCATCGTCGACGACCTTGACCTCGACGTCCGGCAGCGGTCGGCCGATCGAGACCAACCGCTTCAAGTTGCGCTCGACTTCCTCGGGCGTGCCGTCGAGGCGGTGATCCTCCGGACCGAGCACCGTCAGCGTCGACGTCGTCTCGGTCTGGCCAAAGGCGTTGACGAACCCGACCGTCGGCGGGAACTGCTCGATGGCGCGGCGAATGACCGGAAACGGCATGGCGGCGCCCCCGTAGGAGAGGTTCTGCAAGCTGCTCAGGTCGCGGCGGGAGAACTCGGGGTGGTCGAGGACGTGCTTCATCATGGTCGGCACGACGAAGGCGTGCGTGACGCCCTCGCTCTCGATCGACTCGAGCCAGGGTTGCGGCTCGAACTGGCGCAGGATGACGAGCTTCCGCCCGGTGAACAGGCTGGTCATGATGTTGGTCGCGCCGGCGATGTGGTACAGCGGCGCCGACAGGAGCGCCGCGCCGCGCGGCGTGCCGTCGGCCAGCTCGACGTTGGCGCAGACGTACACCGTGAAGTCGTTGTAGCGCAGCATGACGCCCTTGGGCTGCGACGTCGTGCCGCTGGTGTACATGAGAATGGTCGTTTCGTCGTCCTCGATCTCTTCCTCGACGAACTCGCCCGCGCCGCCCGCCATCAACAGGTCGAACGGCAGCATGCCGGGCTGCTCGCTTTCGAAGGACACGTAGGTCTCGACCGACGGCAGGCGCGACCGCAGCTCGTTGACGGCGGACACGTAGCGCTCGCCGACCAGCAGCACTTTGATGCCCGCGGTGTCGATCATGTACTCCAGCTCGGGCAGCTTGGCGCGGTAGTTGAGCGGCACGAACACCGCGCCGATGGCGGCGCTGGCAAAGTAGGCGACGACGTACTGGTCGGAGTTGGTCTGCAGCGCGCCGACGCGGTCGCCGCGCCGCACACCGAGGCCGCGCAGCGCGTTGCCGAGGTGTTGGACGGCTTCCCACAGCTCGCCGTAGGTCATGCGGCGGCCTTCGAAGACCAGGATCTCCTGGTCGGGGAACATCTGGGCGGGAATGCTGACGAAGTTGCACGTATTCACGGACTCTCCTTCACGAACCAATTTCTCGACCGAGGGCCAGCGCGTCGCCGAGCGGGAGGTCGGCACCGCGGTTGACGGCGGACTTCAGCGCCGCGACCAGCGCCGGGGCGATGCGCGCCAGGCGGCGCGCATGGGCGAGTGCGGCGGAATGCAAGCGGGCGGGTTTGGCGATGCGCGTCACGACACCCAGGCGCTGCGCCGTGCGCGCGTCGATCCAACGGCCGGTCAGCACCAGGTCCATCGCCCGGCCCTGCCCCAACCAGCGCGGCAGCGTCTGCGTGCCGGCCACGCCCGGAATCATGCCGAGCCCGGTCTCGGGCAACGCAAATTGCGTCCCCGCGGCAGCGATGCACTGGTCGCAGAGCATCGCCATCTCGAAGCCGCCGCCGACGGCGAGGCTGTGCACGGCGGCGATGGTCAGCTTGGGCAGGCGCCAGAGCGTGCCCCACACGTCGCGCTGCCAGCGCACTTCGCGCGCGACGCGCGCCGACGGGGCGCGGCCGAACTCGCGCAAGTCGCCGCCGGTGCTGAACGCCGGCCCGCTGCCACAGAGCACCATGACGCGCACGTCCGGGTCATCGCGCACCGCTTGCAGCACTTCGTAGAGCGCGTCGCGCATGGCGACGCCGTAGGCGTTCAGCACTTCTGGGCGGTTCAACGTCGCGACCGCGACGCGGCCGCCGTCGACCTTTTCGTAGAGCACGGCGGGGACAGCGGATCGACGCGGCATGCGGGGTGTTCCTCGGCGCGGCGGGCCGATCGCCGGCGGCTGACGGCGCGCGTCAGTCGCTCGACGGCAGCGGCTTCGCTTCCTTCAGCTCCATCGCGGCGCCCTCGTAGCGCAGATCGCACGGCCCCGGTTTGTTGACCAACACTTCGACCGCGCCGTCGGCCGACTTGTAGCGCTTGCCGAGCGCCAGCGCCTGCGTGCCGGCCGCCGTGCCGTCGGGATACTTCTCGCCCGAGCCCTGCATGAGCAGCGCGACGTCCCCGTCGCTGAGCGTTCCCGGCGCGCCTTTGGTCACGATCACCTGGGCTCCGCCGGGCGTGATGTAGATCTTTCCGAGCTGCGCCATTGCCTAGTTCTCCTCCTCATCAATCTCGGCCTCGCTGCCGACAAACGGTAGCGCCGCCACCGTTGCCCCACCGGCGCCGTCCACCTCGACGCGGCTGCCCGGATCGAGCACGCGCTTGTGCACCATGGTGATGGCGATCACGCTGCCGAGCGCCGGCGACGACACCGCGCTGGTCACGTAGCCGACATCCTGTCCCTCGGCGCGCAGCACGGCGCCCGATGCGGGCACATCGATACCGTCCAACACCACGCCCGCCAGATGGCGGTTGACGTGGCCGCGGGCCGAGACCCGCTCGACGATCTCCTGGCCGAGATAGCAGCCTTTCTTGAAGCTGATCGCCGGCTCCAGCCCGGCTTCGATCGCCAGCACGTCCTCGTCCATGTCGACGCCCGCCCACGGCACACCCGCCTCGACGCGCAGCGCGTTCAGCGCCTGCATACCCATCGGCACCGCACCGGCTTCGCGGCACGCATCGAACAGCGGCGCCGCCAGCTCCGGCGGCCCGCAGAGCAGATAGCCGCGACCACCGGCTTCCGACACCGCGGCGACGAACAGCGGCAGGCCTTGAAACGCCGCGCGCTGGTGCGCGAACGCCTCGTCGACCAGCACCCCGATGCCCAGCACCTCCATCAGCGTCGCGCGCGCGAACGGGCCTTCGAGTCCGAGCAGCGGCACCTCGTTCTCTGCCGTCACGAGCTCGACGTCATCGGCGACCAGATAGCGCTCGAACGCCGCCAGGGCCGGCGCGACGCGCCAGGCGACGATGTCGAGCAGCAGGCGGTCGGGCTCGGCGTAGACGCGCATGTCGGACACCACCTTGCCGGCCTGCGTCAGCTGCGCGGCGTGCATGCCGTGGCCCGGCGCCAGCGACTTGACGTCGTTCGACAACATGCCGTGCAGGAAGGACACCCGATCCTCGCCGGTCGCCGCGGCCATCGTGCGGAAGCCGGCATCGAACACCGCGCACCCCTCGCGCGCCGCGCGCCACTCGCGCCCGGGATCGCCGAAGTGCGCCGGCAGCGCGC
Organism: uncultured Binatia bacterium (SeqCode); assembly: GCA_964455095.1. GTDB lineage: Bacteria > Desulfobacterota > Binatia > HRBIN30 > CADEER01 > CAYVUV01. The sequence continues at coordinate 11,012 of CAYVUV010000250.1, forward strand.
AGCCGTGCCAGTCGGCATACGTCGCGCCGCGCGCGCGCAGGAGCTCTTCCAGTGCGGTGCTCATATCGGGATCCCGTGACCTAACAAAAAGCGTGCGGGGATGAAAGTTTGACGACCGGCGGCGGCTTGACCGCGTCGCGCCGGCCAGGTCATATCCGCGCACGGCGAAAGGAGCTCGGAATGGCGTACGAGGACATTCTCTACGAAGCGCGCGACGGCGTGGCGTGGATCACGATCAATCGACCGCAGGTGCGCAACGCCTTTCGCGCCCGCACGGTCGACGAGATGGTGGTGGCGTTTCGCACTGCCTGGGCCGACGCCGACGTCGGCGTCGTCGTCTTGACCGGCGCCGGCGACAAAGCCTTCTGCTCCGGCGGCGACCAGAAAGACCGCGGCGAAGCGGGGTATGGCACCGGCACAGGAATCGGCTTGGACGTCGCCTCGCTGCACACCGTCATCCGCAGCATCCCCAAGCCGGTGATCGCCATGGTCAACGGCTTCGCCATCGGCGGCGGCCACGTCTTGCATGTGCTCTGCGACCTCTCGATTGCCGCCGACACTGCCGTCTTCGGCCAGACCGGCCCGCGCGTCGGCAGCGTCGACCCCGGCTTCGGCACCGCCTACCTGGCGCGCGTCGTCGGCGAAAAGAAGGCGCGCGAGATCTGGTACCTCTGTCGGCAGTACTCGGCTGCCGACGCGCTGGCCATGGGCCTGGTCAACAAGGTCGTGCCCGCCGCCGAGCTGCGGCGCGAGGTCGAGGCCTGGTGCGCCGAGTTGTTGGAGAAGAGCCCAACCGCGCTGAAGCTGGCCAAGTTCTCGTTCAACGCCGACACGGACCACATCCACGGCATCACCGAGATGGGCTTCTCCGCCCTCGAGCTCTACTACCAGACGCCCGAGGCGCAGGAGGGGCGCAACGCCTTCGTCGAGAAGCGCAAGCCGGAGTTCAGGAAGAAGCGCTGAACCGGCTCACGCCTTTTCGGTCACGGCGACGAGGATCTCGCCGCCCTCGACCTTGATCTCGAAGCGCTCCACGCGCGTGCTCTCGTCGTCGGGCGAGATGCCGCTGGTCACGTCGTAGGTCCAGCCGTGCCACGGACAGGTCACGATGCAGCCGTCGAGCTCGCCCTCGGCGAGCGGACCGCCCTGGTGCTCGCAGACGTTGTCGATGGCGTGGAACGCACCGCCGGCGTTGAACACCGCCACCTGTCGGCCGTTGACCTCGAACAGCCGGCCCTGCCCTGCCGGGACCTCACTCGCGCTCGCCACCCGAACGAATTCCGCCATGGGGCTGGGTTCTATTTCGAAGCCACCCTGCGCCGCAAGTCTCTGAAGCGGACAAAGCATCTCGCGCGAAGACGCGAAGGCGCGAAGGACGGCGACTTGCGTGTTGAACTTTTCATCTGATCACGCTTAGCTCTGCACCGTGGCGAAGAAGCTCGGCAATGCGGACATCGCGCGCATTCTGCGCGAGATGGCGCTGTTCCTCGACATGACCAGCGTGCCGTTCAAGCCGCGCGCCTACGACAAGGCGGCGGACGCGGTCGAGGCGCTCGACCGGCCGCTGGCAGAGATCTACGCCGCCGGCGGGATCAAGGCGCTCGAGGCGATCCCCGGGGTCGGCCGCGGCATTGCCGAGCGCATCGAGGAGATGCTGAAGACGGGCAAGTGCAAGGATCACGCGGCACTGCGGCGCGCGACGCCGGTGGACGTCACGGCGCTCACGGCCATCGAGGGTATTGGCCCGAAGATGGTGAAGGCGCTCTACGACGACCTCGGCATCCGCACGGTCGCCGGTCTCGAGCGCGCCGCGCGCGCCGGCAAGATCCGCGCGTTGCCCCACTTCGGCGAGAAGACCGAAGCGAAGATCCTGCGCGGCATCGGCTTTCTGCAACAGACCGAAGGCCGGCGTCCATTGCAGGAGGTGCTGCCGCTGGCGCAGCGGATCGAGGCGCGGTTGCGCGCGCTGCCAGCGGTGGAACAAGTCGCGATCGCCGGCTCGATCCGGCGCCGCAAGGCGACGATCGGCGACGCCGACTTTCTCGTCGTCTCGCGGGATCCCGCCGCGGTGATGGACGTCTTCGTCGCCATGCCCGAGGTGGCGCACGTCCACGGCAAGGGCAGCACCAAGAGCTCCGTGCGCTTGCAGAACGGCATGGACGCCGATCTGCGCGTCGTGCCGGCGGAGAGCTTCGGCGCGGCGCTGGTGTACTTCACCGGCTCCAAAGCGCACAACATCGTCTTGCGGCGGCGGGCGCAGGAACGAGGGCTCAAGATCAACGAGTACGGCGTCTTTCGCGGCGAGAAGTCGATCGCCGGTCGCACCGAACTGGAAGTCTACAAGGCCGTCGAACTGCCGTGGATTCCCCCTGAACTTCGCGAAGACCGCGGCGAATTCGACGCCGCCGAAAGGGGACGCCTCCCAAAGCTGGTCGAGCTCGACGACATGCGCGGCGACCTGCACATGCACACGACCGCGACCGACGGCGCGGCGACGATCGCCGAGATGGTGGCGGGAGCCAAGGCGCGGGGCCTCAAATACATTGCCATCACCGACCACTCCAAGCGGGTCACCATGGCCAACGGCCTCGACGCTGATCGCCTCCGCGCCCACTGGCA
>CAYVUV010000251.1:0-24329 GCA_964455095.1 uncultured Binatia bacterium (SeqCode)
CTATGCCCCCCACGGAGCCGTGTGCGCAGGAGCAACCACCCAACCAATCCCTAACCCCTCCTAGGAAAGGAGGGGGACCGGCGAAGCCCCTCCGTGGAAAGGAGGGGGATCGGAGAAGCCCCTCCTTGGAAAGGAGGGGACCGGAGAAAGACCGGAGAAGCTGAGTCACCTTTTGAGACGGAAATAATTGGCTCCATAGATCTGACGGAAAGTGGATCTTTGCGCCAGCCTCTTGCCGATTTACCTTCGATCGGACAGAGAGAATCTCACGCGAAGACGGAAAGCCGCGAAGGATGACGTGCCCCTTCGCGGCTTCGCGGCTTCGCGTGAGGAATGCCTAAATTCCAGGCCACGAGACCTGCAAGGAGCGGCGACATGACGACGACCGTCTTTCGAACCTGCACGCTGTGCGAGGCGTGCTGCGGCTTGCGTTTCGAGGTCGACGGCGAGCGCATCGTCGAGGTGCGCGGGGACGAGGACGACGCGCTGTCGCACGGCTTCGTCTGCCCGAAGGGCATCGCCATCGCCGACGTGCATCACGACCCCGACCGCCTGCGCACGCCGGTGCGCCGCAATGCGGCAGGCGAGTTCGTCCCGATCGGCTGGGACGAAGCGTTCGCCTTGGTGGCCGAGCGCCTCAACGACATCAAGCGCCGCCACGGCGGCAACGCCATCGCCGCCTACATCGGCAACCCGATCGTGCACAACCACGGCGCGGTGTTGCTGCGCAAAGGCCTGCTCACGGCGCTCGGCACGCAGGTGGCCACCAGCGCCGGCTCGCAGGACACCAGCCCGCGCTTCGCCGCCTCGTACTACCTGTACGGCAGCTCGGTGGCCATTCCGATTCCCGACGTCGATCGCACGCAGTACTTCCTCTGCATCGGCGCCAACCCGCTGATCTCGAACGGCAGCTTCCTCAGCGCGCCGAACATGCGCGCGCGCATCCGCGCCATCCGCGCCCGCGGCGGCAAGGTGGTGGTGGTCGATCCGCGCTTCACCGAGACGGCGCGTGAAGCGGACGAACACGTCGCCATCCGCCCGGGCGGCGACTCCGCGCTGTTGCTATCCATGGTCCAGGTGTTGGCCGCCAGCGGCCGCGTCGATCGCGCCAAGCTCGCCAGCGTCGCCAGCGGCTGGGAGGCCATCGAGTCGCGGCTGGCGGCGTTCGCGCCCGAGCGTGTCGCCGCACAGGTCGGTGTCCCCGCCGAGACGATCACACGGCTGGCGCACGAGTTCGCCGACGCGGAGACGGCCGCGGCCTACTCGCGCATCGGCGTGTGCAACAACCCGAGCGGCACGCTCGCCACCTACGCCACCGACCTGCTCAACCTCGTCGCCGGGCGCCTCGGCGCCGTCGGCGGTTCGCTGTTCACCACGCCGGCGATGGATCTGTTCAAGATGCTGCAAGCCACCGGCGGCGACGGGCACGCGCGCTGGCACAGCCGTGTGCGCGGCTTGCCGGAGACGCTTGACGATGTGCCGGCGTCGGTGCTCGCCGAGGAGATCGAAACGCCCGGACCAGGCCAGGTGCGCGCCTTCGTCGCTTTCGCCGGCAACCCGGTGCTCTCGACGCCGAACGGCCGCCGCCTCGACCGGGCGCTCGAGCAGCTCGAGTTCATGGTCGCGATCGACCTCTACGTCAACGAGACGACGCGCCATGCCGACGTCATCCTCCCGCCGGCGTGGAGCCTGACCGAGGACCACGTCGATCTGGTGTTCTCCGACTTCTTCGTCCGCAACGTCGCGCGCTGGTCGCCGCCGGTGGTGCCGCACCGCGCCGGCGAGCTGGCGGACTGGCAGATCCTGCTCGAGCTCTCCTACCGCCTCGGCGGCGGCCCGACCGGCATCTCGCTGGTCGACGGCTTCCTGCGCCTGGCGCGCCGCGTCGGTATCCACTGGAACCCGACCACCATCGCCGGCGTGTTTCTGCGTCTTGGTGAGTACGGCGATCGCTTCAATCCGTTCTCGCGCGGTCTGAACATGAAGCGGTTGAAGGCGGCACCGCACGGCATCGACCTCGGCCCGCTGCAGCCCGGTATCAGCCGGCGCGTGCTACATCGCGATGGCCGCGTCCACCTCGCCGCGGCGCCGTTCCTCGCCGCGATCGACGAGCTGGCGCCGACGCTCGCGGCCGTCCCCGATCCGGACGAGCTGCTCCTCGTCGGCCGGCGCGAGCTGCTGACCAACAATTCGTGGATGCACAACGTCGCGGCGCTGACCGCCGGCCGCGACCGCTGCGTGCTCTACGTGCATCCGGACGACGCCGGGCGCGCCGGTGTGGCCGACGGCGACGTCGCCGTGCTCGAAAGCCGTGTCCATACCGGCGAAGTGCCGGTGCGCGTCACCGACCAGATTCGCCCCGGTGTCGTCAGCCTCCCGCACGGCTGGGGCCACGCCACCGCCGCGCCGTGGCAACGCGTCGCCGCGAAGAAACCAGGCGTGTCGGCCAACGACTGGACCGACGATCAAGTGGTCGAGAGCGTGGTCGGGCAATCGGTGCTGAACGGCGTGCCCGTCCGCTTGCGCAAGGCCAACGGCACGGCGCTGCCGCTGGCGGGGTGAGCCCGCATCCTGTTCTGCCTCTGCTCCCCCTCCTTTCCAAGGAGGGGGCCGGGGGGAGGTAGTTCCGGGCTACCCGTCAAAAGAGCTACCTCCCCTAGCCCCTCCTTGGAAAGGAGGGGGGACCGGATTAGAAAGGGGCGGGGACCGGAAACGTGCAACATCGGCCCTTGCGTCGCGAGGCGGTCCAGGTGTTTATGGCACCATGCGTGTCGATGTAGTCGGCCGGGCGCTCTCGACCCTGCCTGCGGACGATGATCATCCCTACCGCACGGGTGCGTGGCGGCCGAATCACACCGAGTACGACGCGAGCGAGCTCGATGTCGTCGGCGAGATTCCCGCCGACCTCGACGGGGTCTATCTGCGCAACACCGAGAACCCGGTCCACGGAGCGATCGGCAACTACCATCCGTTCGACGGCGACGGCATGGTGCACATGATCCACTTCCACGCCGGCCGCGCGGTGTATCGCAACCGCTTCGTGCGCACCGTCGGCCTGGCCGCTGAACAGGAAGCGGGCGGGCCGCTGTGGGCCGGGTTGGCCGAGCCGCCGGCGCGCTCGATTCGTCCCGACGGCTGGGGCGCGCGCACGCGCCTGAAAGACGCCTCGAGCACCGACATCGTCGTGCACGCCGGCCGCGCGCTGACCAGCTTCTATCAGTGCGGCGACCTGTACGCGCTCGACCCGGTGACGCTCGCGCCGCGCGGGCGCGCGTCGTGGGGCGGGCGCTTCCCCTCCGATTGGGGCGTCTCGGCGCACACCAAGGTCGACGAGCGCACCGGCGAGCTGTTGTTCTTCAACTACTCGACGCGCGAGCCCTACATGCACTACGGCGTCGTCAGCCCGCAGGACGAGCTGGTGCACTATGTCGACGTGCCGTTGCCCGGGCCGCGGCTGCCGCACGACATGGCCTTCACCGAACGCTACGCGATTCTCAACGACTGCCCGCTCTTCTGGGACACCGAGCTGATGGCGAAGGGCGCCTATGCCGCGCGTTTCCACCCCGAGCTGCCGACGCGCTTCGCCGTCATCCCGCGGCGCGGACAGAGCGCCGACATCCGCTGGTTCGAGGCCGCGCCGACCTACGTGCTGCACTGGATCAACGCCTACGAGGACGGCGACGAAGTCGTGCTCGACGGCTTCTTCCAGGCCAACCCCTCGCCGTCGCTGCGCGGCGCCGGGAATTACTACGAGCGCATCTCGCGCTACCTGTCGCTCGACCAGATGCAGCCGCGCGCGCACCGCTGGCGCTTCAACCTGGCGACCGGCGCCACCAGAGAAGAGGACCTCTCCGACCGCATCATGGAGTTCGGCATGATCAACGCCCGCCATGCCGGGCGCCCGTACCGCTACAGCTACAACATGACCGGCGTGCCCGGGCAGTTCCTGTTCGACGGCTTGATCAAGCACGACCTGCAGACGGGCCGCGAGCAGCACTATGCGTTCGGCGACGGCGTGTTCGGCAGCGAGGCACCGATGGCGCCGCGCCTTGGCGCGGAAGCGGAAGACGACGGCTATCTGGTCACCTTTACGACCGACATGAACGCCGATCGCTCCGAGTGCCTGATCTTCGACGCCGCCGATATCAGCGGCGGGCCCATCGCCCGCGTGCGCCTCCCCGAGCGCATCTCGAGCGGCACCCACTCCTGCTGGGCCCCGGCCAGCGCGCTGCCGAGCAGTTGACCGATTAGCCGCGAAAAGGCGCAAGAGGCACAAAGGAAGAACGCGGATTTCTCCGTCCCCTTTTTGAGCCTCTTGCGCCTTCTCGCGGCTATTCTTTCGGGGCGGCGAGCAGCGCGAGACATTCGAGTAGCGCGCGGCCGTTGTGGTACGGCGACTTCCACGGGCCAGCCTTCTCCCCGTCGTCCGGTCGGCCGTCGGGCATGATGTGCGCGTGCCACTCGCCGTGTGTCCAATCCGCCTGGTGGCGGGTGATCCAATCGAGCGTAGCGCGGAAGACCTGCCAGCACACCGCCGCGCCGGTGAGGCGATGCAGGTGCAGGGCGGCGAGCATGCCCTCGGCCTGAACCCACCACACCTTGCGGCGATCCGTGGCCGCGCGGCCGACGGCGCCGCCGGCGAAGAAGCCGCCGGCGCAGTGGTCGAAGGCAAAGCGGTGCGCGTAGGCGAAGATGCCGCGATACAAATCGAGCATGGGGCCGTTGGGAAGCCCGGCCGCCGCGACCGCATCGATCAAGAGCCAGATGTTCTCGAGGTCGTGGCCATATGACACCACTTGATCGGCAGGATCCGCCGGCGACCACGCGGCCGTATGGCGTTCAACTGAGACGGCACCGTCGTTGCGCATGACGGCGCCGCTCTGCACCAGGATCAACTCGATCAACCGCGTGCCTGCCAGCGCGTCGCCGCTGAGGCGGACGTACTCCGCGATCGCCTCGAGCAGGTGCAGGTGGATGTTCATCGACTTGATCGGCGGCTCGCGGCGCCGCCACTCGCGGTCGAAATCCTCGTAGTAGCCGCCGTGCACGGCGTCGTGTGCCTTGGCCTCCCACAGGTGAAAGATCTCTTCGGCGAAGGCGCGATCGCCGACGTCCGCCGTCAGATGTGCATACTCGCAGACGGCGTAGAGCCCGAACGTCTGGCCGACGAGGTCCTTGCGCGCATCGGTGGCCGCAGTGCCCGGCGCGTCGACCTCCCAGTAGAAGCCGCCGTGCACCGGGTCCCACAGGCGCTCGCGCAGGAAACGATAGCCGTGCGCTGCCGCTTCGCGGTGGCCGGCCGCGGCATACGGCGAGCGCGCCAGGCGCGCGAAGAACCACACCGTGCGCGCCTGTGTCACCAGCCGGCGCGGCGCGGGGCCGCGCCAGCGGCCGGCGCCGTCGTGGTTCAGCCGGTAGCCGCCGTCGCGCTCGTCGATCACGGCCGGATACCAGAACGGGATGACGTTCTCGAGCAGCAACCGCTCCAGCATACGACGCACCTCGGCGCGCTCCGCGTCGCCGGGTGCGACGCGCGCTTCCCACAGCCGCGCTTCACGCACCGCATGGCGCCGGCGCAGAGCCGTCATGCACCGATCCATCTGTAGGCGCAGCGGTGCGAGGAGACGGCTCATGCAGCGCCACCCGCCCACAGGCCCGGCGGCGCGTCAACCCTCTGCCAGCTGACACCCGATGCCCACCCGTGATACGCCGGCGGCGTGGAGCGCGTGCATCTCATCGTCTACTCCGACTACCTCTGCCCGTGGTGCTACAACGGCACGGTCCGCTTGCACCGCATCGAAGAGGAATTCGGCGACGCGGTACAGCTCGAGTGGCGCAGCTTTCTGCTCCGCCCACAGCCGGAGCCGCGCACGATGGAAAAGTTTCGCGCCTACACGCAGTCGTGGCTGCGGCCAGCGGCAGACGAGGACGCCGGCGAGTTTCGCGTCTGGGAAGGCGACGCCGGACCGCCCTCGCACAGCGTGCCGCCGCATCTGGTGGCCAAAGCCGCCGCGGCCCTCGGCGCGCCCGCCTTCCGCGACATGCATCTGCGGCTCCTGCACGCGTATTTCGCCGAGAACCGCGACATCACCGACGCCGCCACGCTGGCGGCGATCTGGCGCGAAGCTGGGCTGCCCGAGGCAGCGCTTGCGCGGGCGAACGATCCCGAGCTGTTGCGCCGCACCATCGACGAGCACAACGAAGCCATTGAAGCCGGCGTGAGCGGCGTGCCGTCGGTATGTGTCGCCGGTCGATCCGGTGCCGTCATCGGCGCGCAGCCGCTGGAGCTCTATCGCCGCTGGTTGCGGCGGTTGCTCGCGGAGGAATGAGCGGGCGGCGCTATTCGGCCGTGACGTACGCCCCGGTGATGCCGCCGTCGACGAGGAAGGCGGTGCCGTTGACGTACGAGGCGTCGTCGGAGGCGAGGTAGAGCACGGCGGCGGCGATCTCGTCGGCTTCAGCGAGGCGGCCCATCGGCAGGTGGACGAAGCGGCGGGCCTTGAAGGCGGGATCCGCCATCAGTCCTTGCAGCAGCGGCGTGTTGACCGGTCCGGGACACAGCGCGTTGGCGCGGATGCCGCGGCGGGCGAACTCGATGGCGATCTCGCGCGTCAGCGCCAACACGCCGCCTTTCGATGCGGTATAGGCGCTCTGCGAGGTGGCGGAGCCCATCACGGCGACGAACGACGCGGTATTGATGATGCTGCCGCCGCCGGCGCGCAACAGCGCCGGAATGCCGTACTTGCAGCCGAGGAAGACGCTCTTGAGGTTGACGGCGATGACGTGGTCGAACGTCTCCTCGTCGGTGTCGACCACCGAGCCGTCGGCGTCGGGAAAGATGCCGGCATTGTTGAACAACACGTGCAGGGCGCCGAACGACTGCTCGGCAAATGCAATCATCGCCTGCACCTCCGCGCCGCGACTGACGTCGGCGCGAAAGAACGCCGCGTCGCCGCCGGCAGCGCGCACGGCGTCGACCGTGCCCTGCCCGGCCGCTTCGGCCGCGTCGACCACCGCGATGCGCGCCCCCTCGGCGCTGCAGCGCAGCGACGTCGCGCGGCCGATGCCGCCGCCGGCGCCGGTGATCAGCGCTACCTTACCCTGTAGCCGTCCAGCCATGGTCTCTCCCGCACTGCTGTCAGGTTCGCTTGAGGCGAAGATTCACTCACCACGAAGGACACGAAGAGCACGAAGGAAGATACGGGCCTTAGAGACCTACGTCGTGCCCTTCGTGGTTAGCCCTCTTTCTGTGTCTGGCTTTCTGTCGGATCAAGCCTCGTCACGCCACCGCGGACCGGACGCGCGCGATCATCGCTTCGAACAGGCGCGGCGGAGCGGGCTCGGCGAGTTGCATTTCGGGGTGCCATTGCACGCCGATGCACCACGGGTGGTCCTCGTGCTCGACGGCCTCGATGACGCCGTCGTCGGCCCAGGCCACCGGGCGCAGGCCGGCGCCGAGGCGATCGATGCCCTGATGGTGAAACGAGCACGCCTCGAGGCGCGTCGTGCCGAGGATCTGCGCCAGCAGGCTGTCGGGGTCGACGCGGATCGGGTGGCGCGTCGGCAGGCGCGGCGGCAGGCGGTGCGCGACGGCGTCGCCGTAGCGCTCGGGAATGTGGACGTGCAACGAACCGCCGCAGATGACGTTGAGGAGCTGCAGTCCGCGGCAGATGCACAGCAGCGGCAGGGCGGGGCGGGCGAGCGCGTGCCGCACCAGGGCGAACTCGAAGCGGTCGCGCTCTTCGCAGACGGAGTAGACGGTTTCGTGCAGTTGGCCGCCGTAGGCCTCGGGGGCGATATCGCCGCCGCCGGAGACGATCAGGCCATCGATGGCAGCGAGCAGCGCTTCGGGATCGGGCTCGCCGGGCGGCAGCACCAGCGGCGTGCCGCCGGCGCCGCGCACGCCGTCGATGTAGCCGACGGGGATGGAGAACGTCGGGGGCTGGCCGCTGCGCGCGTACGAGGAGACGCCGATCAGCGGCCGCGCACAGAGCGGTGCGCAGGACCGCGTTGGTCTGGCGATCGGCTGGCTTGCGTGGTCGTCACTCATGTTCCTCCGTGCCGCATTCCTCCCCTTTTCGTCTGACCCCTTGCTGTTTGCGTCGGGTTGCGCACTAAGCGCGCTCGAAGAAGCGCCGCCGCTCCCAGGTGGTGACGACTTCTTCGAACTTGCGCTGCTCGGTGCGGGCGAAGTGCAGCAGGTGCTCGACCACATCGGCGCCGAAGGCCTCGCGCAACAGCGCCGAGGCGCCGAACTCGGCGATCGCTTCGGGCAGCGTCTCCGGCACGCTGGGCAGCTCGGCCGCGGCATAGGCATCGCCGCGAAACGCCGCGCCCGGCTCGATGTGGTTGGCGATCCCGTCGAGACCCGCCGCCAGCGTCGCGGCGAAGGCGAGGTACGGGTTGGCGTCGGCGCCCGGAATGCGGCACTCGACGCGCAGCGACGGGCCGTGCCCGACGATGCGGAAGCCCACCGTGCGGTTGTCGTACGCCCAGGCGATCTTGGTCGGCGCGAACGAGCCGGCGCGGAAGCGCTTGTACGAGTTGACGTAGGGCGCGAACATCAATGCGCAGGCGCGGGCGTGGCGCATCAGGCCGCCGAGCCACCAGCGGCAGCGGTCGGGCAGCGCCTGGGCGTCGCCGGCGAACAGCGCCTCGCGCGTGTCGGCCGACCACAGGCTCGAGTGCAGGTGCATCGAGCTGCCGGCGTAGCGCTCGTCGAGCTTGGCCATGAATGTCACCGCCAGGCCTTGCTGGATGGCGATCTCCTTGGCCGCTTGCTTGTAGATCACGTGGCGGTCGGCCATCTCGAGGAAGTTGGCGTAGCGCAGGTTGATCTCGTGCTGGCCGGGTCCCCATTCGCCCTTCGAGAACTCCACCGGCACCCCCGACGCATCGAGGTGGCGGCGGATGGCGCCGATCAGCCCTTCGGTCTTGAAGCCCTGCAGCGTGTGGTAGTCCTCGACGTACCAGCCGAACGGCTCGAGGTTGTCGAAGCCCTTGCGGTGCGCCGATTCGTAGGTCTCGCGCAGCACGAACAGCTCGAGCTCGGAGCCGCCCATGGCCTCGAAGCCGAGCGCGGCGGCGCGCGCCAGCTGGCGTTTGAGGATGCTGCGCGGCGCGACCGCGACCAGCTCGTCCTTCTCCTCGACGTAGACGTCGCACAGCACCAACGCCGTGCGCTCGAGCCAGGTGGCGCGGCGCAGGGTGCCGAGGTCGGGCACGCAGCGCACGTCGCCGTAGCCTTCGGCCCACGAGGTGAACTGGTAGCCCGGCACCGGGTCCATCTCCATGTCGCAGGCGAGCAGGTAGTCGCAGACGTGCATGCCGTGTGCGAGCACCTCTTCGCAGAAGAAGTGGCCGGTGATGCGCTTGCCGACCAGGCGGCCGTAGAGATCGGGGAAGACCGCCAGGACGGTCTCGATCTCGCCGCGCTCGACCAACCCGAGCAGCTCTTCCTCGGTCATCCAACCCGTCGCTTGCCGCGCCGCCATGTCGGCATGTGTAGCAGGCGGCGCGGGGCAGGTCACCACGCTTTGATGGGGTGGAGCTTACGCGAAGCGGAAGACGCGACGCGCGTTGTCGCGCAGGTACTTCTCGAGCACGCCGGGACGGAGGTCGAGGGCGCGGGCGCTCTCGGCGGCGCGGTCGAAGGGCAGGAACGGGAAGTCGGTGGCGAACAGGATCTTGTCCTGGCCGCGCGTGTTCATGAAGTGCAGCATCTCGGGCGGCAGGTACTTGGGCAGGTAGGCCGAGGTCATCATGTAGAGGTTGGGGTACTTGAGCAGCAGTCGGATCGCCTCGCCCCACCACGGGTCGGCGCCGTGCGCCATCACCATGACCAGGTCGGGAAAGAACAGGCAGACCTCGTCGAGATACAGCGGCCGCTGCGGCTCAGCCGGCATCGGCGGGCCGGGGATGCCGGTGGTCACCGAGACGGCGACGCCGAGCTCGACGCACTTGGCGTAAACCGGATAGTAGGCCTTGTCGTTCGGCGGCCGGTTGATGAGGAACGGGATCATGCGGATCAACCGCACGTCGTGTTCCTTCACCAAGCGGTCGACCATGCGCACGGCCGCCATTCCCTGCAGCGGATCGATGACGGCGGAGAGCAGGAAGCGGTTGCCGTAGCGCGCCGCGGCGGCGGCCATCGGGCCGGGATCGTTGGCGTCGATGGTGAGCAGCCCGGCCTCGATGCCGTTGGCCTCCATCATCGCCACCATGTCGTCGAGCGGCGTGCCCTTGAACACCTCGTCCGCGCGGTGGAAGTAGTCGGTCGCGACGCGGACCAGAAACTCGGGCTGCTGCGTGCTGGCGACCTCGGGCGTGAAGGGGTTGACCCAACAATCGACGGCGCGGACGTCGGCAGGCGTCATGGCAGTGCGCTTCCGGCCCGCGGTCGTTCCCTACCAGCCGGCCAGATCGGCGGCGCGGGCGCGATGAGAGGCGGCGTCGCCGAGCACGGCGCGGTCGTAGATGGCGCGGCGGAACCACAGATGGAGGTCGAACTCCCAGGTGAAGCCGATGCCGCCGTGCAGCTCGGTGGTGTCGCGCGCGACGCGGTCGTAGAGATCGGTCAGGTGCGCCTTGGTGATCGCGGCATGGCGCGCCGAGCGGTCCTGGATTTTGTCGAAGGCATGCGCCGCGTACCAGCACAGCGACAGCGACGGTTCGAGCTCCATCGCCAGGTTGGCGAGCTGGTGTTTGACGGCTTGGAACGAGCCGATCTTCTGTCCGAACTGCTCGCGCTGCAGGGCGTAGGTGCTCGCCATCTCCAGGCAGCGGCGCGCGCCGCCGTAGGCGTCGGCGGCGAGCAGGACCAGGCCGGCGTCCAGTGTGCGGCTGGCCGCGGCGGCACCGCCGACCTTGACCGCCGGCGTGTCGGCGAACGCGACCGCGTCGAGCCGGCGCGTCATGTCGTTGCCCTTCTGCGGCGTGATCTCGATGCCCGGCGCGCCGCGCTCGACCAGCCACAGCCCGGGGCCGGACTCGTCGCGGGCGCTGACGATGAACAGGTCGGACACCGCCGCGTACGGCACCAGCGGTTTGCGCCCCTTCAGGCGCCCGCCCGCCACCGCCGCCCTGGCGCGTGTCGGATCCCATTCGTCGCCGTCCTCGCCGAAGGCGATCGTGCCGATCTTTTCACCAGACGCCAGCCCCGGCAACCAGCGCGCCTGCTGCGCCGCGTCGCCGCCTTCGACCAGCGCCAATCCGGCCAACGCCGCGCCCAGGAACGGCCCCGGCGTCGCCGCGTAGCCGAGCTCCTCGGCGACCAGAAACAGATCGAGCAGCTCGCGCTCGAGCCCGCCGTGCTCGGCGGGGATGACCGTGCCGGTCACGCCGAGCTCGGCCAGGCCGCGCCAGAGGTCCTCGTCGTGCCCGCTCTCGCTCTCCATGATCTGACGCACGCGCGTCGTCGGACAGCGCTCGGCGAGAAAGCGCTTTACGGTATCCTTCAGCAGCAGCTGATCTTCCGACAATCCGAAATCCATGGCGCTCCTTGCTCCTTACCCTAGCCTCGCGGCATGCCGAGCCCGCGCTCGGCGATGATGTTGCGCTGAATGTTGGCGGTGCCGCCGGCGATGAGGATACCGAGCGACCACATGTAGGCGTGCACGAACATGCCCATCGGGTTGGAATCGCTCACCGCCAGGGCACCGCGATCGGCGAGAACGTCCATCGCCGCCTTCGAGATGTCGTAGCCCAGCTGCGTCGAGAACAGCTTCATCACCATCCCGGCCAACCCGGCGTCTTCGCCACGCGCCTGCATGGTGACCAGCCGGTAGCCGTTGTACTCGCTCGCCAGCAGCCGCGCCTCGAGCTCGACCAGGCGGTTGCGGATGACGGGATCCTGGATCGCCGGCTTGCCGCGCAACTCGAGGCCCTGGGCGACCATCACCAGTCCGTCGAACGTCCGCCGCGTGATGAACGAGCCGCCGATCATGGCGCGCTCGTGCTTGAGCGTCGAGCGGCTCACCACCCAGCCCTTGCCGCGCTGGCCGACGATGTTGCCCTTCGGCACGCGCACGTTGTCGAGGAACACCTCGCTGAAATCCGCCTCGCCGGTCATCTGTCGCAGCGGCCGCACCTCGATGCCGGGCGTGTTCATCTCGATCAGGAGATAACTGATGCCCTCGTGCTTGGGCGCCTCGGGCTCGGTGCGCACCAGACAGAACATCCACTGCGCCTCGGTGGCGCTCGAGGTCCAGATCTTCTGTCCGTTCACCACCCAGAAATCGCCGTCGAGCTCGCCGCGCGTGCGCAGCGAGGCCAGGTCGCTGCCGGAGCCGGGCTCGCTGTAGCCCTGGCACCACATGATCTTGCCGAGCAGCGTGTCGCGCACGAACTTCTGCTTCTGCTCCTCGGTGCCGTGCTCGACGACGGTCGGGACCAACATGCTCGGGCCCTGGCCGACCATTTCGTGCGGCGCCTTGGCGCGGCGAAACTCCTCGCTGATGATGTTGCCCTTGAGCGGATCGTACGGCTGCTCGCCGCCGCCGTAGCGCTTGGGCACGTGGCGGTAGAGGTAGCCGCGTTCGATCGCGGCGAGGCGGAATCGCGTCGCGCGCTCATCGCAACGCACCACCGCCCCCATTAGCGCCGCCTGCCCTTCCGGCGGCGGCGTGCTGTTGCGGTCCTCGTCGGTCCAATGCTGGTCGAGAAACGCCCGCACCTCGGCGCGAAACGCTTCGTACTCGGCGCTGTAGCTGAGATCCATCGCTCGTCCTCACCGTGCTGGGAATGGCTCGCCGTGGCGCCTCGACGCGCGCCGCCTGCCGGGCGATACCGATTGACGTAACCGCATTCAGTTATAGGACTGTTCGCGCGCCGGCAAGCGCCGCCGCCGAGCTCGTTGAAAGCCCCGCCCCCCGCCCTGTGCTTCGACGGGCTCGGCATGAGCGGAGCCCCCTCCCTGCTATTTCAAGGGACTCCCTCCCGCTCATCCTGAGCTCGTCGAAGGGTGCTACGAGAGCGGGCCGATGACGCGTTGCTCGGCGAGGAGGGCGATCTCTGCCGGACTGACCCCATAGCTCGCCAGCGTGGCGGCGGTGTCGCGCGCCGGCGGCAGCGGCGGGACTGGCAGGCGGACGGGAGAGCGCACGATCGGTCGTGGGCTGCCCGGGTGCAGCCAGTGCATGCGCTGGCTGTGCGTCGCATCGGCCGCCTCGCCGGGCGTGAGCACCGGGGCCACGCAGACGTCGTCGTCCGCCAGCAGCGCGACCCACTCGTCGCGCGTTCGGGTCTTGAACGTGGCGCGGAAGATCCGGAAGACATCGTCCAGCTCGGCGTCCTGCGCGAACTGTCGCTCGGCAAGCTCGGGATGGCCCAGCCGCTGGCAGAGAGTGGCGTAGAACTTGTGCTCGACCGCGCCGACCGACAGGTGGAGTCCGTCCTTGGTCTGAAAGACGTGGTACCAGGGGTAGCGCCCGGTCAGATGGGAGTCGCCGCGCCGGCGGGCGTGACCGGTCTGCCAGTAGTGTTCGAACTCCATCGACATCAGAAAGAGGGGTCCATCGACGATGGCGATATCCAGGTAATGCCCGTGGCCGGTCTGCGCTCGCTGCTGCAGGGCGGCGAGCACGTTGACGGCCGCGCTCATCCCCGCCAGGCCGTCGCCAAGGGTCACCCCGGGAATGGCCGGAGACCGATCCGGCTCCCCGGTCAGCTCGAGCACCCCGGCCATGGCCAGGTAGTTGATGTCGTGGCCGACCTGCTCGTGCGCCGGTCCTTCCTGGCCATAGCCCGAGATGGCCGCATAGACGAGCCGCGGAGCACGGGGCGCGAGCGTCGGGTAGTCAACGCCCAGGCGCGCGGCCGTGCCGGGCCGAAACCCCTCCAGCACCACGTCGGCCAGGGCCGCCAAGCGCCGGTAGAGCTGCCGTCCCCCCTCCTGCTTGAGGTCGATCTCGCAATGGCTGGTGCCAGCGAGCAGCGACCGGGTCGGAAACTCACCGGCCAGGCCGGCGAAACGCGGCCCCGCCCCCGCGATCACGGCTGGTTCGACGCGCGTAATGTCGGCCCCGAGGTCACGTAGAATGGCACAGCAGTACATTCCTGGCAGGGTGTGACCGATGGATATCACCCGTACGCCGCTCAACGCCCCCGCGCTCGCCGGTCCCGTCATCTCGATTCTCCCCCGTCCAGGCCAGGCCGAGCCGAGCCGACCTGCGCGCAGCGCCTTCATGGCATCCCGACACTGCCGGATGCCAGCCCGCGGCATGGTTTTTTCGCCATAGACTGAGGAAAACCCTTGACTATTCCTGCCGTTCCGGCGAACCAATTGAATGGGGAATAGCCAGGCGGGCTTTCCAATTGACTGGCATCGCAAAGGCCGTGCGTGCGCGTGTGGTATGTACAATGGCTTGCGGCGATCCCAAGCAGTTGAAAGGCGTGAACTGGCAGTGCAGAAGACCGGGTTCGAGACAGCGTGGAGTCTTTGGGGTGTTGGGGATCGGCAGGCACAGGAATCGCAGAGCCGGCCGAGCGATGATGAAAACGGTTGAGACATCCACCTGCCGTGTGCGCAGGAGACGTGAGATATGAGCAGTAGGAAGCGAGGTCGGGTTGCGGCGATGGCGGCAGCGCTCGTCGTATGGACCGCGGCCCAGGCCCTCGCCGGGATCGATCAACAGTTTTTCGTCTCCGCCAACAACAAGCTGTATTTCGCCGTAAAGAGCGATGAAACAGCCGGCATCGGCACGCAGGTCACCAGCATCATGATGACCGGCGGCACGGCGATTCCGGTCAATGAGACGTTCAACAATCCCGATAACGTCCTGACCTCGCTGTCGACCCTGCTAACCGGCAGCATTCTCAACGTGCCGCCCTTGAGCAACATCCGACGCACGGCCCTGTTGAGCGGCTTTACCTCCAACGACATCTTCACCAATCCCGGCAACCCGAACTCGAGCGGCTTCGATCCGAACGCCAATGGCGGCGACGGGCTGCTGATTCTCCCCGGCGGCACGCGCACGGTGACGTTCGACGGGTCGGGAACGGAATCGGTACTGCCGATCACCATGCCGACCGGTGCCGGCGTCGACACCGTGCCGGGAGCGCAGACCGCCATGGTCTCGCGCCGCATCGGCAGCGGCACCTTCGTCTTCGTCCCGACGATTGTCTTCCCCAACCCGGCCGGCGCGCCGGTCGTGTCCTTCGGTGCGACCTGCGTCGGCGGATCAAACGCCGGCTTCCCGTGCGACCCTTCCAACCCCGCGCCCGACACCTGTCAGGGCGGCGGGGCGTGCACCAGCCTCGGCGGTGAGGCGCCGGGACAGAACGTGACGCTCGACGATACCGTCGGCTCGCGCGTCGGCAACCCCGCCTCTCAGGGAGCGGCAGTCGACGGCCTGTTGCTGCGCAACACCAGCGACATCATCATCTTCATGGTCGACTCCGGTGCGGCCGCCTTCGGCCTCAGCGCCTCGGGCTTCTCCGTCACGGGCACTTGCGAAGGTGGGGTCAACAACAACCAGCCATGCTCGTCCAACACGAGCTGCATCGGCGGTACGTGTGGGCCCGGGTTGGCCGCGCGCCATGTGATGAGCACCTCGGGCCAGATCAGCAACCAGCGCTTCAACACGCCGACGCCCACCTCGACGCCGACGCGCACGAACACCCCGACTCAGACCCCCACGAAGACACCGACCAACACGGCGAGCCCGACCAACACCCCAACCAATACCCCGACGGCGACCAACACGCCGACCGCAACCCCGACGGCGACCCCGACGAATACGGCCACGCCGACCAAAACGCCGACCAGTACGCCGACCAACACCCCGACGGCGACGCCGACACGGACGCCGACCAACACCCCGACGAGCACGCCAACCGCGACGCCGACGAAGACGCCCGACTGCGGGAACAGCATCGTCGAGGGCAGCGAACAGTGCGACGACGGTAACGAGCTGAACGGCGATTGCTGCTCGGCTACCTGCCTGTACGAACCCCCCGGTTCGCCCTGTCCGGACGACGGCAACACCTGCACCTCCGACCAGTGCAACAGCACCGGTGTGTGTCAGCACCAGAGCCTGCCCAACGACACGCCGTGCAGCGACGGCGACGAGTGTACGAACGACAACATCTGCGTCAACGGCGTCTGTCAGACCGGCACGCCGGTGGTGTGCGACGACCACGACGAGTGCACAATCGACTCCTGCGACCCCACGCTGGGGTGCTTGTCGGAGGTCGGCGTCGAAACCATGGAGTGCGACTCCTGCGCCGACGGCGTCGACAACGACGGGGACGGCGTCATCGACGCGGAGAACCCCAACTGCTCGACGTTCTCGTCGACGCAGCGCTTCGCGATCATCGGCACCGCGCGCAACGGCCTGCGCAGCCTCCGTTTCGGCCGCAAGGCCGAGGTGATCCCGGCCCCCGATCCGACGCCGGGTGGTCCGACGCCGGAGTTTACGCCCATTCGCGCCGGCGCCTGCGGCGTCGACTCGCGCGCTTCGGTGGGCGTGTTCGTCAGCGGCACGCTGGCGGTCGACGGCCTCGCCAAGTTCAGCGGCGGCCAACCACCGGTGCGCATCGGTCACGAGTTCGACAACACCGGCGGCCAGGTGATCACTGGCCTGGCCAAGCCGCTGGTCGGTCCGGCGGGCATGTGCTCGGACGGCACCAGCAGTTGCACGGGCAGCAACACCTGCCCGGCCGGGTACAGCTGCACGATGCAGCTGACGATCGACCACCCGGGCAATACCTACGTCAACAAGACCGGCACGGCGACGGATATGACCCGCTGCCTCAACTTCATCGCCGGCGTACCCGACCTCGCCGCCATCATTGCCGGCCTCGAACGCACCGCGCCGCCGTTGGGTGACATCCGCCGCAAGGCCGGCGACGCCGCCTACGTCATCGATCTCGACGTGCTCGATCCGACGCATACACAAACGGTCCTGGACATCGACTCCTTCCGTCTCGGCCGCGCCGGCAGCGTCGTGATCAAGGGCGGCCCCACCCGCGTGGTGGTCCTGCGCGTCTTCGGAGCCTTCCGCGTCGGCACCCGTTCGCAGATTACGCTCATGGGCGGCCTGTCGCCGGAGAACGTGCTCTGGTACGTGGACGGCACCGGCCGCTCGGCCAAGCTCGGCACGCATGCGTCGATCGCCGGTACGATCATCGCCGCGCAGCGACCGAAGATCGCCATTGGCGCCTTCTCGGTCGTCGAAGGGTCGCTGATCGGCAAACGCATTCAGATGGGCCGCGAGGCGCGTGTCGTGCACTTCCCCTTCGTGCCGCTGCTCGTCGGTCCCAACGTCGAGGCGTCCACGCTCTCGCTGCGCAAGGTCGCGCTGCGCTACGACAACTCCGATTCGCGCGACAACGGCCGCGCCAAGGTCATCGGCGTGCTCGACGACAACGATACGGGCGGGACGTTGGTGACTCGCCTCCTCGCCAACGCGGTCAGCGTGCGCGTGCGCGACGCCGGATTCTACGATGCCACGCTGCCGCTGACTGGCTGCGGCAACAACGGCGGCAGGATTCGCTGCCGCAGTACGGACGGCCGCATCCGCGCCAGCATCGTGCCGACGCGACAGGACCCGCTGGTGTACGACGTTTCCATCACGGCGCGGCACCTGTCCTCGCTGACGGAGACGAGCACCGTGCAGCCGTTCGGCCCGGTCTCCGCCGTGTTGAGCCAGAGCGTGACGGTCCAACGCACCGGCAACATCAGCACCTGCAAGCGCCGCGGCAACTTCAGCGTCGTCTGCAAGCGGCCGTAAGCCGCGCGCAGTCGGCCGTCAGCCGGCCGCGGCCACCAGTGATTCCGCCACGGCGCGCAAGGCGCGCGCGCCGTCGGCGTCACTGATGGTCAGCGGCGGTGCCAGGCGCACCACCGTGTCGCGGTGCAGAGTCCAGTTCAGGATCACGCCGCGTTCCAACGCCGCGCGGCAGAACGCCGCCGTCAGCTCCGGCGTTGCGAGCTCGAGGCCGATGAGCATGCCCTTGCCGCGCACGGCGCGCAGGCCGGGGCCGACGAGACCTGCCAGCTCCGCGCGCCATGCTGCCCCGAGGCGCGCCGCGCGTTCTGGCAGGCCTTCACGTCGCGCATAGTGCAGCGCCGCCAGGCCAGCCGCGCACGCGAGCGGGTGCCCGCCGAACGTCGTCACGTGGGCGAGGGGCGGGTTGTCCGCCAGCGTGGCCATCACCGCGGGCCGCGCCAGGAAGGCGCCGAGCGGCAGGCCGCCGCCGAGGGCCTTCGCCAGCACGAGGACGTCGGGACAGACGCCCCAGTGCTGGCACGCAAACCAGCGCCCGGTGCGCCCCATTCCCGTCAGCACCTCGTCGCAGATCAACAGCGCACCGGTGGCGTCGCAGCGCGCCCGCAACGCCGGAAGGAATTCGTCACCCGGCACGCGCACCCCGCCCTCGCCCTGAATGGGCTCGACCACCACCGCCGCGACCGACTCGTCGATCCGGCGCAGGGCCCCCACGTCGTCGAACGGCAGAAAGCGCACGTCCTTGAGCAGTGGTTCGAACGGCTTGCGATAGCG
This sequence comes from uncultured Binatia bacterium (SeqCode), assembly GCA_964455095.1. GTDB lineage: Bacteria > Desulfobacterota > Binatia > HRBIN30 > CADEER01 > CAYVUV01. Next base: position 18,504 of record CAYVUV010000251.1, read on the forward strand.
CGGATTGCCGCACACCGACAGCGCCCCCATGGTGTCGCCGTGGTAGCTGCCGTGAAATGCGACGAAGCGCGTGCGCCGGGTGTGTTTCCGCGCCAGCTTGAGCGCCCCCTCGATCGCCTCGGCGCCGCTGTTGGCGAAGAAAGTCATCGACAGGTCACCCGGTGCCAGCGCCGCCAATTCGCGCGCCAGCTCGACCTGCGGCGCCAGCACCCCCTCGCCGTAGACGAGGACGTGCAAGTAGCGCTCGGCCTGCGCGCGCACGGCCGCCAGCACCTCCGGGTTGCCGTGGCCGACGTTGGCGACACCCATACCGGCGAGCAGGTCCAGGTACTCCCGGCCCGCCGTGTCCCACACGCTGCTGCCGTCCGCCCGCGCCACCTCCAGTCCGAGCGGTGTCGGCGAAGTCTGGCCGACGTAGCGCAGGAAATCGCGCCCCAATGGGCTCGGCTCAGCGCGCTTGGCGGTGCTCATCTTCGCCCCTGGTCACCCAGTCGCCGACGCGCGGCCGCCCGCCGAGACGCCAGTCGAGCGGCGGTTGCTGCATCTCGCCGAGGCGACAGATGCGATGCACGCCGATGCGATCGAGCAGCGCGTACAGTGCCGGCCAGCGCGCCGCCGGTGCCGCCACCCCCGCGGCCTCGAGCCGCGGTCGCGCGTTGACCAATATCGGCCCCAAATCGCCTACCCGCGCCAGCGGCAGCACGCGCAGTGAACGGCAGAGCGGCGTCGGGCGGAAGATCGGCTCCGGCTCGACGACGATGGTCCCCTCGTCCAGTGCCTCCGCGGCACACAGCGTCACCGCTTCACCGGCGAGCTGGCGCCATTCGGCCTCGTCGCGCCAGCGCCGCACGGCGAGCGCATCCGACTCCGCCGTCTCGCCGGGCGGCAGCTCACGGGCCAGGGTGCGCAGCGGCGCCAGGCAATGCGCGGCGAACCGCCGCGCCGCCTCGACGTCACCTTCGACAAAGCAGACCTGCGGGGAGAGACAGCCGCGCTGGTCCCAGATCGCCACGTCGCGCGCCAGCGCCGCCGCCGTCTCTGGCTCGTCGATCACCTCGCGGGCGACGACGGCAAAGCTCACCTTGTATCCGTGGCCGATGAACCGCGTCGCACAGCGCGCCCGCAGATCGTCCACGCTGGCGTCGGAGCCCGACGCCACGACCAGATCCGCCGCGGCGCAGACCGCCTGCTCGCAGCCGTGCTCGCCGCCGCGCCAGTAGCGCGCGGCGACGCAGGCGCCGAAGTCGGCATCGCGCGCGGCCAGCGAGCGCGCCCACAGCAGCGGGAAAAGCCGATCGCCCTGCGCCGCCTTCACCAGCGCCGCGGACTTGAGCGCCAGGGTCAAGGCTACCGGAATGGCGGCTTGACCGGGCAGATTGCCGGCGCTGATGTGCGCGATGAGGTGCGGATGGCGCACCGGCCGCGCGCCGATCTCGTCGCGGAGCAAAGCCGCCACGGCCGGCGCGCGCAGCGGCTCGATCATGGACGGCAAGCCGTAGCGGATCATGGCGGGCGAGAACCCGGTCGCGTTGGGCAACAGCGCTTCGGCCTCGCGGCGCCAGATCGAGTCGGGTTGCAACCACTCGGCGACCACGGCGTCGAGACTGGCGAGGATGTCGTCGAGCGACCGCGCCGCCAAGCGCTGCCGCGCGGCGCGCAGATCGGCACAGAGCGTTGCTAGTTGCGCGGCGTCGATTGCGCCGGGGACCTGGTCGGCCGGCTCTCCCGGTAGCGCGGCGGGCGGAGCCATTACGCAGCCTCCCACTCGGCCAGGCTCAGCGAGCACCCGCGCACCTCGGCCCCGTCGGCGCGACCGAGCAGCTCGAATCCGTGCGCAGTCTCGCGCCCGACGTCTTCGGTCAACACCGCCATGGCCGAACCGGCGTTGGCGAGGTCGACGTGGCACAGCAGCCCGCGCTGCCCGGCGGGCAGCGGCGCCAGCGACAGCGGGTCGAGCACCAGGGTGCGGGCCCAGTGCGGGCCAACCTTGGTGCGCGGCCGATGGCGGCCGGCGACCCGGTCGGCGATGACGGAGTCGTAGAACTGGCTCGACAGCTCGGCCATGCCGTACTCGTTGACACAGAAGTAGCCCGGTACGGCGAATGTGCTCCAGCAGGCGTGCAACAGGCCGTGGCGCGACAGGGGGCGCGGCGCGCCCTTGTCGCCGCCGGTGTCCATGATGCGGCTGCCGTGCGGCAGCCGAAAGGTCAGGGCATGCGCGCGGGCGTAGTCGAGAAAGTGTATCAGCGCCCCCGTCGTCGCCAGCAGACAGGCCGGTTGACCGCTGCGCTCGACGGCCTGCAGCAACTCGACAGCACCGGCAAAGTCGGGCTGGTCGCCCTGCAGCGCGTAGGCGCTCTCCGCGTCGCCGAACGTTTCCATCGCCCACGCCACCATCTGCGCCAGCGACGACTCCGGCCGCGCGGCCGCGCGCGGGATCAGGGCGACCAGCTGCATGTGGGGAACATCGGGAAACAGGAAGGCGCGCAGGCCGTTGACGGCCGAACGATGGTAGAGCCGCAGGTCGGGCACCATATGCCGCGAGCGCAGGTTGGGTCCCACCGTCGTGCCAGTCGACAGGAACGTGCGCGCCGGTGGGCCGCAGCACAGCTCGACGTGCTTGAAGGCGCGGATCGGCACCGGCGGAACGGCGCGCCAGTCGGTGACGGTATCTGGGGTGCGCGCACGGGCGAGGCAAAAGCGCCGGTACGCTTCGCAGTGGGCGAATTGATGCGCGAACACGGCCAGCGCCAGCGGTTCGAATCCCCCGGCGCCGGCATCGTCGATGTAGGCGAGGATCTGATCGTGCAGCGCGTGCACGCCGGGAACCTAGCACGCGGCCCGCACAGGGGGAACGCGCCTGGCCCGCGCTCGGCGGGCCTTGACACACAGGAGCTGGATCGCCAACCTTCGAGGCGCCACGTCAGCTGCCCTGCACCAACGGAGTCGCGACACAATGGAACGCGCACAGATCGTCGTCATTGCAATCGTCGTCGCCGCTCTCGGCCTCTTCGGATTGAAAATCTGGTCTGATCGGACTGCGCAAGACAGCCTGATCGACGCGGAAGCGGGAGGTGGGCGAAACCACCTATCCGGCGCCGGCGGTGGACTGAACGAACCGGGTCACGGCCGCCTCGATGCACCGGGCGCGGGCGGCAGTCGCCGCGTCGGGGGTGGCGCGGGCGGCGGGGCCAACGTGGCGGGCGGCCGCGCGGGTGCAGGCGGCGGCGCAGCTGGGTTGGGCGGGCAGACGGCGCGCTCGGGATCTGCCGCCCTCGCGGGCGGTGTCGGGCAGGGAGCCGGCCATCGCACCGCGATCGGCTCCGGCGTCGGCGGCGCCATGGCAGACGGCACCAGGCCAGGCGCACGCCCCGTCGATCGGCCCGACCTGGTCGACTTCCTCGGCGCGCAGAAACCGAGCGGCGACATCGGTGGCGATCCGCGCAGCGGCGACGCCGAGGATGTCGCGTTGGAAGTCAAATCGACCGACGACTCGGCGCAGGCCGCCGAGAAGCGCGACATCGACGAGCCCGAAGACGGCGATCCCGGTATCAAGTTTACCGAGGGCTCGCAGCTCAAGTTCCCCGATGCCGGCAACGCCAACGGCGACGCCGGCACCATCTCGTTCGACATCGAGCCGCAGTGGAAGGGCAGCGACAAGACCGACAACTCGCTGGTGACGATCAAGGACGAGCACGGCTTCGCCAACCGACTCGAGCTGGTCAAGAACGGCCGTTACCTGCGCTTCATCGTCGCCGACAACGAGCGCGAGGCCGACATCAGCGTTCCGATCGACAACTGGGAGCCGGGCGAGCGGCACAGTATCACGGCCTCGTGGGGCGAGGCGCGCACCTCGCTGTACATCGATGGTCAGCTGGCGGGTTCCAACACCTACTCCGGCACGTTCGACATCGCGCCCGGCACGCCGCTCTATCTCGGCTCCGACTACCGCAGCAGCAGCTACGGCGGCGCCAACGCCACCATCCGCGACTTCACGCTGTTCAAGAACTCGCGCCACCCGTAGTCGCCGACCGTCGGCCGGACGGCCGAGGCCGTCTCCGACCGGGAGGGCGAGGCTCCCGCCGAGCCGCGTCTCGGAGTCCTGGAAGGCTCGGCAGGAGCCTCGCCCTCCCAAGTAAGGTTCCAAAAGAAAAGGGGCGCTCTGCCAATGGCAGAGCGCCCCTTCTTTCTTACAGGAGCGGCGGCGGCGCCGTTCCTACATCATGCCGCCCATGCCGCCCATGCCGCCCGGAGGCATACCGCCACCGCCGCCGGCCGATTTCTCTTCGGGCTTCTCGGCCACCATGCATTCGGTGGTCAGCAGCAACCCGGCGACCGAGGCTGCGTTCTGCAGCGCCGTGCGCACCACCTTGGTGGGGTCGACGATGCCGGCCTTGATCAGGTCCTCGAACTCTTCCTTGGCCGCGTTGAAGCCGTTGGCGCCCTTCGAGTTCTTCACCCGATCGAGCACGATCGAGCCTTCCCAGCCCGCGTTCGAGGCAATCCAGCGGCAGGGATCTTCGAGCGCCCGGCGCACGATGTTGACGCCGACCTGCTCCTCGCCATCGAGCTTCAACCCCTCGAGCCCCGCCAGCGCGCGCACCAGCGCGACGCCGCCACCGGGCACGACGCCCTCTTCGACCGCGGCGCGCGTGGCGTGCAAAGCGTCCTCGACGCGCGCCTTCTTCTCCTTCATCTCCATCTCGGTCGCGGCGCCGACGCGGATCACGGCCACACCGCCGACCAGCTTGGCCAGCCGCTCCTGCAGCTTCTCGCGATCGTAGTCGCTCGTCGTCTCGTCGATCTGAGCGCGGATCTGCTTGATGCGGCCTTCGATGTCACCCTTCTTGCCGGCGCCATCGACGATCGTCGTGTTGTCCTTGTCGACCACGATGCGCTTGGCGCGCCCGAGGTCGTTGACCGTCACGTTCTCCAGCTTGATGCCGAGCTCTTCGGCAATGACTTTGCCGCCGGTGAGGATGGCGATGTCCTCGAGCATGGCCTTGCGGCGATCGCCGAAGCCCGGCGCCTTGACGGCGCTGCAGTGCAGGGTGCCGCGGATCTTGTTGACCACCAGCGTCGCCAGGGCCTCACCCTCAATGTCCTCGGCAATCAGCAGGAAAGGCTTGCCGGTGCGGGCGATCGCCTCGAGGACCGGCAGAAGATCCTTCATGGCGCTGATCTTCTTCTCGTGGATCAGCAGGTAGACGTCCTCGAGCACGCACTCCATCTTGTCCGGATCGGTGACGAAGTACGGCGACAGGTAGCCGCGGTCGAACTGCATACCCTCGACCACTTCGAGCGTCGTCTCGAGGCTCTTCGCCTCTTCGACCGTGATGACGCCTTCCTTGCCGACCTTGTTCATCGCCTCGGCGATGATCTCGCCGATGGTGGTGTCGTTGTTGGCCGAAATCGTGCCGACCTGGGCGATCTCGCGTTGGTCCTTGGTCGGCTTCGACATGCTCTTCAGCTCGGCCACGACGGCGGTGACGGCCTTGTCGATGCCGCGCTTCAAGCTCATCGGGTCGTGCCCGGCCGCTACCATCTTGACGCCTTCGGCGAAGAGCGAGCGGGCGAGAACGGTGGCGGTGGTCGTGCCGTCGCCGGCGACGTCGGAGGTCTTGCTGGCCACCTCCTTCACCATCTGCGCACCCATATTCTCGAACTTGTCCTCGAGCTCCATTTCCTTGGCCACAGTGACGCCGTCCTTGGTCACCGTCGGCGCCCCGAACGACTTCTCCAACACCACGTTGCGCCCCTTGGGGCCGAGCGTCACCGTGACCGCGTCGGCCAACAGGTTGACGCCGCGCAGGATCTTCTCACGCG